>DATBMU010000077.1:0-25723 GCA_036554665.1 Actinomycetota bacterium | reverse complement strand
GGCGGCGACCACGAGCTTCGCGAACATCGAGTCGTAGTCCGGCGGGATCTCCTTGCCGGCGCGGATGAACGAGTCGACGCGGACGAACGGCCCGGACGGCTCCCGGTAGGCCGCGACCCGGCCCGGGCCGGGGAGGAAGTTGCGGGTGGGATCCTCGGCGTTGATCCGGCACTCGATCGCGTGGCCGCGCGGGCGGACGTCGTCGAGCTCGAGCTTGTCGCCGAGGGCCACGCGGATCTGCAGCTCGACGACGTCGAGCCCCGTCACCATCTCGGTCACGGTGTGCTCGACCTGCAGTCGCGTGTTCATCTCGAGGAAGTAGAAGGAGCCGTCCTCGTCGACGAGGCACTCGACCGTGCCGGCGTTCACGTAGCCGGCCTCCTTCGCGAGCGCCATCGAGGCCTCGCCGATGCGCGCCCGCAGGTCTGCGTCGACCTCGGACGACGGCGTCTCCTCGATCAGCTTCTGGTGGCGTCGCTGGACGGAGCAGTCGCGCTCGCCGAGGAAGAACACGTTGCCGTGCGTGTCCGCGAAGACCTGCGCCTCGACGTGGTGGGCTCGGTCGAGGTAGCGCTCGAGGAAGACCTCGGGGCGCCCGAAGTACGCCTGCGCCTCGCGGGCCGCGCGAGCAAGCGCGTTCTCGAGCTCCTCGGGTTTGCGCACGATGTGCATGCCGCGCCCGCCGCCGCCGAACGCCGCCTTGACGAGGACGGGGAAGCCGATCCGCTCGGCCTCCCCGGGGGCGTTCGCGATCGTGATCGGGTCGGGCGTCCCGGGCACGATCGGCACGCCGACGCGATCGGCCGCCTGCCGGGCCGCGGCCTTGTCGCCCATCATCTCGATCGCCTCGGCCGGCGGGCCGACGAACGTGTATCCGGCGTCCTCGACCGCTTTCGCGAAGTGCGCGCGCTCGGAAAGGAACCCGTAGCCGGGGTGGATCGCGGTGGCCCTCGCCTTCGCCGCGGCGTCGAGGATCGCGCCGATCGAGAGGTAGGAGTCGGCGGGAAGCGGCGGGCCGATCCGGTACGACTGGTCCGCCATCTCCACGTGCAGCGCATCGCGATCCGCGTCGCTGTAGACGGCGATCGACGTGTAGCCGAGCTCTCGGATCGTCCGGATGATGCGCACGGCGATCTCGCCGCGGTTCGCGATCAGGATCCGAGGTTTCGCCACGCGCCGCTCCGGCAGCCGATAATCGGGTACCCCAGGACGGGAGTCAAACGTTGACGCTGTCCGACCACGCCTTGACGCGCGCGCTCGAACGCGCGGGCCTGTCGGCCCCCGTCCGGTTCGAGGAGGTTACCCGCTCGACCCAGGAGACCGCGCTCGCGATGGCCGACGCCGGCGCTCCCGAGTGGACGCTCGTCGCTGCGGCGCACCAGACCGAGGGTCGAGGACGCCTGGGTCGTTCGTGGCGCGACGAGCCGGGGCGAGCGCTGCTGTTCTCGCTGGTCCTTCGCCCGGATCTCTCGCCGGAGCACGGCGGGGTGCTCACGCTGCTCGCCGGGGTCGCGCTCGCCGAGTCCTGCGACGACCTCGCCGACCAGCGAGCCGCATGCAAGTGGCCGAACGACCTCCTGGTCGCCGGCCGCAAGGCGGGCGGCATCCTGGCGGAGTCGAGGATGTCCGGCGACGGGTTCGACCACGTCGTCCTCGGCGTGGGCGTGAACCTCGGTGAACCCCCCGCCGACGTGCCGAACGCGGGCGCCGTCGACGCCGAGGACGTCGACCTGCTCGTGGCGTTCCTCCGATCGTTCGCCCGCCGCTACGAACCCGGGCATCCGGCCTTCGCCGGCGCGGTCGTCGCCGCGTACCGGGAGCGATGCGCCACGCTCGGCGAGTCGGTCCGCGCGGTTGGCGCCGACGGCGCGGTGATCGAGGGCGTGGCCGAGGATCTCGACGAGACGGGAGCGCTGATCGTCCTCACGCCGGAGGGCGTCCGGCCCGTCCGGTTCGGAAGCGTCGAGCACCTGCGATAAGCTCCGGCCGTGCCGTTCCCACGCAGGCTCCTGATCGAGGGTGAGCAGCTGGTCCTCGACCTGCGCCCGCACTGGGTCGCGCTCGTCCTGCCGAGCATCGTGACGGTCCTCATCCTGGTCGCCTGGGGCTTCGCGTTCGCGAACGCGCCCGACGACGGCACCGGCCGGAGCGTCGTGATCTGGGGCTCGCTGATCGTGGGGGTCCTGATCCTCCTCTGGTACCCGGTGCGGGCGTTCGTCAACTGGGCGACGTCGAACTTCGCCGTGACGAGCGACCGCATCGTCCACCGGGAAGGCTTCATCGCAAAGCGCTCGATGGAGATCCCGCTGGAGGCGATCAACGACGTCCGCTTCTCGCAGTCGGTCCTCGAGCGGATCGTGGGCGCCGGCGACCTGATCATCCAATCGGCGAGCGAGTTCGGGCGCAACGTGTTCGCGAACATCCGGAACCCGGAGTCCGTGCAACGGACGATCTACGAGCAGGGCGAGCGGAACCGCGCGCGCATGGCCACCGGGGGCACGGCCCAGGCGCCGGCACCGGCTCCCGCGACGATCCCGGCGGCGCCGTCCCCGGAGGCCCCCTCGGTCACCACCGAGCTGCAGCGCCTCGCGGACCTCCGGGACAAGGGCGTGCTCACCGAGTCCGAATTCCAGAACCAGAAGAAGAAGATCCTCGGCGAGTAGGCGCCGCGCTCAGGTGCCGCGGCGGACGAGCGGCAGGTCGTCCTCGCCGATCATCAGCACCAGGTCGCCGGCTTGGAGCGTGACCTCCGAACGCGGGTTCGCGGTGATCTGCCCCCCCGCGTGGCGGATCGCGAGCACCGGGACGGGTCCGAGCGCGTCCTCGATCGACCTCCCGGCGAGCGGAGAGGCCGCGTCGACCCGGACCTCCTCGAGGCGCAGCGACCGCGCGCCCGCCTCCTCGATCTCCACGACGTCGGCGGCCCGCGGCCGGAGGGCGACCAGGGCCATGTGCCGGCCGCTGCTCACGAAGGGCGACACGACGCGATCGGCACCGGCCGTGAGCAGCCGACGGTCCGAGCCAGGCTCGGAGGCGCGCGCCACGATGAACAGGCCGGGGTTCAGGGACCGGGCGACCAGGGTGATGTAGACGTTCGTCGCGTCGGAGTCGACGGCGCAGACGAGACCGCGGGCCCGTGCGACGCCGGCCGACGTGAGCACGGCCTCCTCCGACGGATCGTCGACGATGTACGGGACACCGTCCTCGATCATCCGCTCGAGGAGCTCCTCCTTCGGATCGACCACCACGAACGGGACGCCCTCGGCCTCGAACTCCCGCGCCACGGCGCGGCCGACGCGTCCGTAGGCGCAGACGATGTGGTGGTCCGACAGCGCGTCGATGCGACGTTGCATCCGTTTCCTCCTGGTTCCCTCACCCCAACGGGCCTCGAGGATCCACTGGGCGGCGATCGCGATCGTAAGCAGGGCCGTCGCGACCCCCACGACGATCACGGAGATCGTGAAGATGCGCCCGGCGTCGTCCAGCTCGCGGACCTCGCGGAAGCCGACGGTCGTGAAGGTCGTGACCGTCATGTACAGCGCGTCGAGGAACCCCCAGCCTTCGAGCAGCATGTACCCGGCGACGCCGTAGGCGAGCGCGAGCGCCAGGACGAGCACGACCCACCGCAGGCGCCGCCAGAGCTCGGGTTCGCGGGTCGCGGCCACGGGATGCGGAGCGTAGCAAGGACTCGCCGCCGGCACGGAGGTTGCCCCCGCTCCGGAGGGGTGCCTAAGCTCGGGGGGATGCGCCGGCTCGCTGCGCGTACCGTTGCGTTGGTCGTCCTTTCCATCGCCGTCGCTCCGTGGCTCGCGGCCAGCAGCCCCCCGGAGGCTCGATCGCCGGCCCCCTCCCAGGGCTCGAGGGACCCGACGATCGAGCCCCTCGGGTCGGTAGAGATCGTCGCGTCCGATCGTCCGGCCGGGTCCATGCTCGCGAAGCGGGCGGAGGGGCTCCGGCTCGCGGCTGCGATCGCCGACGCCATGGCCGTCGCCGGACGGTCACCGTCGGACGACGCGGTCCCGGTCTCACCCCTGTCGGCGGGATCGCTGGCGCCGCTCGCGCTGCACCTCGCCGGACGCGCTCCGCCGGTCCCGTCGGCGCCCTGAGACGTCCTCCTCGCCCGCGACACCGCGGCGAGGAGCGTGGTGCGGATGGGAGGAAGAGCGATGACCAATGCCGATGACATCAAGGACCTCGCGCTGTCGTTCGCTCGGGCGGACGCCGATCGCGAGGAGGCGGTCCGGGAGCTCGAGACCCGGTGCGGAGGGCGCCGGGTCGCCGCCGTCCGGGCTCGCCAGCACCTCGCCGAGGAGCTCGAGGCGGATGCCGGGCGCGTGGAGATCGAGCGGGCGATCTCGCTGCTGGACGATCTCCTCGGCCGGCTCCCGGTCTAGCGGCCCGATGGACACGCTCGATCGTCCACGGGCGCGGACCGAGGGGACCACCGCGATGGAGGTCGCCGGCTACGCGATGATCGTGGTCGGCTACCTGCTGTTCGCGCTCGGCGCCGTGCAGATCGGAGGGCTGTTCAACGTCGTGGTCGGGGTCGCGGCCGTCGTGATCGGCAGCGTGCTGACCTTCGCGCGGGCGGTCGACCCGAGGAGCGAGGAGGAGGCGGAGTTCCTGCGGCTGATCCGGGATGTCTGACGCCTCCGCGGCGGCTCGTCGCGCGCTCGGGCCTCATGGAAGGATGTCCTCGTGGCCGTGGTGAACGAGATCCCGCTCCCCGGGATCGGGATCCGCTACGAGTTCGTCACGGAGGCGGGGATCCGCGTCGCGGTGATCCACCACCGGTCCGGGGTCCGGGAGCTCCTGGCGTTCGAGCGTGAGGATCCCGACACCGCGCACGACCTCCTGCGGCTCGGATCCGAGGACAGCCGAACGCTCGCGGAGCTGCTCGGCGTCTCGCAGGTCGCGAAGGACCTCGCGGAGCTCGAGCAGAACGTGGAGGGCCTGGCGGTGGACCGCCTCCCGCTCGTGACCGGCTCGCCGTTCGACGGGAGGACGATCGGCGACACCGGCGCGAGGACGCGGACGGGCGTCTCGATCGTCGCCGTGCTCCGTGGTGAGGCCGCGCATCCGGCGCCGGGCCCGGAGTTCGGCCTGCTCGGCGACGACACGCTCGTGGTGGTCGGGACGCCGCGCGGCATCGAGGACCTCGCGATCCTGCTGCGTTCGGGCTGAGCGCGTGCACGACGCGGTGTTCCTCGTCGAGCTCGGCGGGGTCCTGCTCCTGCTCGCGATCCTCGCCCGGGTGGCGCAGCGGTTCTCGTTCTCGCCGGTCCCGCTGTACCTGCTGGCGGGCCTCGCGTTCGGGCAGGGCGGCGTGGTCCCGCTGGTCACGGCGGAGAGCTTCATCCAGGCCGGGGCGGAGATCGGCCTGATCCTGCTCCTGTTCTCGCTCGGCGTGGAGTACTCGGCCCGTGAGCTCGTCGACGCCGTGCGGTCGACGGCGGTCGTCGGCGCGATCGACCTCGCGCTGAACTTCGTGCCGGGGTTCGTCGCGGGCCTGCTGCTCGGCTGGGAGCCCGTGCCGTCGGTCTTCCTCGGCGGCGTGACCTACATCTCGTCGTCCGGGCTCGTCGCGCGGACGCTCGACGACCTCGGCTGGACGGGCAACCGCGAGACCCCGATCGTGCTCGCGATCCTGGTCATGGAGGACCTCGTGATGGCCGGGTTCCTCCCGCTCGCCACCGTGCTCCTCGCCGGAGGCGGCCCCGTGCGCGTCATCGCCTCGATCGCGGTCGCGGCGCTCGCCGTCCTGCTCGTGATGTTCGTCGCGGCCCGCTTCGGGCGGGCGATCAGCCGCGTGGTCTTCAGCCACTCGGACGAGGCGCTGCTGTTCGGCCTCCTCGGCATGGTGCTGCTCACGGCGGGGGCCGCGGAGGCGATCAACGTGTCCGCTGCCGTCGGCGCCTTCCTCGCGGGCATCGCGATCTCGGGACCGTCCGCCGATCGCGCCCGTTCGCTCCTGGGGCCCCTGCGCGCCGTGTTCGCCGGCGCGTTCTTCCTGTTCTTCGGGTTCCAGATCGATCCGAGCACCCTCCTCGGCGCGGCGCCCGTCGCCGTGGCGCTCGCGGCGGTCGGCGCGGGGACGAAGTACGCGACGGGGTTCGTCGCCGCCCGACGGGCCGGCGTGGGCCGGCGTGGGCGGGTCCGGGCGGGCGTCGCGCTCATGGCGCGGGGCGAGTTCTCGATCGTCATCGCGGGGATCGCCGTCGCGGCGGGCATCGAGCCCGACCTGGGGCCGCTCGCCGCCACCTACGTGCTCGTGCTGGCGGTCGCGTCCCCGCTCGCCGCGCGCGCCGCCGACCGGATGCAGCCGGTCCGCACCCGAGCCGAGGCGTGATCCCGCGGCACCGGACGCGCTCGAGCCCCGGCGGGTCGCCGGCCGGCCGGCGGCGATGGGACAATCCCGCCGTGGACGATCGGGTCGCGATCGTGGGCGTCGGCCATGCGGGGTTCGCCCCGATCACGGCCGGCGTCTCCACCAAGGAGCTGATGTTCGAGGCGGCCACGCGTGCGTACTACGACGCGGGCGTCGACCCCCGCACCGAGATCGACTCGTTCGTCTGCTGCTCCGAGGACCTGATCGAAGGGACGTCGATCTTCGACGAGTACGTCCCCGATCAGCTCGGTGCCATGCAGCGGCCCGTGCAGACGGTGGCGGCGGACGGCCTGTTCGGGCTCGCGACCGGCGTGATGCTGATCCGGTCCGGGCTGGCGTCGCTCGTGGCCGTCGAGGCGCACAGCAAGGTGTCCGACGTCCGGACGCTCGGCTCGATCGAGGCGTTCGCGCTCGATCCGGTGATCAACCGGCCGCTCGGCATCTCCACGCTCGCGGTCGCCGGTCTGGAGATGAACGCGTTCCTCGAGCGCTCCGGCCTGTCCGAGGAGCATTGCGCGATGGTCGCCGCCAAGAACCGGTCCAACGCGCTCGACAACCCGCGAGCCGCCTACCCGGCGGCGCTCTCGACCGACGACGTGGACGATTCCGCCCCCGTGTGCTGGCCGTTGCGGCAGCTCGAGGTCGCCGAGCGCGCCGACGGCTGCGTGGTCCTCGTGCTGGCGAGCGGCGACCGCGCTCGGGACCTGTCCGAGGCTCCGGTGTGGGTCCTGGGAGCCGGCTGGTCGAGCGGGACGCCGACGCTCGAGAGCCGCCTGTGGGGCGAGGCGGAGCCCACGACGCGGGCGGCGGCGATGGCGTACCGGCAGGCCTCGATCGCCGACCCGGGCGAGGAGATCGACCTCGTCGAGGCGGACGACACGTACGCGTTCCGCGAGCTGCAGCACCTGGAGGCGCTCGGGCTCGGCACGGCCGTCGACCTCGCCGCGTCGCTCGCCGACGGCGAGCTGGATCCGGACGGCGACCTGCCGGTGAACGTCTCCGGCGGCTCCCTCGGGCAAGGCAACCTCTACGAGGCGAACGGCCTGGTCCGCGCGCTCGAGTGCGTCGAGCAGCTGCGGGGCGAGGCGGGGGAGCGTCAGGTGGACGAGACGTACGTCGCGGTGGCGCACTCCGTCCGGCACGTCCCGAGCACGTCCGCCGCGGTCGTGGTGCTGGCGAACGACTCGGGGGCGGGGGGATGAGCGTGCTCGGCCTCGACCACGTCTGGTTCTGGGTGCGGGACATGGATCGCGCGGTGGCGTTCTACGGCGACGCGCTCGGGCTCGAGATGCGGATGCGCCACGAGGACACGTGGGCCGAGTTCGAGGCCGGCGGCGTCCGGATCGGCCTCCACGGCGTCGGGGAGGGGGCCGCCGCGCACGGCGGGACGGCCGTGTTCCGCGTCGAGGACCTGGACCTGGCGAAGGCGTCGCTCGAGGCGCGCGGCGTGTCGTTCCACGACCACCTCGGCGAGGTCCCCGGGTACGCGCGCTACGCCACCTTCGCGGACCCCGACGGCAACTCGATGCAGCTGATCGAGTACGCGGAGCAGGGGACGTAGCGATGGCGCGTCGGGTGGCGGTCGTCGGCGCGGGGATGACGCGGTTCGTCCGGCGGGCGCTCGAGACCGGCAAGGAGCTCGCCTGGGAGGCCTCGCGCGCGGCGCTGGACTCGTGCGAGCTCTCGCTCGCGGACGTCGACGCCGTCTGCCTGACGAGCGCGCCGGACGCGTTCGACGGCGTGCACATGAAGGGCGAGTACCTGTCCGACGGGGCCGGGGCATTCGGCAAGCCGTTCATCCGGACCTACGTCGGGGGCGGCAGCGGCGTCTTCACGGCGATCCAGGCTTGGTACACGGTGGCGAGCGGGATGGCCGACGTCGTGCTCGCCGTCGCCGAGGAGAAGATGTCCTCGACGCAGCCGCACCCGCAGGGCGCGTTCCTCACGATCTTCGACAACGTCCTCGAGCGGCCGCTCGGTCCGAACCTGCTGTGGATCTTCGCGCTCGAGATGAACCGGTACATGACGGTCCACGGGCTCGACAAGCGCGACATCGCGGCGGTCGCGGTCAAGAACAAGCGCAACGCCGCCGACCATCCGGCGGCGTTGCTCGGGGGCGCCGACGTCACGATCGAGGACGTCCTCGCCTCGGAGACCCTGGCGTGGCCGGTGCAGCGCCTCGACGTCTCGCCGATCAGCGACGGCGCGGTCGCGATCGTCGTCGCGAGCGAGGACGCGGCCAAGCGCCTCACGGACCGGCCCGTGTGGATCCAGGGGGTCGGGTGGAACCTCGACACCGCGTACTGGACGAACCGTGACCTGGTGTTCCCCGAGTACGTCGCGAACGCCGCGCGCATGGCCTACGACATGGCGGGCGTGTCGGAGCCGCGCAAGCAGATCCACGTCGCGGAGCCGTACGACCCCTTCGACTACAAGGAGCTCCATCACCTGGAGGGGCTCCTGCTGTTCGATCGCGGCAAGGCGCCGGAGGCCGCGCGTGACGGCGTGCTCGACCGGGGCGGCGATCTGCCCAGCTGTCCGAGCGGTGGGCTGCTCGGCGTCGGGAACCCGATCGCCGCCGCCGGGCTCATGAAGATCGCCGAGCTGTTCTGGCAGCTGCGGGACGAGGCCGGGGCCCGGCAGGTCCCCGGCCCGCCCGAGCGCGGTGTCGCCCAGGCCTGGGGCGACCTGATGCAGGTCGGGACCGTCGTGGTGATGGGCCGCGACGGTGGACCCCCGCCGACGGCGACCGCGCCGGCCGCGGACGACGCGCTGCCGCTCGTGCAGACGCCCCCGCTCGCGACCGGAGGGCACGCGCTGTCCGACGCCGAGTTCCGTTCGGCGACCGGAGCGGTGGACCACGCGCTGGACGCCCGGTACGCGTGGGATGCGGGGGTCGCGGTCGGGCGGTACCTGGACGGCCTGCGCGAGGGCCGCATCCTCGGCCGCGCCTGCCGCGGCTGCGACCGCGTCCTCGTGCCGCCCCGGATGTTCTGCGAGCGCTGCTTCCGCGGGACCGACGCGTGGGTGGAGGCCGGCTCGACGGGCATCGTCCAGACGTTCTCGATCTGCTACGTCCGCTGGGACATGGAGCCGCTCGAGGTGCCTGAGATGCCCGCCGTGATCTCGATCGACGGATCGGACGGCGGGTTCCTGCACAAGCTCGGCGAGGTCTCACCGGACGACGTCCGGATCGGGATGGCCGTCGAGGCGGTCTGGAGGCCGCAGGGGGAGCGGACGGGCTCGATCCTCGACATCGCGTACTTCCGTCCGAGGTCCGGGGCCGCGGCACCGTCCGCGCAGGAGGCTTCGCCCAGCGGGGAGACGGACGGCTGATGCTCGAGCGGATCGCGCGCCCCGACGACGTTCGGCGATGGGAGGGCCACTTCCCGGTGCGCCATCGGTACACGCCGGGATTGGCGGGCGACGCGTTCCTGTCGGCCCTCCGCGACCGGGGGGTGATCCTCGGCTCCCGGTGCGAGGCCTGCGCCTACACGTACGTGCCGGCGCGCCTGTTCTGCGAGCGCTGCTTCGCCGAGCTCGCGGCGGACGTCGAGGTCGGGCCCGGCGGCTCCCTCGTCTCGTTCACGATCGCGTTCGTGGGCGTCGACGGTGAGCCGCTCGAGGAGCCGGTGACGATCGGGCTGGTCCGCCTCGACGGCGCCGACGCCGTCCTGCTGCACCGCGTGCTCGACGCCGGCGACGAGCCGCTCGAGATCGGCGAGCGGGTCGAGACGGTCCTGGCCGCCGAGCGCACCGGGTCGATCCTGGACATCGAGGGGTTCCGGCCCGTCGAGTGATCCGAGGTCGCACCGGGCCCGTCACGGGGGGTGCGTATCCTGGGCCCATGGCCCGAGCGACCTGCTCCCGATGCGGCGAGCCCCTGTCCCGCGGCGTGCGCTTCTGCCCGAACTGCGGATTCCCCGTCTCCGTGCCCCCGCCCGAGGAGCGCAAGGTCGTCACGGTCGTGTTCGTCGACCTCGTCGGCTCGACGAAGCTGTCGTCCCGGATCGATCCCGAGCGCTACCGCGAGGTGATCGCGTCCTTCTACCGTCTCGTCTCGGAGGAGCTCGAGTCGCTGCGCGGTCGCGCGTACAACTTCGCCGGCGACGCGGTCGTCGGCGTCTTCGGCATCCCGACGTCCCACGACGACGACGCGCTGCGGGCGGTCCGGGCGGGGCTCGCCCTGGTCGACCGGATCGGGCGCCTGGGCGAGCAGCTCGCGCTGCCGGCGCCGCTCCGCGCCCGGGTCGGCATCAACACCGGTCCGGTGGCGATCGGCTCCGAGGGCTCCGAGCAGGGGCTGCTGTTCGGCGCCACGGTGAACCTGGCGGCCCGGCTGCAGCAGGCCGCCGATCCGGGCAGCGTGCTCGTCGGCGAACGGGCGTGGCTCCTCACGCAGGCCCACGTCGAGTACGGCGAGGCGCGTCGCGTCGAGGCCAAGGGCTTCGACGAGGTCGCGACCGCGCGGCCCGTCGTCGCGCTCGCCCCCGGCTCCAGCCGTCGCACGATCCCGTTCGTGAACCGCAAGCGCGAGCTCCGGCTCCTGCACGACACCTTCGACGGGGCCACCGAGACCCGTCGCGGCCACCTCGTGTCGTTGTTCGGCGAGCCGGGGATCGGCAAGAGCCGCGTCGCCGACGAGTTCCTGGCCGGACTGCCGGACGAGACGAAGGTGCTGGTGGGACGGGCCAGCCCGTACGAGGAGGACGTGACGTTCGGGCCGCTCGCGCAGATGATCCTGCACGAGCTCGGCGAGAGCGCCGACGCGGACCCGGCGCGGCTGCTCGCGCGCCTGGAGCAGCTCGCCGCCACCTGCTGCCCCCAGGACGAGATCCAGCAGGTCGTCGCGCGCCTGGGCCTGGCGCTCGGGATCGGCGCCGAGGACGCGGGCCGCGAGCAGCGGCGCTTCCGCGTGGCGGAGATCCGGGCCGGCCTGCTCGCGTTCCTGGACGGGCTCGCGCGGTCGGCGCCGGTCGTGCTCGTGTTCGAGGACGCCCACCTCGCCCAGCCCCCGATGCTCGACCTGATCGAGCAGGCCGTGCGCGAGGCCAAGCGGATCCCGCTCCTCGTCCTGTGCGTGGCGCGGTACGACCTGCTCGACGAGCGCCCGGACTGGGGCGGCGGCCTGGGGGACTCGCTGAACCTCTACCTGGAGCCGATGTCCCTCGACGACGCCACGGAGCTCGCGCAGGAGGCCGGCGAGCACATCGACGAGGCCACCGCGGAGCGGATCGCGCAGCACGCCGGGGGCAACCCGTTCTTCATCGTCGAGACGACCGGCATGTTGCTGCACACCGAGTCGCACCTCCCGGCCGACACCGACTCGCTGCCCGAGCAGCTCCTGCCGCCCACCGTGCAGGCCGTGATCGCCTCGAGGATCGACCATCTCTCGCAGCCGGCGAAGGAGCTGGTGCGGACCGCTTCCGTGCTCGCCGGTCCGAGCTTCTCCCTGTCCGATCTCACGCGGATCGTCGAGCCCGACCCGAAGGTCCTGGACCTCCTCGAGCAGGAGGAGCTGCTCGTCCGGGACCCGGACCGCGAGGACCTGTGGCGGTTCCGGCACGGGCTCGTGCGCGACGTCGCCTACGACAGCCTGCCGAAGCGCGAGCGTCAGCGCCTGCACCTACGCCTGGCCGACCGGCTCTCCGAGGACGAGGAGACCGCCGCGCGCTACCCGCGGTCGATCGCGCACCACCTGGAGCGCGCCGCGCGGGCGGCGCTCGACCTGAACCCGGGGGACCGGGAGCTCGCCGACCGGGCCGTGGACGCGCTCGCGCACGCGGGAGACCTGGCGCTCGACGCGTCCGACACCCGGGCCGCGGCCGACCTCTACGGCCGGGCGATCGGGCTGAGCGGTCCCGAGCGCGGCTGGGGGGTCCGCGAGGCGGCGATGTTGTCGCACCTCGGCGAGGCCCTCTACTGGCAGGGGGAGTTCGAGTCCTCCGCCGACGCGTGTCACCGCGCGCTCGAGCTCGCGCCGGGCGACGCGGCGATCCGCGCGCAGGCCGCGCGCTTCCTCGGCGATATCGAGCTCTCGGTCCGCGGCAACCACGATCGCGCGCGAGACCTGCTCGATCAGGCCCTCGCGGCGGCGCGCGAGCTCGGGGACCCGTGGACGCTCGCGCGGACCCTGCTCGTGGCCGGCTGGGGTCCGTACTGGGGCGAGGACCCGGAGGGGGCGCGGGCGATGTTCGAGGAGGCGCTCGAGGTCGCGCGGGCGAACCCGGAGGGCGACCCCTGGGCGGAGGCGCGAGCGCTCGGGTGGCTCGCGATGCTCGTCTCGGAGACCGGCGACGAGGAGGAGTGCCTCGCGCTCGCCTCCCAGGGCTACGCGATCGCCGAGGGAACGCGGGACCGGTTCGCGATCGCGGCCGCGAGGGAGAACGTCGGGTCGGCGCTCCGGCGCATGGGCCGTCTCGACGAGGCGCTCGAGCACGCGTCGGCCTCCGTCGCGGGCTTCCGCGAGATCGGGGCGCGCTGGGAGCTGGCGAGCGCGCTCACCTCGCTCGGGGTCGTTCACCGCCAGCGGGGCGAGACCGACCTGGCCGTCCGTCACCTCCAGGAGGCCTACCGGATCGTCCGGGAGCTGAAGGAGCGGAGCATCGTCAACTGGACGTCGGGGTCGCTCGCGAAGGCGCTCACGGACGCCGGCGAGCTCGGGAAGGCCCGCCGGGTGCTGGCCGAGGCCTCCGGACTCGCTTCGGCCGACGGCCGGCCCGAGTGGTTCCTGGACGCCGAGACGGAGATCCTGCTCGCCGAGGGCGATACCGAGGGAGCGCGGGAGAAGGCGCTCGAGCTCCTGCGGATCGAGCGCGAGCGCGGCATGGCCAAGGACGTCGCCGCGCAGGTCTGGTGGGTGGGGAGCGTGTTCGGGCCCGACGACGTCGGGGGCCAGAACGAGCTCGACCGGGCTCGCGAGGTCCTCGAGGAGGCCCACTTCGGGGCGGCGCTCCGCCGCCCGGACCTCGTCGGGCGGGATCCGCGGGAGGCCTTGCGCGGCGGCTAGGCTGCGCACGTGGACTTCGAACTGACCGAGGAGCAGCGGGCCTTCCGCGACCTCGTCCGGGGGTTCGCCGAGGAGGTGGTCGCGCCGGCGGCCGCGGGCTACGACGAGCGGGAGGAGTTCCCGCTCGACATCGTGAAGGCGATGGCCGAGCTCGGGCTGTTCGGGATCCCGTTCCCGGAGGAGTACGGGGGCCAGGGAGGCGACCTCCTCACGTTCTGCCTCTGCCTCGAGGAGATCGGCCGGTGGGACGCCTCCGTCGCGATCACGCTGGAGGCCGCCGTCGGCCTTGGGGCGATGCCGCTGTTCCGGTTCGGGACGCAGGAGCAGAAGGAGCGGTGGCTCGTGCCGATGGCGAGGGGCGAGGCGATCGGAGCCTTCGCGCTCACCGAGCCGGGCGGGGGGACCGACGCCCGCGCCGTGCGGACGACTGCCCGCCTCGAGGGCGAGGGATGGGTGATCGACGGCGCGAAGGCGTTCATCACGAACTCCGGGACGCCGCTCACGTCGGCGATCCTCGTCGCGGCCCGCGATCCGGAGGCCGAGCGCGGCGAGATCTCCACGATCGTCGTCCCGGCGGGGACCCCGGGCCTCACGGTCGGCGGGGGGTACCGCAAGGTGGGCTGGAGGGCGAGCGACACGCACGAGCTCGCGTTCGAGGGATGCCGCGTGCCGGCGGACCACCTCCTCGGCGAGCGGGGACGGGGCTACGCCGGGTTCCTGGAGACGCTCGCCGACGGGCGGGTGGCGATCGCGGCGCTGTCCGTCGGCCTCGCACGCGGATGCCTGGAGGAGAGCGTGCGGTACGCGAAGGACCGCGAGGCCTTCGGGCGCCCGATCGGGGCCTTCCAGGCGCTCCAGTTCAAGATCGCCGACATGGCGGTCGCCGTGGAGAACGCCCGCCTGGCGACGTGGCGGGCCGCCTGGCTCCGGGACACCGGCAAGCCGTACGCCACCGAGGCCTCGATCGCCAAGCTCTACGCGAGCGAGATCGCGATGACCTGCGCCCGCGAGGCCGTGCAGGTGCACGGGGGCTACGGCTACATCGAGGAGTTCCCCGTCGCGCGTTTCTACCGGGACGCGAAGGTGCTCGAGATCGGCGAGGGCACGAGCGAGATCCAGCGCGTCCTGATCGCGCGGTCGCTCGGGCTCCCAGGCACGGAGCTCTGAGCCCCGAGGGCCCGGCCGGGGCGGGCCCTCAAGCCCCGGGGCTCCCTCGCCGAGGGTGATTGCATCGGGGGTCGGCAGGCACCACCCTCGACCGGGCGGTGGTTGACACCCCCGTCCGGGGTCCGGTAAGCAAGGGGCCCTTTCCCATGGCCGACAACCGAACACGTGCCCGCAGCCTGGTCCTCCGCGCCCTCGGCGCGGGCGTCGCCCTCACCCTGCTCGCGACGCTGGCCCCGATCGCGGCCGCCGCCCCGTCGACGCAGGACAAGCTCGACGCCGCCGAGGCCCGCGTGGAGGAGCTGATCCGCGAGATCGAGGGCCAGCAGGCGTACCTGAACCAGCTCTCGCTCGAGGCCGCGAGGATCGCCGAGCGGCGGGAGCAGGCCTACGGCCGGTGGGAGCAGATCACCGAGGAGCTCCACAACACCACGCTGGCGCTGCGGCAGGCGCAGTCGGACTACCAGGCGCTCCAGTCCCAGCTCGAGGCGCGGGCCCGCGAGGCGTACATCACCGGGCCGGGGACCTCCCTGGAGTTCTTGCTCGGCGCGACCTCTCTCGCCGACCTCTCGGCGCGGATGGAGTACGTGAACGCGCTCACCGAGACGGACGCGGACCTGGCCACCGACGTGCAGAACCTGCGGAACGAGCTCTCGGCCGAGCAGGCGGACCAGCGCGAGCTCCAGGCCAAGGCCGCCAGGCTGCTGAACCGGGTCGAGGCCGAGCAGGCCGCGCTCGACGCAAAGCTCGCCGAGCAGCAGACGGTGCTCGACGACCTGGAGGCCAAGCGGGCGGAGGCCGAGGAGCTGGCCAAGGACCTCGAGAAGCGGCTCCAGCGTGAGCTCGCCGCGCTGTTCGGGCTGGGGGCCGCCTCCGACGGGGTGTTCAAGTACTGCCCGATCGACCAGCCTCGAGCCGTTTACGACGGGTTCGGCGCGCCGCGCTACGCGGGCGGGTACCACCCCCACGCCGGCAACGACATCATCGCGCCGCAGGGGACGCCGATCCGCGCCACGTTCGACGGGTACGCACGCGCCTCGACGAACACGCTCGGGGGCTACTCCGTGCACGTGGACGGGGCGCTCGGCTACACGTACAACGCGCACATGATGCAGCCGGGCTACACCGGCCCGGTGCAGGCCGGTCAGGTGATCGGGTACGCGGGCGAGACCGGCGACACGAACACGCCCCACCTGCACTTCGAGTGGCATCCGTACACGACGCCGACCGGCTGGCCGGTCAGCGCGTACGGGTACTCCGTGATCCAGACAGGCTCGGTCCCGGCGGTGAACCCCTACCCGCTCCTCGTCCAGGTCTGCTAGCTCAGCGCTCGCGCCGCGAGCGGCGGGCCGAGCCCGGCCACAGCACCCAGGCCACCCCCGCCACGAGCACGCCGATCGCCACCGAGATCACGACGGCCGCGGCGTTGGATCTCGTCGCCCCCCCGGTGTCGGTCGGCGACGCGGTGGGCGAGGGTGGCTGGCCGCCGATCGCGACGTACTCGAGGCTCTCGATCTGGGCGTCGGCCTGCAGCACGCTCGGGAGGTCGTTCGTGACGACCGCCGACCAGACCTCGCCGTCGGCGGAGACGAGCACCTCGTGGCCACCGTGGTCGTTGGGCACGAGCGGGTAGACCAGGACGACCTGGACCGAGGTCTCGAGCGTGGCCAGGGCGCCGGACGGCCGGTAGTTGGCCTCGATCAGGTAGGCGTTCCCCCGGATCTGGGTCGGTGGCTCCGGGGCGCCGACCTCGGACGCGCCGAGCGGCTCGATCGTGACCTGCACGTACCGCTGCTGCGGCGCGTCGGCGAACGCCCGCTCCGGGAAGATCATCGTCACCTGTGCGTCGTCGGTCGTGATGGCGGTCGTCTCGCTCCCGGTCCCCTGGAGCTCGATCCGGAACGACTGCCGTGTGGGCGCCACGTTCGTGCTCGCGAGCTCGGGCGGGGGCTCCACCCATCGGTAGGGCTCCGGCGGCGCGAGCCCGTCCAGCAGCGGCCGGCGCGCGAGCGGGCTGAGCTGTCCGGACCAGATCGCCGCCGACACGTACACGGCGGCGACGCACAGCCCCGTGGCGAGCGCCAGGCCACGTCTCACGGGAGCGGATCGATCGGCTCGATCGCGTGGGTGGCGTAGCGGGGAGGCCACACGGCGACGTGCTCGCCGGGCGAGCGCCACTGCCAGATGATGCTCGAGGCGAGGAGGTTCGCGCCGGCGGTCCCCGACCCGGGCGGACCGAACCGCAGGCCGCTCCCGTTCGGCAGCGACCCGCGCGGGAGCTCGATCGAGTTCGCGGCGGCGGCGACGGAGGTGGGCGTCGGCTGGGTCGCCGCGGGCAGCACGTCGTGCAGGAGCGCCCACGCGGCCGAGAACCCGGACAACGCCGCAGCGCTCATCGGCGCGCCGTACCGGTCCGCGAAGGCCGCCCCCGCGCGCTCGAGCAGCTCGCTGCCGGCGGCGGTCAGCCCCTCGGGGTCGAGGGCATCGGCGTCGGGTTTGTCCGAGGCGAACAGGCCGACCGCCTCCTCGCCGAGCTCGGCCCCGAACTCCGGCATGCAGTAGCTGCTCGAGGTGCCGATCCCGATCGCCAGGTCGAGGCCCTGCGCCACGATCTGGCGCCGCATCTCGATCGCGTCGTCCAGGTAGGCCGAGACGAACAGGACGTCGGGGTCGCTCGCCGCGAGGTCGTGGACCAGGTCCGCCATGTCGACGTGGCGGGGGTCGTACGCGAGCTCGGCCGCCAGCGTGTAGCCGCGCGCCGCGATCTCTTCGAGCGCGCCCCGAGCGACCGAGCGCCCGTACGCGTCGTCGACGAGCGTGACCGCGTAGCGGAGCTCGGCGGGATCGCGACCGAGGACGGGGGCGTACCGGTCGGCGACGAAGGCGATCGCGTTCCTGCCCAGCACCGCCCCGGTCGGAGCCACCCGGAACACGAGCTCCCCCGCACCCTCACCGGTCATCTCTCCGACCGCGCCGGTCTCCCAGAACAGGAGGCCGCGACGGGCCGCCGCCTCGGCGGCCGGCGCCGAGATCGTGCTGCCGTAGCTGCCGAGCACGATCTCGACCCCGTCGGCCGCGAGCCCCTCGATCGCCTCCGGCGCCGCGTCCGCGGCGGCCACGTCGACCGGGACGAGCTCGACCGGCCGGCCCTCGACGCCGCCGTCCTCGTTCACGAGCGCCACCGCGAGCTCCACGCCGTGGAACTCGTCGGTGCCCCCCGGGCCCTGCGAGCCCGAGATCGGGTAGACGGCGCCGATCCGCAACGGCGGCTCCGACGACGTGCAGGCGGTGAGCGGGACGAGCGCCAGCGCGAGCGCGATCGGCGTGAGCGTGAGCCGGAGCCTCACCGGAGCACCGCCACGAGGTTCGCCGCGGCGTGCGTGGCGGCCGGGACCGTCCACGACCCCGACGCCCACCGCTGCCACGACAGGAGCAGTCCGGCCCCGAGGTCGACGGGCAGCGCCGCGACGCCGTACGCGGGCAGGTGCACGAGGGCGAACAGCGACGCCGACCCGACGATCGCGACGAGCGCGCCGAACCGTTCGAGCCGTCCGTAGGCCACGCGCCGGAACAGCGCCTCCTCGGCCACGGCCGCGAGGAGCGAGAGGGGCGCCGCCGCGGCCCCCCACGGCGCCGGGACGGGCGGACCCGCGGCGATCGACGACGCCCCGACGGCCGCGAGCCCGATCGCCAGGACGAGGGCCGGTCGGAGGTGGCGGCCGGACGACGGCGCCATCGGCGCCGCGATCGACGCGGCCCCGATCGCGAGGTAGCCGATGCCGAACGTCCAGGCTCGCGCGGCCGGATCGCCGTCGACGAACGGCCGCGCGAGCAGGACCGCGAGGCCCGCGAGCGCGATCGCGATCCCGAACCCGTCGCCGAGCGCGATCCGGGGTCGGACGACCTGCGGGGAGACGCTCATCCCGTCACCTCGAAGGCGGTGACCGCCACGACGCGCGGGTCGAACGGGACGTGGTCGGCGGCGACGAACTCGATCGTCAGTCGATGCGGTCCGGGCCGGACGTCGGGGATCGCCTGCTCGAGGCCCTCCGTCATCGAGATCAGCGTATCGTCGAGCAGCACGTGCAGGTGGCCCTCGTCGGGTGCGATCTCGGTGGTCGTCTGCGGCACGAGCATGGCGCCGTCGAGTCCGACCCGGAGCTGGACGACCGAGCCCTCGATGACGGCCCCGGTCTCCGGCGACTCGATCGTGAGCTCCGCCGTGCTGGATGGTCTCGGCGACGGCGTTCCCGTGGGGCTCGACGCCGGGCTGGGCGACCCACCGGCCTGCGCGCCTCCATCGCTGCCGCAGGCCGCGAGCGCGAGCGTCGCCAGGACGGCGAGCGCGACGTGCCGGGTCCTCCTCATCGGTGCTCCTCTCATGCGAAGTCCTGATCCCACGCGACCGACAGGACGCGCCCGTCCTCGGCCTCCATCGACGCCTGGAACCGCCACGTCCCCTCGTGGAGCTCGATGTTGGCGATGAAGTGCCCGGCGCCGCCGCGGATCAGCTCGGGTTCGAACGGGTCCCCGTGCGGCGACGCCACCGTCAGGACCGCCGAGGCGAGCGGCAGCTCGGCGCCCGAGGCGTCGAACGCGGTCACGTGCACCTGGTTCGTCCGGCCCGCCGCTCCGGGGTCGACGTAGGTCTGGACCGTCAGGCCATCCTCCAGGGAGAACGTGTACAGGTCGGGCTGTCCTTCCGCGCGCGAGACCTCGACGCGCTGCTCGGGCGGTGTCGGCGTGACCTCGAGCGGGACCTCGACCGACCCGGTCGAGCCCTCGACGAGCACCTGCACCTGCCAGGTCCCCTCGATCGACAACGCGGTCCCGGCGGCCTGCCACGCCCCCTCCTCACCTCGTTCGAGCTCGAGCTCCGAGCCGACCTCGGGACGGTCGGGGAGCGCGAACGACAGGGTGACGCGACGGGCGTCGACCAGCTCACCGGAGTCGTAATCGGTCACGTCGGCGACGAACGCATTCGGTCCCACGATGCCCGGTGAGATCTCGAGCCGGACCCTCGTGGTGGTCGCGAAGTCCGAGCCGGTCACGACGAGCGGCTCCGGGGCGGAGGGCGGCGTGGAGGCCTCCCCGCCCTGCGGCGGCAGGCCCGTCAGGATGCCCGTCATCGCAAACACGCCCGCCGCCAGGACGAGCTCCGCCGCAACGGTGCGCAGCAGCGGCGGCGATCCCAGCTGCTCGAACCGGCGCACGTGGCGGAACCGGTTCAGCGCGCCGAGCGCCACGAGCGGCGCGACGATCGAGAGCTTGATGACGAGCGTGGTCCCGTAGTCGGTGTCGAAGGCGTGGAGCCACCACCCCGGCCCGCCCAGCTCGTCGGTCGCCCGCAGGAGGCCGGTGATCAGCAGCGCGACGAGCCCCGCCGCCGCGACGTTGGAGAAGTGGCGGGCGCGCTCGGCGGTGAGCCCTCGCCACGCGCCCACGACCAGCCACGCGAGACCTCCGATCCACGCGCCCGCCGCCGCGAAGTGCACGCCCTGCAGCACCTCCTGGAGCGTGGACGGCGCCGCGTGGCCGCCGGTCGCCCGGATGGAGATCGCCGCCGCGCTCGCCGCCGCGAGCAGCAGCAGCGTGGTCGTCCCCGGTCGGAGCGCCACCGCGACGGCCGCGACGCCGGCCACGACCACCGCGACGCCGAGACGGATCAACGCCGCCCCCGGCTCCGAGTCGAGCAACGTCGACAGCGGCACCCCGACGGCCGCCCGTTCCTCGAGCGTCATGACGACCACGCCGATCGCCGCGAGGCCCCAGGCCGGCGCGAGGATCCACGGCCTCGCCACCGCCCGGGCCCCGAAGACGAGCAGGCCGACGAGCGCCCCGCCGAACAGGACCGCGAGGCCGACGTAGAGCGCCCAGCGCCCGGCGACGGCGAGCGCGGTCGGCGCCGGCGTCTCCACCTCGCCCTCGGGGACCGGAGCGACCTCGCCGGGCGAGACGCCGACGCCGAACGAGAACGACCCGGAGGTCACGTGGCCGTCGACGGTCGAGACCGTCCGCCACGACACCGTGAAGACGCCGTCGGGGAGCGGATCGAGGCCCGCCCGGACCGCGTGGTCGTCGCCGGCGACCGGCCTCGCCTCGCCCGAGGAGACCGGAGCCCCGGATCGGTCCACGACCTCGATCGTGGTCAGCGTGACGTCGGGTGGCTCGGTGAAGACGAGCCGGATCTCCTCGGGCGCGACATCGAGCAGCTCGCCGTTGGCCGGCGCCGACTCCACGAGCGCGGCGTGCGCGGATGCTCGGAGCGGGAGCGCGGCCGTCCCGATCGCGACGAGCGCCCCGGCGAGCGCCAGGGCGGACGCGAGCCGGACCATGCGACCCCTCACGGCTCCTCCTTCACGAACGTCACCGCCGCGATCACCCGGGGGTCGAACGGGACGTGATCGGCCGCGACGAACTCGGCCTGCAGCCGGTGCGCCCCCTGCTCGAGGCCGCCGATCGGCACCGACTGCTCCGCGCCGTAGGTCATCGAGACGATCTCGCCGTCCAGGAACAGGTGGATGTGCCCCGTGTCCGGGGTCACCTCCATCGACGTGGCCTCGACCACCCGGCCACCTTCGAGGTCGAGGCGGACCGTCAGCATGTCGCCGCTCACGGCCAGGCCCGGCGACGGCTCGACGAACCCGATCGACGCGGTGGAGGCCGGCCGCGGGCCGCCCGCCACCGGCTGCGGCCAGAGCCGCTGCGGGAGCACCAGGGCCGCCACGAGGATCGCGGGCGCGAGGGCCACGAGCCCCCATCCGCCCCAGCGCGGGAGGCGCGAGAACCCCCGGCCGCGGAGGCGGCTGAGGCCGATCCAGCCGGCGGCGACCGCGCCGGCGACGAGCATCGACGCGGTGAACTCGTCGGCTCCTCCCGCGTGAGCGAGCATCGCGATCAGCCCTGCGGCGATGGCCTCAGGCCGTCCTCCTCCTGGAGAGCACGATCGCCACGATCGCGACGATCAGGCCGAGCGCGCCGACCACGATCCCGATCAGCGCCATCGTGTTCGCGCTCGACGCGTCGTCCGCCGCGGCGGCGGCTTCCTCGGCCGCGAGGTCGGCCTGCGCGCCGGCCTCCTCGACCGCGGCGGTCATCCGGGGCACCTCGCGCTCGAGGCGCTCGGCGATCTCGCCGGTCGAGGGGTCCTGGACGGGGAACATCAGCTCCGCGGGGTCGCCCACGTCCCCGAACGTGTCGGGTCCGGACGTGAACGACTGGTCGACGTCTTCGCCGTCGACCGTTCCCGTGAAGTGGAACGTGTACTCCCCGGCGCGGGTCGGGATGAACCAGGCCCGGTAGTCGCCTGGCTCGCCGAACTCGCCGACGGAGAAGTTCGGCTCGAGCTCGAGCTCCATCGTGGCGTCCCCGAAGGCCACCTCGACGCCGAGCGTGTCGCCCAGGTCCACGACGGGCTCGCCGTCGTGGACGAGGACGATCTGCACGCTGTTGGGCTGCCCCGCGTAGGCGGGCTCCGTCCCGAAGCCGACGACCATCTCGAGGTCGCCCTGCGAGCGCCCCTCGTGCGCGAGCGCCGCGGGGGCGAATGCGACGAGGGCCGCGAGGGTGATGCCGGCCGCCGCGAGCGGCCGAACGATCCGTCCGATCATGGGTGTCCTCCTGACAACGTCTCCATGCGCGGCGGCGCCGCGCGATCCATCTGGGGGAGGCGTCAGGCAGCGGGGGGAGCCCGGACGCTGCGGCCGTCGAGGATGGCGCGTCCGCGCGGTCGCGAGGCCGGAGCGGGCACGATCCCGGCGAGCGCCGGGCGGGGCGGTCCCGTCCGCCGTCCGGCGGCGAGGACGACCCTCGTGGCCGCCCGCGCGAGGGCGTGGAGGACGGCGGCACCCGCGAGCGCGACGAGCACCTGGACGGCGAGGCCGATCGCGAGGAGGTGGTCGTGCAGGAGATCGCCGAGCGGGGCCCCGCTGAGGAGCCGCTCGAGGAACTCCTGTCCGGTGAACGCCCCCACCTGGACGAGCACGAGCGTCGCGGCGAGCGAGCCGACGCCGCGGTCCCGGGCTCGGCCGCGCGGGGCGGACGCGCGCACGAGCAGGGCGACGAGGCCGGCGACGACCAGGATCAGGGCGACCTGGCCGGCGGCCGGCAGGTAGGCGTGCCCCGTGCGGTCGAGGACGAGATCGCGGTGGTGCGGATCGGGGATCGCCAGCGCGTAGGAGACCGCGTGTCCGAGCAGGAGCCCGGCGACCGCGGCGCCGAACTCCGGGAGGCCTCGAACCCTCGTGGTCAGGACGTGCATCGACGTGGTCCCCTCCGGTGGATCCGGTGATTGTACGCTGCGGTACTGACGTCGGTTCTCTCCGGGAGGAACGGTGAAGGGCGAGGACGTGCGGGCCGTCGGGGTCGTGGGCTGCGGGCTCATGGGCTCGGGCATCGTCGAGGTCGCGGCCCGAGCGGGTCAGCGGGTGCGGTTCCTCGAGTCCAGCGACGCGCTCGTCGAGGCGGGTCGGGCGCGCGTCGAGGCCTCCACGCTCCGCGCCGTCGAGCGCCGCAAGCTCCCGGCCGAGGAGCGGGACCGGCTGCTCGAGCGCGTCTCGGGGTCGGCCGACGTGCTGGACCTCGCGGACGTCGACCTCGTCATCGAGGCCGCGACGGAGGACCGCGCGACGAAGCTCGAGCTGTTCCGCAGGCTGGACGAGATCACGCGGCCGGACGTGGTCCTGGCCTCGAACACCTCGTCGATCCCGATCGTGGACCTCGGCGCCGCGACGAAGCGGCCCGAACTCGTGATCGGCCTCCACTTCTTCAACCCGGTCCCGATCATGGGGCTGGTGGAGATCGTCAAGGCGATCACGACGTCGGACGAGACCGTCGAGTTCGGGCGCGGCTACTGCGTGACGCTCGGCAAGACGACGGTCCTCTCACGGGACCGCGCCGGGTTCATCGTGAACACGCTGTTGATCCCGTACCTGAACGACGCGGTCCGGATGCTCGAGGAAGGGTTCGCGACGCGCGAGGACGTCGACACCGCGATCAGCCTCGGCCTGAACCACCCGATGGGCCCGCTGCGGTTGGCGGACCTGATCGGCCTGGACACCTGCCTGCAGATCGCGGACGTCCTGTACGACGAGTTCAAGGAGCCACGCTTCGCCGCCCCGCCGCTCCTCAAGCGGATGGTCACGGCCGGCCACCTCGGCCGGAAGACCGGCCGCGGCTTCTACGAGTACGAGTGACGGCTCGGACCTAGACGGGGCACCCGTTCGCGAACCAGGCGTTCACGTTCTCCACGGCCGCCTGCACCTCGTCGGACTGCAGCTGGTCGCTCGCCTGCTGGAGCTCGGCGATCACCTCGGGCGGCGGCGCCGTGCCGCTCGCCGGGTCCCAGCCGGAGCTCGTGAAGATCTCTGCGATCACGCCGTACGCCTCGGCGATCGTCTGGAGGTCGTCGGCGATCTCGTCGGGCGCGGCCTCGGCGATGGCCTCGAGCTGGTCGAGCGAGCTTTGGAAGCTCTCGTCCACGCCGGCGGCCGCGGCGCCCGCCGCTCCCGCCGCCTGGGCCATCGCGGCCGCGACCTCGGAGCACCGCGCGGCGTCGATCGAGCTCACGTCGCCACCGGTGACCCCGCCCTCGCCGGACGTGACCCCGCCGTCCTCGCCGGCGGTCACTCCGCCGTCCGCGCCGGCCTCGTCGGACCCCCCACCGTCGTCCCCGCCGCAGGCGGCGAGCACGAAGGAGCCCAGCACGAGCAGCACCACGATCCGTCGGAGCATGTGTCCTCCCTCCGGGGCGCGCGGCGACCGCTCGCCGCGTTCAGGAGTCTATCGACCGCCCGGCGGGCAATCCTGAGCCGCGGGTCGGCTGTCCCGCCTCGGGCCGGGAGCTCACCGGGTCGCCTCCACGCACGAACACCCGTCGGGGCCGACCGTGGCGGCGTGCTCGGTGCCGGGCTCGAGGTCCAGCCGGTCGCCGGCCCCGAGCGTCAGGTCGCCGTCGCGCAGGTGGAAGGTGATCGAGCCGTCGAGGCAGAACAGGACCTTGTGGTAGCCGTGCGCGTGCCATCCGTAGGCGTCGCCGGGCCCGTTGCCCCACGGTCGCGGGCTCGAGCATCCCTCGTCGCGGAGCACCTCCAGGGCCTCGGCACGACGGCCGACCGCCGCCGGGGTCCTCGTCGCCGCCACGAGCTACCGGGCGTCGCCGCGGCCGTGCATCGGCGGGACGCCGCGGCGCGCGAACGGCGCGTACCGGGCGACGCCCCAGGGCTCGTCCGTGTACCGGCGCGCTTGGAGCGCGCCCAGGCCCGTCGCGGCGACCCGGCCGGCGAGGACCCAGGGATCGGGGTGCGGGCTCTCGCGCGCGAAGTACCGCTCGAGCGCCCGGATCACCGCGCGCTCCTCCTCGGGGGTCAGGTCGTCCGGCAGCTCGAAGCGATCGCCGGTCACAGCGGGATGTTCCCGTGCTTGCGGGCCGGGATCGTCTCGCGCTTGGAGGAGAGCATGCGGATCGCCCGGATCAGCCGGGGCCGGGTCTCCGCCGGCTCGATCACGTCGTCGATGAAGCCGCGCTCGGCGGCGATGTACGGCGTCGCGAACTTCCCCTGGTACTCCTGGATCAGCGACGCGCGCTCGCCGGCCGGGTCCTCCGACTTCTCGATCCGCTTCTTGAACACCACGTTCACCGCGCCCTCCGGGCCCATCACGGCGATCTCGGCCGTCGGCCACGCGAAGGAGACGTCCGCGCGCAGGTGTTTGGAGTTCATCACGAGGTACGCGCCGCCGTAGGCCTTGCGCGTGATCACGGTGAGGCGCGGGACGGTCGCCTCCGCGAAGGCGTACAGGAGCTTGGCGCCGTGGCGGATGATCCCGTGGTACTCCTGGTCGGTCCCGGGCAGGAACCCCGGCACGTCGACGAAGGTCACGATCGGGACGTTGAACGCGTCGCAGAAGCGCACGAACCGCGATGCCTTCTCGCTCGAGTCGATGTCGAGCGTGCCCGCCAGCACCTTCGGCTGGTTCGCGACGATGCCGATGCTGCGCCCGTCCAGCCGGGCGAAGCCGATCACCACGTTCATCGCCCAGAACGGGAAGACCTCGAAGAACTCGCCGTCGTCCACGACCCGACGGATCACCTCGTGCATGTCGTACGGCTCCTTCGCCGAGTCCGGCACGAGGTGCGTGAGCCCCTCGTCGTGCCGCTCGGGATC
>DATBMU010000020.1:0-5427 GCA_036554665.1 Actinomycetota bacterium | reverse complement strand
CTCCCCCGAACCCCGCTCCCACACGCGTGCGGCGATATGGTCGTCCTGCACCTGGGCGAACTCGACGTTCGTCCCTTCGGGGAAGCGCGGGTCGCGCTCGAGCGCCGGCCCGACGTGCGACACGTGAACCCGGGCGGGTTCGTCCTCGAGGAAGACCACGAGGTGGGGGTTTCCCATCGAGACCGCAGAGGCCTTGGCGACCCAACCCTCTCCCAGTTCGATCGGCTCCCCCAGGAACGTCTCCCAGGCGGGGCCCCGCATCGGGATGGCCGCGAGCGTGAACGCCGGCGTCCCCATCTCGACGGCGACGCTCGCGACGCGCCCGTCCCGGACGTCCAGCTCGACGCGCTTCGTGCCGGCCCGCGTCCGGATCGGGAACGCGACGCCCGGAGCGAGCCCTTCGTCGTGCAGGAACGCGGCGACGCACCGGATCCCGTTCCCGCACATCTCCGCCTGGCTCCCGTCGGCGTTGGCGTAGTCCATGAAGAACGGCGCAGCGTCCGAGCCGTCGCCGGTCACCCGGATCGTCCCGTCCGCTCCGATCCCGAACCGGCGGTCGCAGAGCGCGGAGATCTCGGCGGCCGCCAAGGGCCGGCTCCCCCCGAGGTCGAGCACCATCACGAAGTCGTTCCCGGTTCCCTGGTACTTCGCGAACCCGAGCGTCAACCGCTCACCCACCTTCCAGGTAGCCGCGGACCTCCGCGGCCACGCCCACCGCGCCCTCGGGTCCGGCGTGGAACCAGCGGATCCGGGGGTCGCGCCGGAACCACGCGAGCTGGCGCCGCGCCAGGTTCCGGGTCCGCCGGACCGTCGCGTCGACGGCCTCCTCGAGGGACGTCCGTCCCTCCAGGTGCGCGGCGAGCTCAGCGTATCCGATGGCCTGCGTCGAGGTGAGCCATCCGCCGAAGCCTCGGTCCATCAGGCCCTGGACCTCCGGGAGCCACCCGGCGTCGAGCATCGCCTCCACCCGCCGCCGGATCCGGTCGCGGAGCGCGTCCGGGGCCATCGTCACGCCCGCCGCCCGCACGGCGTCGAACGGGTACCGCTCCCAGGCCGCCGCGAAGGTCGAGAACGGCCACCCCGTGATGGCGGCTACCTCGAGCGCCCGGACCGTCCGACGGAGGTTCGCCGGCTCGATCTTCCCGGCGGCGACCGGGTCGAGGTCGGCGAGGCGCCGGTACAGGGCCGGCGCGCCCACGATGGCCCCCTCGACCTCCAGGTCGAGACGGACGGCCGGATCGGTCCCCGGGAACCGCAGATCGTCCACGACCGCGCGGAGGTACAGCCCGGAGCCGCCGACCAGGAGCGCGCGGCGACCCCGAGCCGCGATCGCGGCGAGCGCGGCGCGCGCGTCCGCCTGGTAGCGCGCGACGGTATACGCCTCCGACGGGTCCGCGACGTCGATCAGGTGATGGCGGACCGCCGCGCGCTCGCGGGGCGTCGGCTTCGCCGTCCCGATGTCCATCCCCCGGTACAGGAGCATCGAGTCGACCGACAGGATCTCCGCATCGAGCGGCCGCGCCACCTCGAGCGCGAGGGCGCTCTTGCCCACCGCCGTGGGTCCGACCACCGCGAGCGGCCGCGGACGCGTCACGGAGGGCACCTCAGACGACCACTGGCTCCGTGGACGACGCGAGCTCGCCGGTCAGGTGATGCGCCGCGGCCCCCACGATCCGCGCCTCGGCGAAGGTCCCGGGCTCGAGGTCGGTCCCCAGGTGGACGATCCGGTTCGTTCGGGTCCGCCCCTGCGAGCCCGAGCCACGTTTGCCCTCGCCCTCCACCAGGACCTCGGCCACGGACCCGACGTGCCGGCGCGCCCGCTCGAGCGAGATCCCTTCCTGCTGGGCCACCAACCGGTCGAACCGCTCCTGGACGACCGCCTTCGGCACCTGCTCGTCGAACGACGCGGCGCGCGTGCCCGGACGCGGCGAGTACTGGAAGGTGTAGGCGGAGTCGAACCCCGCTCGCTCCACCACGTCGAGCGTGTCCGCGAAGTCGTCCTCGGTCTCGCCGGGGAACCCCACGATGATGTCCGTCGACACGGCGATCCCCGGGATCGCCTCGCGGATACGGTCCAGCCACCCCAGGTAGCGCTCGCGCCGGTACGAGCGCCGCATCGCCTGCAGCACGCGATCGGACCCCGATTGGAGGGGGAAGTGGATGTGCTCGCAGACGGTCGGCGTCTCCGCCATCGCCTCGATCACGTCCCGCGTGAAATCGTGCGGGTGGGGCGAGGTGAACCGCAGACGACGGAGGCCGTCGACCCCACCGACCGCTCGCAGCAGCTCCGCGAAGAGCGGCCGCCGCGAGCTCCCGGGACCCGTGACGTCGCGGCCGTACGTGTTGACGTTCTGGCCCAACAGCGTGACCTCGACGACCCCGCGGGCGACGAGCCCCTGCACCTCTGCCAGGATGTCTCCGACCGGTCGCGAGCGCTGTGGGCCGCGGACGAGCGGCACGATGCAGAACGTGCAGGCGTTGTCGCACCCCGGCGCGATCGACACCCAGGCGCGGAACGCGTCGCCACGCGCGGCCGGGAGCGCGCTCGGGAAGACCTCCGTGTACTCGCGGACGTCCATCTGCGGGCCGTCCGCCTCCGATGCCTGCAGCAGCTCGACCAGGTGCGGCAGCGCGTGCGTTCCGATCACCACGTCGACCCACGGCGCGCGCTCCTGGATCCGGCCCTGGTCCTTCTGCGCCAGGCAGCCGGCCACCACGATCCGAAGCCCCGGGTCGCGTTCCTTGAGCGGCTTCAGGTGCCCGAGGTTCCCGTACAGCCGGTTGTCCGCGCGCTCGCGGATCGCGCACGTGTTGAAGACGACCACGCGCGCATCGCCGACATCCTGGGTCTGCGTCATTCCGTCGGCCATCAACAGCCCGGCGATGCGCTCCGAGTCATGCTCGTTCATCTGGCACCCGAAGGTGCGGATCAGGAAGCGGTCCTGCATCGTGGCTCCGAGGCTACCCCGCGGCGCGCCGGTCTCCTACTTCGCGTACTCCACGGCTCGGGTCTCCCGCACGACCGTGATCTTGATCTGGCCCGGATACTGGAGCTCCTCCTCGACCTGCTTGGCGATGTCGCGCGCGATCGTCTGCGCCTGCAGGTCGTCCACGTCCTCCGGTTGGACCATCACGCGGACCTCACGACCGGCCTGCATCGCGAACGTCTTGACGACGCCGGGCTGGGCCGTGCAGATCTCCTCGAGCCGCTCCAGGCGCTTCACGTAGGTCTCCAAGCTCTCTCGCCGCGCCCCGGGCCGGCCGCCGGAGATCGAATCCGCGATCTGCGCGAGAACCGCATGCACCGAGTGTTGCTCCACCTCGCCGTGGTGCGACTCGATGCAGTGGACGACCTCGGGGTCCTCCTTCATCCGGCGGGCGATCTCCGCTCCGATGATCGCGTGGGAGCCCTCGATCTCGTGCGTGACGGCCTTCCCGATGTCGTGCAGGAACGCGCCGCGCTTCGCGATCGCCCCATCGAGTCCGATCTCCGCGGCGAGGGCGCTCGCGATGTGCGCCGATTCCACCAGGTGCTTCAGGACGTTCTGCCCGTACGACGTCCGGTACTGCAGGCGCCCCAGCAGCTTGATCATCTCCGGGTGGATGTCCGTGATGCCGACCTCGGCCACGGCGTCCTCGCCCGCCCGCCGGATCTGCTCCTCGAGGTCGCGGAGCGAGCGCTCATGCACCTCCTCGATCCGCGCGGGGTGGATCCGGCCGTCGGCGACCAGCTTCTCCAAGGTCATGCGCGCCGCCTCTCGGCGAACGGGGTCGAAGCTCGACAGGACGACCGCCTCGGGGGTGTCGTCGATGATCAGGTTGACCCCGGTCGTGGCCTCGAACGCCCGGATGTTGCGGCCCTCGCGGCCGATGATGCGCCCCTTCATGTCCTCGGAGGGGAGCGCGAACACCGAGACCGTGGACTCGGCCGTCTGCTCGGAGGCGACCCGTTGGATCGCGATCGTCACGATCTTGCGGGCCCGCTCCTCGCCTTCTTCCCGGGCCCGCTGCTCGATCTCGCGGACCTGGGCCATCGCGCCCCGCTTCGCCTCCTCGAGCACCTGGGCGACCAACTGGTCGCGCGCCTCGTGCGAGGTCATCCCGGCGATCTTCTCGAGCTCGGCGCGGTGGACCTCGGTGGCCCGCTCGAGCTGCTCGCGGACGAACTGCAGCTTCTGGTCGCGCTCCTCGAGCTCGGTGCCACGGTCCTCGACCGTCTTCATGCGCCTGCGGAGCTCGTCCTCCGCCTGCGTGAGTCGCGATTCCGCGCGGCCCACTTCTTCGCGCCGCAGCCGCACGTCCTCCTCGGCGTCGCGACGCATCGCTGCGATCTCGTCCTTGACGTCCTGCAGGGACCGCTTGACCGTGACGTCGGCCTCGCGCTCGGCCTCCAGCAGGAGCTTCTGGGCCTTGGCCTCTACGCTCTGGGCGTTCGAGATCCCGATCGTCTTGCGGATCCAGAACCCGGCGGCGATGCCCACCAGCAGGGCGGCGATACCCACCAGCACCGGAACCATCGTTCCTCCCAACACGTCGTCGTCGGGAGAGGGTTCCCGGGGTTCATCCGATGTTCACGTACGGAGCGATGGCGCGCGACGGGTGAGCGCGGTCAGCCGATGGCCCTCCGAGCTCGCGATCTGGGTCCCTGGCTCGTCATCCGGTGGTCGGTCCTTGCGTCTCGTCGGTGAACGTCGGGTGTCCGTGGAAGTTCCTCTCGTGTCGACCGATGCTACGGCCGCACGGCGGACGACACAAGGGTCCGGAAGGCTCGATACGGGCGCCCTCAGTCGTCCCCGGTCGCATCGGGAGCCAGGACCCGCCGTGCCACGGTCCGGGCCGTCGACGGGTCGTACCCACGGCGCATCAGGAGCCCGCTCAGCCGGGTGAACGCCTTGGCGGGATCCAGCCCGGCGAGGCTCCTGGCCTTCGAGCGGGCGAGCGTCTCCGCCCGAGCCTCGGGGTCCCGGTCGAACTCGGCGACCACGGTCGTGATCACGTCGTGCGGCACCCCCTTCGCGGCGAGCGCGCCGGTCACCGCTCGGGCACCCGACCCCCGCGTGCCGAAGGCGTGCCGGGCAAGCTGCCGCGCGAAGTCCTCGTCATCGATCAGGCCGACGGACTCGAGGCGGGAGAGCTCCGCGGCGACCTCGTCGTCGGGGAAGCCGGCGTCGAGCAGTCGCCGCTCGAGCTCGCGCCGGCTCCGCGCCCGGACCGCCAGGAGTCCGAGGGCTCGCTCGTGACAGTCCTTCGGGCGGACGGCCCGGGACGCGGGCACGGCCTGGGTCAGGCCTCGGCGCCGGCGCGGGCCTTCGGCTTGGCCGGCTTGGCCTCGTCGTCCAGGACGAGATCGGGCACGATCTCGATCGGCGTCTCCTCGCCCTCGGTCCCGAAGCTCGTCAGGCCCACCGCCTCGCGCACCTTCCGCTC
>DATBMU010000014.1:0-26302 GCA_036554665.1 Actinomycetota bacterium | reverse complement strand
GATCGGCCCCTCGATGAACGCAACGATCTTCGACGCGATCTCGATCGCCCGTGCCTCGTCCTCGACGTCGACGAGGTAGTACCCGGCCAGGGACTCCTTCGCCTCGGCGAACGGCCCGTCGGTCGGCACGGGCGCGCCGTGCTCGAAGCGGACGGTCGTGGCCTGGGTCGGGTCGGCCAGCCCGACGGAGTCGACCCGCTCGCCGTTGTCGGCGAGCTCCCGGTCGAGGTCCGTCATGAACCGGATCATGCTCGTGATCCACTCGGTCGACCGGGTCTCGACCATCGTGGCCCGGTCCCCGAACATCGCGATCAGGTACTTCACCCGCTCCTCCCTCCTTCGGCGTCGGCTTCACCCATGGGTCGGAACCGCCTCGCGGTTCTCGACATCCGGATCGATGTTCCTCGGGTCTGCGAGACGGAGCGATCGATCGCGGCCGCGATCCATCGGCCGGGGGCGCTCGGTATCAACGTTCCCGGCGGAGCGCGAACGAACCGTCTCCGGGCGCCGGGGCCCGGAGCGTCAGTTCTCCTGCAGGTACTTCTTGAGACCGAGGTACGGCAGGATGAAGGCCGCGAGGAGCGAGGCCGCCCAGACGATCACCGCCGCGAGGATCCACGTGGTGATGCCCTCGATCGTGAACCCGTCCGAGAGCAGGTCGGTGATGATCAGCGAGATCAGCGTGGCGATCAGCGCTACGCCGCCCAGCGCCGCCGACCCGGCCCGACGCAGCTGACTGGCCATGAATGGGGTCATCAGCGCGAGGGCCAGCGTGAAGATGACGACCGCGATGATGAAGCCCGCCGCGTCGACGGTCATCTTGTCGAGGATCGCCGCCGCCACGAGCAGCCCGACGGCGTTCGCGACCACCATCACGAGCGTGCGGACCAGGAAACGGATCATGGCGCATCCTACCCCGGCGCCTCGGGCATCGTTCCAGCGCCGGAGCCGGAGCCTGGAGCCCGCTCGCTAGGCGTGGGCGGAGGCCGGTTCGGCGGTCGCCGAGCCGAGCCGCTGAGCCAGGACGCGCATCACCGCGAGGGCGATGTCCGGGCGCTCGCGCACCATGCCCTCGAACTCCCGGTGCCCGATCCGGAGCGTGCGCACGGCACCCTCGGCGACGAGCGAAGCCACCCGGGGCTCCCGGGTGATCACGGACATCTCGCCGACCACGTCGCCGGTCCCGCGGCGCGCGACCTCGTCGCCATCCGCGCGAACCACGTGGACCGTGCCCTCGAGCACGATGTGCATCTCGTCGCCGAGCTCGCCCTGGACGCCGAGCGCGTCACCGTCGGTGTAGGAGCGTTCCTCGGCGATCGCGGCGATCCGCAGGAGCTCGGCCGGCTCGAGCGCCGCGAAGAGCGGGATCCGGCGCAGGACCAGCACGAGCTCCGTCGGGGTCATCGACCGCTGTGAGCGAGCCATGGCGTCTCCTTCGTCTGGTGTCGCCCGCGCCATCTCGGCGCAGGAGCGGATGAACGGGTCGTCGTCGGCCAGCGCCGCCTCCGGCACGCCAACGGCGCCGGCGACGGTCGTCGGCTCCCACAACCGCAGGAGGGAGCGGACCGACGAGGAGTGGGTCGCCGCCTCGAGCGTCTCGAGCGCGTTCGCCACCTCCGTCCCGCCGCCCTGCCGCAGGACGTCGATCGCGAGCCGCGCGGCGTCACGAGCGGGGCTCAGGACGCTCTCGGCGGAGAGGGCGACGAGCGCGGCCGACCGGGCTCGCGCGAGGAGCGCCTCGCGCAGCAGGTCCGCCGCCTCACCGGAGGCGCCGACCGCGGCCGCCGTGGAGCCGTCCCGGCTCGCGCGGCCGGCCCACTCGCGGGCGACCTCCTCGATCGGTCCCCGCGCCGCGGCCGGATCCGCGCGGTCGAGCGCCCGGAGCGCGGCGTCGCGGACGAGCGGATCCGGCGCCGTCAGCGCGTCGAGCGCGGCCTCCAGCGCCGCCCCCGGCTCGGCCCCGGACAGGACGTCGAGCGCGGCCGCGCGCACGAGGGCGGAGGGATCCGCCACCCGCTCTCCGACGAGCCGGGACACGTACCGCGGCGGAGCGTCCCGGGCCGATCGGACGACCTCGAGCCGCACCACCGGGTCCTCGCTCGACAGCAGCCGGTCGAGCGTCTCGATCGCCTCGTCGCCGTCCCGGTCCAGGAGCCGGACGGCGCCCGCGGCCGCGACCGACGGGTCGGGATCGCGGAGCAACAGCGCGGAGGGCGGGTCGCTCTCCCCGGACGCCCGGATCGCCGCGACGCGCACGCGCGGATCCTCGTCGGCGAGCGCTCGATCGCGCTCGACCGGGGCGAGCCGGTCGCCCAGCGCCTCCACCGCCCGGGCGCGGACGAGCGCGTCGGCGTCGCGGGCGGCCTCGCGCAGGACCTGGGTCGCTCGTTCGTCGTCTGCGCTCGACAGCAGGTCGCACGCGAGGCGGCGCATGCGCGGGTCCTCGTCGGCCATCGCGGACGCCGCGAGCTCCACCGCCTGCCGGTCTTGACGGATCGCGATCGCCGCGTTCGGGATCGGCCCGTCGAAGACGCGCGGCCGCCCGGCCCGGATCGCGTCCACCAGGGCGGAGGTGTAGGAGGCGCGGATCCGCCAGGCGACCACGACGGTCACGACGGCCGCGGCCAGCCCGATCGCGGCGAGCTGCCTCGTGGTGAGCGCGTCCTGCCCGACCAGCAGCACGAGCCCGGCGATCGCCGTGCCGACCTGCGCCGGTCCGCCGTTCAGGAACGCCCGGCTCTGGTCGCGACGATCCTCGGGCGTGACGTTGATCAGGGTCTCCCACGCGGGTGAGCTGATGCCCTGCAGCCACAGGTTCACCCCGAAGCGGAGGGCGACGAGCATCCCGAACGTGGAGGTGACGAGGAGCACGCCGAACGCACCGAGGTACAGGACCGGCAGGATCAGGATCATCGCCGCCGCGCCGAGCCACCCCAGCAATCGGTTCGCGAGCAGGACCGAGACCACGAACGCACCGGCCGTCACCGCGGCCCAGAACAGGCCGAGGAAGCCCGCGAGCTCCTCGGCGTCGGGGTATCGGTCCGCGGAGGCTTGCGCGAACGGCTGATAGAGCGCGTAGAAGAGCACCGAGAACAGGATCGACGCGAGCGCCATCCACACGAGCAGGGGCGAGCGGCGCACGAACCCGAACCCCTGCCGCAGCTCCGCGAGGGCCGACGGGGGCCGCGAGGTCCGGCGGCGGGAGCCCCCGCCTCGGCGAACGCTTCCACCGCGGCGAACGCTTCCGCCTCGGCGGACGCCGAGGGCCGCCGCGCAGATCGCCGAGCCCGCCACCAGGCCGATGGCCCAGACGACGAGCAGGTTCTCGGCGCCGAGCGACGAGGCGAGCGGCCGGGTCGCGAGGCCGCCGACGACCGCCCCCAGGATGCTGCCGGCCCCGAACAGCGGGAAGAGCCGCTTCGCCCGGCGCGTGTCCGTGACGATCCCCGCGGTTCCCCACAGGGAGACGGCCTGAAGGAGGTAGGCGAGGGTGATCGTCAGCCACAGCGCGCGGTAGATCCACGACGCGTCGGTCGCGAGCACGGCGCGCTCCGCCACCACGGCGGCCGCGAGGACCAGCGGGAGCGCGACGTACGCGCGCCGGCGCTCGAACCGGCCGAGCACCCCCGAGAGCACGAGCATCCCGGCGACCCCGACGACGCCCTGCAGCAGGTACATCGTCGGGAGCTCGTCCGCGCCGACGCGGTCGAAGAACAGGGCGCTGACGCCGCTCTCGCCGATCGTCAGGGCCGCGACCGAAACGAACATCAGCCCGGCGACGAGGGCCACGATGCGTCCCTCACCCGGCTGAACCTGGAAGACGCGCGACAGCGCGCTCACCGTTTCGGCCTCCTCGGTCGAGGAAGGTGGGTTCTACCACGTGCCGCCGCGTCGACGGTGCCGAGAGGGGCGCCTAAGGTTCGGCCATGCCGGCGTGTCGGTCGTGCGGCGCCGCCAACCCCGAGGGGGCGAGGTTCTGCAACGCGTGCGGGACCCTCCTCGGGCCCGAGCCGCGCGAGGACCGGTCGGGCGAACGTCGCGTGGTCACGATGCTCTTCTGCGACGTGCGCGGGTCGACGGCGATGGCCGAGACGCTCGACGCCGAGGAGTGGACCGACATCATGAACACGGCCTATGAGCGGCTGATCGAACCGGTCGTCCGGCACGAGGGCACCGTCGCGCGGCTCATGGGGGACGCGATCCTCGCGTTCTTCGGCGCGCCGACGGCGCACGAGGACGACCCGCAGCGCGCCGTGATGGCGGGTCTGGAGATCGTGTCGGCGATCGTCCCGGTCCGCGAACGGCTCGCGCGGGAGCGGGGCCTGGACCTCGACGTCCGGGTCGGGATCAACACCGGATCCGTCGTCGTCGGTCAGGTCGGATCCGCGCTCCGGCAGGAGTACACGGCGATGGGGGACGCCGTGAACGTCGCCGCGCGGATGGAACAGACGGCCGAACCCGGGACGGTCCAGATCACCGAGGAGACGTACCGGCTGGTCGCGGACCTGTTCGACGTCGAGCCCCTCGGCGGGATCGAGCTGAAGGGCAAGCGCGAGCCGGTCGCGGCGTACCGCGTCCGCGGGCGGCTGGACGCGCCGTGGAAGGTGCGGGCGACGAGGCTGCTCGAGGGAGCGCTCGTGGGGCGCGACGCGGAGCTGGCCGCCGTGCGGTCGGCGCTCGATCGCGTGCAGGAGGGGGTGGGATCGGTCCTCCTGATCGTCGGCGAGCCCGGCATCGGCAAGAGCCGGCTCGTCGAGGAGGCCAACGTCCTGTGGGCCGGCATCGAGCCCGACGACGAGCGCCGGTGGGACTTCTGGTACTGCGTGCCGTTCGACGCGATGCAGCCCTATGCGCAGTACCGGCGGCTGATCCGCGAACGGGCAGGCATCGTCGAGGCCGATCCGCCCGACGCGATGCGCGCGAAGATCGCCGAGACGATGGAGCGGATCGCGCTCGAGGGGTGGCGCGAGCGGAGCGAGCGGGTCGCCCGCGCGCTCCTCGGCGTCGAACGCGAGGACGAAGAACGCCTCGAGGGGGAGGCGTTCCGGCGCGAGGCGACCGAGCTCGTCGTCGGCTCCACGCTCGCGCAGCCCGGCAGGCGGCTGATCGTGTTCGAGGACCTCCACTGGTGCGACCAGGCCTCGCTCGAGCTCGTCCGAGCGACCACCGGCCTCGTCCGGGATCACCCGTACGTCGTCCTGATCACCTTCCGCCCCGACCGCAACGCGCCCTCATGGGCGTTCAAGGAGTGGGTCGGGTCCGAGCTCGGGGAGCGGACGGTCCTGCTCGAGCTCGAACCGCTCACCGACGGTCAGAGCGGGCAGCTGATCGAGGACCTCCTGCCCGTCGCGATGCCCGGCGACGTCCGCCGGCGGATCCTCGAACGGACCGAGGGGAACCCGCTCTTCGTGCAGGAGGTCGCCCGGTCGCTGATCGACGCCGGCGCGGTCGAACGTGGCGAGGACGGGCTCCGGCTGAGCGAGGCCGAGGTGACGATCCCCGGCACGATCCAGAGCCTGATCATGGTCGGGCTCGACCGGCTGCCCGAGCGCGCGCGGCGGACGCTCCAGACGGCGGCCGTGATCGGACGGACCTTCGACGAGGACGTGCTGCGCGCCGTCGTCGGCGACGGCGACGTCGCCGTGGATCTCCGCGAGCTCGAGCGTCGCGACCTGATCCGCGCGGCCGCGGGATCCGCCGGGCCCGCGTACACGTTCCGCCACGCCCTCACGCAGGAGGCCGCGTACGGATCGCTCCTGGTGAAGGACCGTCGCTCCGTGCACCTGCGCGTGGCGCACGGGCTCGAAGCCGCGAGCGCCGAGCGCCTCGGGGAGGTCGCGCCCGTCCTCGCGCACCACTTCGCCGAGGCCGGGGACGACGAGGCCACGCTCCGCTACGCGCTGCTCGCCGGCGACGCCGCGGCGCGCCTGTACGCGAACGCCGAGGCCGCGTCGCACTACCGGATGGCGCTCGACGTCGGGCTCCGGATCGGCGCCGCCTCGGACCTCCTGCGGTCCGCGTTCGAGCGGCGCGGCGCCGCGCTCGAGCTGACCGGGCGCCATCTCGACGCCGTCGCCAACTACGAGGAGATGCGAGCCGTCGCCCGCGACCGCGGCGACGAGGCGATGGACCTGGCGGCCAACGGCGCGCTCGCGCTCCTGTACGCGACGGCCTCACCGCTGTTCGATGCCGAACGCGGTCGACGGCTCTCAGAGGAGAACGCGATCATGGCGCGCCGGCTCGGCGACCGTGCCGCGGAGGCGCGTGCGCTGTGGAACGTCGTGGTGTCGAACGTCTACGGCGGCGGTGCCGACCCGGTGCGGGCCATCGAGGCGGGGGAGGCCTCGCTGGCGATCGCCCGAGACCTGGGCGACCGCGAACAGGTCGCCTTCATCCTGAACGACCTCACGCGCGCGTACATGGCCGTCGGCGGCTTCACGACGGCGGCCGGACGGCTCCACGAGGCCCGGGAGCTCTGGACGCAGCTCGATAACCGCCCCATGCTCGGCGACAACCTCGCGATGTCGAGCCTCATGCGCCTCCTGGCCGGCGACCACGCGGTAGCGACGACCGAGGCCGAGACCGCCCTCGCACTGGCCGGTGAGATCGGCAACCGATGGGGGGAGTCGAGCGCGCTCCTGGGCGTCTACCGCATCGAGCTGGATCGGGGCGAGCTCGGTGCGGCGATGAGGTCCATGCGGCGATGTGCGGAGGTCGGCGAGGAAGGTGGTTTCGCCTACGCGGGCGTGGTGACGCGCGCCGACCAGGCACGCGTCATCGCGTACCTCGGCGACGGCGAGCGTGCGTCACCGTTGGCCGACCAGGCGATGGCCCTCGCCGAGGAGCGGTTGCCGCCGTCGGCCCCGGTGGCCGCGATCGGCCAGGCCGAGGCGCGCGTCGCGCTCGGTGACCTCGATGGCGCGCGAGGAGCGCTGGAGCGGGTGGAGGGTCCGATGATCCCCGAGCCCGACCGGACGTTCGTGATGGCGTCCGCCGGGCTGGCTCGAGGTCGCCTTGAGCTGGCGGGCGGGGCGCTCGAAGGAGCCGTGGCTGCCGCGGAGGGCGTCCTTCGGCTCCTCACGACGAACGGCGTCGAGATCATGGTCGCGGAGGCGCTCGTCGTGCTCGCGAGGGCTCGGCTCGCCGCCGGGCGCCCGGAGGAGGCCGAGCGCGTGCTCGCGGACGCCGCCGAACGGGCCGAGCGCCTCGGCGAGCGGCTGCCGCACTGGGAAGCGCTCGCGCTCTCCGGCGGGATCCTCCATCGCCGCGGCGCCGCCGAGGAGGCCGACGAGGTCCGCCGCCGCGCGCGCGAGATCGTCGACCAGGTCGCGTCCGGGATCGACGACGACGGCCTCCGTCGGAGCTTCCTGGCCCGCGAGGACGTGCGCTCCCTCGGCGGGCCCTGACGCCGGGTCGGGGCGGCGACCTACGGGCCGGTGGTCGGTTCCGCCGCCTCCGGCACCACCGTGGCGCCGGCCGGTACCACCACCGCGTCGACGGCGTGTCCTTTCAGGGAGAGGTGCCGGCGCTCGAGCCCGGCGACGTCGAGCGCGGCGGCCGCGGCCGCCTCGTCCGTCACGAGCACCTCGCCGCTCGCGGCCTGTGACGCGAGGTGCGCCGCCACGTTCACGGGATCGCCGAGCGCGGTGAAGTCGGCGTTCGCGTCCGCCGACGCCACGATCCCGACGAAGGCACGGCCGCGGTGCACCCCCGCGCCCAGCGGGACCCACGGACCGTCCTCGGTGCCGTGCCCCGTGATGCGCAGGAGCTCCTGTCCCGCCTCGACCGCCTTGCGCGTGTGCTCGGGGCCGGCCAGGAAGGGCACGAACAGCCCGACGACCTCGTCGCCCACGAACTTCTCGACGATCGCGTCGGCCCCGAAGAGCACCTCGCTCGAGGCACGGTAGAAGCGGTTCATCAGCCGCGTGAACTCCAGCGTGGACGTCCGCCGGGCGATCTGACTCGAGCCGCGGACGTCGGCGAACAGCATCGAGAGCTCCACCTCGGCGCCGCGGACCTCGCGGTCGCCCGATGCGGGGCAAGCCCGCGCGGCGCTCGACAGACCGCGGAAGCACCGTCGGCAGATGTTCGGGTTCTTCTCCCAGGGTGCGAACCCGGCCCGCCCCAGGATCAGCCCACCGGGTCCGCGGAACGGCGCCTTGCACAGCCGGCAACGCGGAGACGACGGCACGAACCGGAGCGGGCTGGCCTCGTGCAGGTGTGGATGCGTGCCGGCGAGGAACGCGGCCCACTCCTCGTCGGGCGTCGCGAACCCCCCCATCGCTCGAGCAGCGTACCCCGCTGCGCCGTTCGGCCGGGGGCGGGCGAGGTCAGGGCGCGGGCGAGGTCAGCGGTCCCCGAGGTGCTGGAGCACCGCGAGGACACGACGGTGATCGGTCTCGGCCGGTTGGAGGCCGAGCTTGGCGAAGATGCTCGTGACGTGCTTCTCGACGGCGCCCTCCGTGACGACCAGCCGCCGCGCGATCCCCGCGTTCGAGAGGCCCTCGGCCATGAGCGCGAGGACCTCGCGTTCGCGCGGGGTGAGCTCGTCGTGGGGATGCCGCCGCGCGCGGGCCAGGAGCTGCGCCACCACCTCGGGGTCGAGCGCGGTCCCGCCGTCGGCGACGCGTGCGAGCGCGTCGAGGAAGTCCCGGACGTCGGCGACGCGCTGCTTCAGCAGGTACCCGACGGCGCTGGACTCGCCCGCGAGCAGCTCGGTCGCGAAGCGCTCCTCGACGTACTGCGAGAGCACGAGCACCGGCGTGCCGGGCCAGCGCGAACGGATCTCGATCGCCGCGCGCAGGCCCTCGTCCGTGAAGGTCGGCGGCATCCGCACGTCGACGATGCACACGTCCGGGCGGTCGCGCTCTACGGCCTCGACGAGCTCGAGCGCGTCGCCGACCGACGCGACGACCTGGTGCCCCTCGTCGGCGAGGAGCCGGACGAGGCCCTCGCGCAGCAGCACGCCGTCCTCGGCGATCACGACGCGCACGGGATCTCCGCCATCAGGACGGTGGGGCCGCCCTCGGGGGAGAGCAGGTGCAGCTCGCCGTCGAGGGCGCCGACCCGGTCGCGCAGGCCGGCGAGGCCGGATCCCTCCGCGATCGCGGCACCACCGGCCCCGTCGTCCTGCACCTGAACGGTGAGCCGGTCCCCGCTCCGGCGAACGGTCACGCTCGCCTTCGACGCCCTCGCGTGCTTCGCGACGTTCGCGAGCGCCTCGCTCACGACGAAGTACGCGGCCGCCTCCACCGACGCCGGCGGGCGCCGGGCGACGTCGACGTGGACCTCGATCGGCACGGGCGAACGGGCCGCGAGCGCCGAGAGCGCCGCGTCGAGCCCCCGGTCGGTGAGCACCGTGGGGTGGATGCCCCGCGCGAGATCGCGGACCTCGGTGATCGCGCGCTTCGCCTCTTCGTGCGCCTCGTCGACGAGCTCCTTCGCGCGCTCCGGGTCGGTGTCGAGCTTCTCCTTGGCCCGTCCGAGGTCCATCGCAAGCGAGACGAGCCGCTGCTGCACGCCGTCGTGGAGGTCGCGCTCGATCCGCCGCCGGTCCTCGGCCGCCAGGTCGACCGCGGCGGATCGCGACGCGGTGAGCTCGCGCACCCGCTCGGTCACGTCGCTGCCGAGCATGCCGCGGACCAGTGCGCGGTTCGCCATCGCGAGCCCGCGGACGACCCACGGCGTGAGCAGGAGGACGACGAGGCCGGCGAGCGACAGGAGGACGAACTCGACCGGCGTGTCTATGACCCACACCTCGTGCGAGAAGCCGGCGATCACGCTCGGGTCGTCGCCGAGGTACACGCCGACCCAGGAGTCGATGAACTGGACGGGCGGGTCGAGCGCCCATCCGTAGGCGGGCAGGAAGAGCAGCCCGAGCCCGAGCGTCCAGAGCGTGAACGTGATCGTGAACGTGATCACGCCGATCGGCAGGAGCAGCAGGTGGTACGCGACCTCGATCCACGACGCGGGATCGGTCGCGCGCGAGACGAAGACGCGCCACCACCGGTCGCGCGGCGGGTCGGGACGGTAGGGGCGGGGGACGTCGAGGTCGAGCAGCAGCCCGGCGCGGACGCGCTCGACGGTGCCCATCGCGCGGGACACGTAGAGCATGCCGATCAGGATCGGGATGCCGACGAGCGTGATCAGCATGCCGAACCCCAGCGCGAACCCGGTCACGACGATCGTGAACGTCGCGATGCCGAAGGGCATGCTGAGCAGGAGGTACAGGGTCTCCTTCCACGTGCGCGCCTCGAACGGGGCTCGGATCGCGCGCACGAGGGGGTTCGAGGTGCGGGCGGGGGCGGCGGGGAGCTCGACGTGCGTGTCCATGTCCGCAGCCTAGGCCCGGGGCCGCTCCGTCGCGATGGCGCCAGCCTGCGTGTTCGCGGTCGGGTTAGCCCCCCGATCGCCGGCGATCCGCTCGTCCCCTGCGGGTGGCACGGCGCAACGGGAAGGGCCGCCCCGTGCGGGGCGGCCCTTCCGGACGTGCCTGCCCGCCATCGCTACTGGCGCTGGTGGATCACGTACGGGGGCAGCTCGCTCGGCTCGGCGATCGGATCGGACGTCGCGGTCAGGCCTCCGATGAACCCGGGATCCATCGCGCGGGCCAGCCACCCGTCACCCGGGCTCGACTCCGAGCCGGTGCGAGGCGTGACGCCGGACGGGTGCGCCGCCGGCCTCCATCCGTCGAACTCGGTGGTCGCTCCGAGCCGCCCGGTGTAGCCGGCGGCCACGAGCGCGTCCCGGCCGAGACCGAAGGAGCTCGCGCTCGCGACCTCGGGGCTCGGCGCCGGCTGCGGCCGCGTCACCACGTACGTGACGGCGATCGCGCCGGCGAGCACGAGCAGCATCACCAGCGGGGCGAACGAGCGCCTCCGCCTGATCCCGATGAGCTCGCTGTTCGCGGCCATGGCACCCTCCCTTCCTCGATCCCTTCGACTGACACGGCGACCGTACGCTCGAGATCGAACCGTCTCGGCGGTCGCCGTCACCGGTACGATGTGCCGCTCGTCACGCGTGGGCCTTGCGGCAGCGCGGGCGATATGGGTAGAACCGTCGGGTCCGGTCGCCGACGCGCGGGGCCGGGTCGACTTGGGGAGGAGACGATGGACAAGGTCGTGCACTTCGAGATCCCCGCCGACGACGTCGGGAGAGCGAAGATGTTCTACGGCGCCGTCTTCGCGTGGGATCTGCAGGACGTCGACATGGGGAACGGCGCGTCGTACACCACCGTCACGACGGCGCCGGTCGACGAGACGATGATGCCGAAGGAGCGGGGCGCGATCAACGGCGGCATGATGTCGCGGTCGCCCGAGACCTCCTCCCCGGTCATCACGGTCGGGGTCGACTCGATCGACGACGCGCTCGGACGCATCCAGGCGGCCGGTGGCACCGTCGTCACGCCGAGGACGGAGATCCCCGGGATGGGCGCGTTCGCGTACTTCACCGACACCGAGGGGAACACGCTCGGCCTGTGGGAGAACATGACGTAGCTCCGCCGACGGTCGCGGTCAGGGTCCCGGCTGCGCTTGGCCGATCGCGTAGAGGCGCCAACGGTCGGGGATGCCCTTGAGCTCGTGCTCGCCCCGGTCCTCGAACACGACCCCCGAGCCGGCGACGAGGTCCTTGACCGTCTGGCTGACGAGCACCTCGGAGGCGCCGGCCAGGCCGCAGACGCGCGCGCCGATGTTCACGGCGAGGCCACCGACCTTCCCGTCGATCGTCTCGACCTCGCCCGTGTGCAGGCCGGCTCGGATCTCGATACCGAGGGGGCGGACCGCCTCGACGAGGGCGGTCGCGCACCGGATGCCGCGGGCGGGACCGTCGAACGTAGCCAGGAACCCGTCGCCCGCCGTGTCGACCTCGGTCCCGCGGTACCGGGCGAGCAGGTTCCGGACCGTCGTGTGGTGCCGCTCGAGCAACGCGCGCCAGCCCTTGTCGCCTAGACGCGCGGCCGTCTCGGTGGAGCCGACGATGTCGGTGAACAGCACCGTCGCGAGCGCACGCTCGAGCGCGGCCTCCTCGTCCCGGATCGACGCGACGAACCGCTCGACCTCGTCGACGATCGGGTGCCAGTCGCCGACCCACGGCAGCAGGTCGTGTCCGTCGAGCTCGACGAGGCGGGCACCGGGGGTCCGCGAGGCGATCAGTCGGCTCCCCTCCAGGTGCTCCTCCGGGTCGTCGCGGCGGTGCAGCACGAGGGTGGGCACCTGGATCGAGGGCAGGATCGCGCGGATGTCGGTGCGGCCGAACCGCCGGGCCTCCGCGTACAGCGCGCCCGGCGTCAGCGAGAGGCGCTCGTATCGCAGGTACCACGCCATCGTTTGCTCGTCCGCCTCTCGGAGCGACAGGTGGGCGCGCCGCCACCACTCGCCGTCGCCGAAGTGGTCGGTGACCCACCGGAACGACGCGTCGAGCTCCTCCTCGGTCGGCGCCCAGGGTGTCTCCTCCGTGCGGCGCCAGGTGGGCGAGGCCGCGTACAGGATCAGCCCGGCGAGCCGGTTGGGGTAGGTCGCCGCGAACGGGCCGGCGAAGAAGCCGCAATCGCCCACCGAGAACAGGACGGGGCGTTCGGCCCCGGCGGCGTCGAACACCACGGCGAGGTCCTCCATCAGCGTCTCGATCGGCGGGACGTCGGTGGGCGTGAACCGTTCGGACAGGCCGAGCCCTCGGCGGTCGGTGATCACCAGCCGCGAGGAGCTCGCCAGCGCCTGGAGGAACGACGCGAGCGGCGGGTGCTCCCAGTTGATCTCCAGGTTCCCGACATAGCCCTGGACGTAGACGAGGTCCATCGGGCCCTCGCCGAGCACCTCGTAGGCCAGCGCCGAGGCGCCGTTCCACGCGTACCGGATCTCGGGGCGCTCCATCGCCCGGTCATCCTGGGCCCCTCGGGCACCGCGGCGCAATCGGCTCGCCGTCCGTGACCGCGGCGATCGCCGCCGAACGGTGCCATGATCCGACCGCGATGGACCCCGAGGTCGGAGACGATCCGCTCGAACGCGGAGCGGCGGCGCTCGGTGCGCGCGAGTGGCACGATGCAAGGAGCGCGTTCGAGGAGGCGCTCGCGAACGCCGACACGCCCGAGGCCAACGACGGGCTGGGCCTCTCGCTCTGGTGGCTCCGCGACGTCGACGGTGCGATCGGCCACCGCGAGCGAGCGTACGCGGCGTTCCGAGCGCGAGGCGATCTCGACGACGCGGTGCGCATCGCGCTCTGGCTCGCGACGGAGTACCTCGAGGCCGTCGGCAACGAGCCGGCGAGCCGGGGCTGGCTCGCGCGGGCGGAGGGGCTCGTGGGCCAGCTCGACGGCGGCTCGCACGCCGGCTGGCTCGCGCTGACCCGCGGGCGCCTGCGTTCGAACCCCGCCGACGCGGTCGAGGACGCGGAGGCCGCGATCGCGGTGGCACGCGAGCGGAACGACCCGGATCTCGAGGCGAGCGGGATCGCGCTGCTCGGGCTCGCCCTCGTCGAGCGCGGCGAGGTGGATCCGGGGCTGACGCGCCTCGACGAGGCGATGGCCGCCGCCACCGGCGGCGAGGTCACCGATGCGGCCGTCTTCGGCGACGTGTGCTGCCTCGTGACGCGCGCCGCCGAGGACGCCGGGGACGTGACCCGGCTCATGCGGTGGAACGAGGTCGTGACGACGTTCATGGAGCGCTCGGGCCACGCCGGCCTGCTCGAGTTCTGCGGGACGTGCTGCGCCGAGGTGCTGATCGCGAACGGCAACCTCGAGGAGGCCGAGGGGTGGCTCGCTCGGACGCTGCGTGAGCTCGAGGGCACGGGGTACCGCGCGCGCTGCGTCCATCCGGCCGCGAAGTTCGCCGAGCTCCGGATGCTCCAGGGCCGCGTCGAGGACGCCGAGCGCCTGCGCGCCGGGTACGAGGACCGGACCGACGCGCTGCGCGCGACCGCACGGCTCCACCTCCTGCGGGGCGAGCCCGCCGTGGCCGCAGCGATCCTGCACCGACGGATCAACCAGCTCGGCGACGGCCTGCTCGCCATTCCGTTGCTCGCCCTGCTCGTCGAGGTGCAGGTGGCTCGGGGAGATGTCGCGTCGGCGCAGGCGTCCGCCGATCGGCTCGCCGCGATCGCGCGCGCGACCGCCCAGGCCCGCCAGCTCGCCGTCGCGGACCTCGCGCTCGGCCGGGCGGCCCGCGCGGCCGGTGACGCGGGCGCGCGGGAGCGGCTCGAGGCGGCGGTCCTCGCGTTCGCCGAGCTCCAGATGCCGCTCGAGGCGGCCGCCGCCCGGCTCGAGCTGGCGGCGCTCCTCGCCGACGCCGAGCCGGAGGTCGCGGCGAACGAGGCGCGCCTCGCCGCCGAGGCCGCCGAGCGGGCCGGCGCCCGGGCGCTCGCCGATCGCGCCGCCGCGCTCGTCCGGGATCTCGGCGGACCGGCTCGAACCGGACCCAAGCTGCTCGGCCTGCTCAGCCGGCGCGAGACGGAGGTGCTCCGCCTCCTCGCCGAGGGCCTGACGAACGCCGAGATCGCCGCCCGGCTGTTCATCAGCACGAAGACGGCCGGGAACCACGTCAGCAACGTGCTGTCGAAGCTCAATCTGCGCAGCCGCTCCGAGGCCGCCGCCTACGCGGTTCGCTACCTCGGCGGGCTTGCGCCCGTGGAAGTTCCCGCCGCGGAATAGGGAACCCTCCCCATCCTCCTCGTGCGCCGTGAGCGCACGCTGCTGCTCGTTGCCGGATACGGGGAGGTGCGGGATGCAGCAGACGAGCGGGGTGCGGGCGAACGCGCTGCGGCGCGAGCTCGTGCTCACCACGGAGGCGCCGGCGCGTGTCGGCGCGGAGCAGGTGTTCGACGTCCTGGCGGACCTCCGGTCCCACGCGGTGTGGTCGGGCGAGCGGCAGCGGCCGAAGACCCGGCTGCTGTCGATCGAGGCGCCGGAGGGGCCGGCGTCGGTGGGAACGGAGTTCGTCTCGACGGGCTCGGACCCGAGCGGGCGGTTCACGGATCGGTCCGTCGTGACGGAGGCGAGCCGTCCGTCGGTGTTGGAGTTCGTCACCGAGGCGCGGCTCGACACCAAGCACGGCGCGTCCGACTGGACGCTCGTCCACCGCTACGAGCTCACGCCGGCGAGCGACGGCTGCCGCGTCGGCTACACGATCCGGGTCACGCGGATGAGCGCGCTGCCGGGCGCCCTGCGGCTGTTCAACGTCCCCGTGGTGTCGGCGCTCCTGCGTGCGGCGGCGACCGGGGTCGCGAGGCGGGGCGTGCGCAACCTGGTCGCGTGCGCGGAGGAGCGCGCGGGCGCACGCTGAGGATCGAGGGAACGGATCACGGGAGGAGGAGACGCACGATGGGAACGGGGATCACGCTGTCGAAGACGAACGCATCGCAGATCGCGTCGATGCCGGGCTTCGAGGGTCGGTACGCGCGCGAGGACGGCTACAACTTCGGGTTCGAGTCGTTCGCGGCCGCCGGCGACTTCACGCCGATGTACCGGGGTCTGCCGGACGACCTCTGCCAGTCGCACCACTGGGGCTACGTGATCGCGGGCCGGATGATCTTCCACCGCCCCGAGGGCGACCTCGTCGCCGAGGAGGGCGAGGCCTACTACGTCGGACCGGGCCACACGGCCGAGATCGGCCTGCCCGGCACCGAGGTGATCGAGTTCAGCCCCGCCGCCGAGTACGACGCGACGATGGCCGTGGTCGCGAAGAACCTGGCGGCGACGACCGGCGCCTGAGCGGAAGTAGCGGGAAGGAGCGCTGACGGAGGGCGTCAGCGCTCCCGCTCCCACACGGTGAACTCGGCAACCGTTCGGTAGCCCATGCGCTCATAGACCGGCCGACCCATCGAGCTCGCCTGGAGGGTCGCGGGGAGCTCGGAGCGGCAGCACGTGGCAGCCCACGTCAGCGCCTCGCCGTAGCCGCGCCCCCGGGCCTCGCGCGTCGTCGCGACCGCATACACGCCGACGAAGCCGTCGGAGATCGAGGCAATCGCGGTGCTCACCGGTCTGCCGTCGACGCGGCCGACCCAGACGCGGAACCGCTCGTCGAGGCACGCGGGCGAGAGCATCGAGGCCGGCTCACCCGGCGATCCGAAGACCTCGCCGATCATCGCCGCCGCCTCACTCACCGTTCCCGCGTCCGCCGCCTCCACGATCTCGAGCTCCGGGGGCGGCGGGGGAGGCTCGCCGCCCGCGTCCCGGACCATGCACGGCACGGGCCAGCTCTCGATCCCGAGGGCCGACAGATCGGGGATCGGCCACAGGCTCCAGATCTCGTAGTCGCCCGCGGAGCGCCCGGCGAAGAACGAGGCGATGCGCTCGAGCAGCTCGCCGCCCTCGACGGGAGGGCGGAGCAGCGTCGCGCCGTTCGGCGGGAGCGCCACCGGGAGCCCCAGGTCGGCGCACGACAGGTCGTCCCACAGCCGCGTCGGCTTGCCCATGCGCTCCGCCCACGTCCGGTACGCGGTCGCGCAGTTCGAGACCGCTCGGTGCAGGATGTCCGGGTCCGTCATGGGCACCATCCTCCCGGTCCGAGCGACCGTAGCCCACCGTGGCTCGGCGTCAGGCGAGCCAGGGCGTCAGGCCGGCCTCGCAGAAGGCGAGCTCCAGCGGATCGGGCTGCTCGACCTCCCACTCCTCGAGCGGCCCGAGGTACCAGAGCGCGATCCGCCAGTCGTCCTCGAACGTGAGCTCGAAGCTCCCGAGGATGCGCTCGGGCGCCGATCCGTCCTCGCTCGACCCCGCCGTCCACGCCAGGTGGTACGTGCGGCGACCCGGGATGTCGGGGCCGCACGTTCCCACGCCGACGACGCGGACGTCGCCGCCCCCGAGCTCGTCGTCGAACGAGGCGTCGAGCCCGCCGAGGACCTCCTCGAGCCGCGCGCGGTAGACGGCCTCGTCGACGACCTCGACCGTGAAGTCGGGCCCGCTCAGGCCGTGGCCCTCCAGGACGTCCGCCGTCTCGCAGCCGGGGAAGTACTCGGTCGCGACCTCGGCGCACACGAGCCGGTCCTCGCGGCTGAGCTCGAATATGCGATCGGCGTCGCCGGCTTGGAGCGCCCCGATGACCTGGACCGCGGTCTCGCAGAACGCCTCGTCCGCGACCGGACACCCCGACGCCGCGTACGTCGGCGCCTCCGCCGGAGAGGTGGAGGCGGGCGACGGCGTCGCCGGGGGCTCCGGGTTCGAGCCGCACGCCGCGAGGGCCAGGACCACGACGAGGAACATCACACGACGCATACCCCTCGTACGACGCGCGGTACGGCCGAGGATGACCGCTCGCTAGGTCTTCGCCGCGCTCGACGGGAGCTCGAACCGAACGCGGCGCTCCGGGGCGAGGAACGCCGCGAGCCTCGTGGCCTCCTCGCGGACGTCGGCGCGCTCCTGGCGCGTCAACCGACGGAACGGCTCGATGCGGAGCGTCGCGTCCGTCTTCGTCTCGAACAGCCGCCACCGCGCGGCGCCGAACCCGTCGACGAGGATGGACCCCCAGCCGACCTCGGTCCATCGCGGGATGCCGTCAGGGACGATCCGGGACCGGTCCTTGTGCCCGATCACGACGTTGTCGTACTCGGGGAGGTACCGGACGGGCGCCGGGACGTCCGGGTCGGGGAGCGGCGCGCGTGGGACGTCGAAGAGCTCGCGCCCGTCCTCGTCGCGGGCGATCCGGAGCCCGGGTCCCAGCCGCTCGAAGACCTCGGCCGGCCCGGGGATCCCCGACCAGTACTGGAAGTCGGCGGGCGTTGCCGGTCCGAAGGCCGCGAGGTAGCGCCGCACGAGCGTCTCGATCTCGGCCGCGGGGTCCGGCGACGCGCCGAGCCACGCCTGCATCGTCGTGAAGGCCGAGCCGCCGCTCCGCTTCCACAGGCCGCGCGGCGTCACCTGCACGGTCGGAAGCGCGTACATCGCGTAGCCGAGCGAGTCGGCGTCGACGCTGGGCCACCGCGCCGCGATCTCCTTCACGAGCTCCGAGCGCTTCCGCGGCCGCTCCTCGAGCCACCCCCGGAGCGCCTTCAGGAGCTCGTCCATGTCGGCGGTGCGGAAGGACGTCCGCAGCGGGCTCGACCCGTAGATCACGCGCTCGATCCCCGGCTGAACGAGCGTGCGCAGACCGATCGCGTCGCGGCGGGTGACGAGGTGCAGCGTTCCGCGCAGCAGGGTCATCCGGACGACGCGGCGCCCTTCGAGCGCGTCGGAAAGCGTCTCGGCACGGAACGGCTCGACCCGTGTCCAGAGCGCGACGTAGGGGTCGCGCGGCTCCTGCGCCTGGAGCGCGACGAGCCGTTCCACGACCTCGAGCGCCGGCGCGCGCCGCCGCCGGAGGAGCAGCTGCCGTTCGAGGAGCGCGCGGTTCAGCGCGCGCTTCGACAGGACGCGAGGCCGGGGCACGGGGTCACGATACGAGGCGGGTGAGTGATCAGCCGTCGCGGACCACGCGGTACCGCAGGTGCGTCGCGTACCGGCTCTCGGTCATCGAGACGAGCTCGAGCGTGACGTGCTCGTCGACGCCCGCACCGAACAGCGGCGTGCCGCTCCCGAACAGGACGGGCACGACATGCACCGAGATCTCGTCGATCACCCCGGCGTTGATGCACTGACGTCCGACGTCGGCGCCCATCACGGACACGTTCTTGTCGCCCGCGGCCTCCCGCGCTCGGGCGAGCGCCGTCTCCAGGTCGCCGACGAACGTGTAGATGCCGCCTTCCGGAACGTCGTCCGGCGCGCCGTGCGACAGCACGAAGAGTGGAACGCGAGCCTCCCCGGTCGGGCCGTCCGGGCCCCAGTGCGGGATCGACATGTCGTACGTGCGCCGCCCGCAGATCACCGCGCCGAGCCGAGCCACCTCCTGCTGGATGAGCTCCATGCCGGCCTCGTCGTGGAAGGCCCAGTCGTGCAGCCGCTCCCCGTCGTCGCCGAGCCCGGCCTCGAGCCGGACGTTCGTCCCGGCGATGAAGCCGTCGAGCGACGCGCTCTTGTCGAAGATCACGATGCCCATCGTGTGCCTCCCTCGATGCTCGCAGTCCGTCACGCCACCGGCTGCCGTACGACCGTCCGCATCTTGTCCGGCGCGACCCTGCTCGGATCGCTGAGGTAGATCTCGTGGTGGTGTCCGTTGGGCCGGAGGTCGTGCTGCGGAAGGAACTCATGGTGCAGCCTCCGGGCGATCGATGCGGCGTCCGTGCGGTAGTCGCCGATGTACATGATCTGCACGCACCTACCCTCGTCGTAGCGCTCGAGCCGCAGGGTGCCCGGGACCTCGCCCAGTCGCCCGCTCGCCGTGGCCACCGCCTCCTCGAACATCTCCTCGCTCACCCAGTCGGCCGTCACGACCATCAGTCGCCAGTTCAGCCTGTCTCTCCTCCCGGCGACGAGGTCGTTCGGGTCGTCGGCCCACCACAGACCCTCCAGCGGTGGCTCAACGAAGTCCTTCCCCATGCGCTCCTTCGCGATGCGCTTGATCGGGTAGATCGCCGAGAAGAGCCACTTCACCGCGTGCCGGAACGGCATGTCGTCCGGATCCCCTTCGCCGTTGACCATCGCGAACTGCAGCTCGGGGACGTCGACGAACACGAAGTCATCCGTGGTCGGCAGGTAGAGCTCCTTCAGCCGCTCCTTCGACAGCTCGGTCATCGTCATCGCCGTCCTCTCATCCGAGCCAGGGTTTGGTGGCCATGTAGTCGAGGGTGCCGGTCACCCACTCGGCCTCCGCGCTCAGTTGCCGGATCGCGTGGTCGAACAGCGCCTCGACGTGGTCGGGCAGGGGCTGCTGGTCGAAGCGGATGCCGCTCAGCCGCGCCACCTCAGCATGGATCGCCTCGCGCCGAGCCTCCAGCGCCCGCAGCGCCTCCTGTCGCTCGAGCACGGGCCAGTTGATCATCCCGAGCAGCACGGACGAGTACGTGGGCCGAACGGTGCGGAGGGCGAGGAGGGTCTGCGCGACCAGCGCACTGCGACCCGGCCTCGTCGCCGAGTACACCCGTCGCGCCTTCGGGTTGACTACCGACCCCGCCCGTCGCCTCGCGGAGACCAGTCCCATCGCCTCGAGCTTGCCGAGGACGAAGTAGATCGAGGAGAAGCCGATCTGCGTCCACTCGCGCATGGAGCGCTCCAGGATGACCTGCTCGAGCTGATACCCGTGCCGCGGCATCTCGGCGACGAGCCCCAGCACCAGCAGCTCGGCATCGGTGAGCTTCTTGCTCGGCATATCCCAGTACTAGGATATACCGATGCCGAAGCGCTGAGCAAGGGGGGTCATGACGCCGCTTCTTGCGAGCTCTCCACGTGCCGGAAGCCGGCCGAGTGAACACCCATCGCGACGAACCCGGCGACCAGGAACGTGACGCCCGCGATCCACGAGATGTGCCAGAAGCCGGCGACGATCCCGACGAACGCTGCCGACTGGGCGAGCCCGTGAGCGACGGCGACGGTGCGAGATGTCGTCCGTCGCCCGCGGAACGTCTCCTGACGATTGAGCAGCACGAGCGCCGCCAGGAGCGGGATCGCCACGGCGAACGCGATGACGGAGATCATCGCGGACGTATCGAGCGACGGCGCGACCAGGAACGGCTGCACCATGTAAAGGCCGATGAGGATCAAGCCCCCGTAGATCAGCCCGAGCTGCCGGATCACCTCGTCTTTCATCTCTCCCGTGAGCATGCTGGTCCTCATGCGCTCGGCCTCGGCGCGGGCCTTCGCCGTCGCCTCCTCGCCCCTCCGGATGGCTTCCTGCCTGGCTATCTCTCGTGCCTGTGCGCGCTCCGCGTCGGTCACGGGCTCCCCCTTTCATCCGGATCTCGAAGGGTCCGTACCCGAACGGAGAACCCCGACGCGCTGGGACGGATGGATCAGTCCGCGAGCCGCCGGAGCACCGCCTCGAGTTCGTCCGGCGACGAGAACATCGGCCGATGGCTCGAGGGCATCTCGAGCAGTTCTCCGTGTCGATGCCCGCCGCGCTCGCCCTGAAGGTTCCCCCCAGCTCCTCCCGGGTCGGGATGGGGGAGCAGCCACCCATGCCCCCTCCTCGACGAGCCGCTCGATCGTCTCGCGCACTTCGGGCGGCCACGGATCGATGTGTGGGTTCCCTAGACTCGGCCGATGGCCGTGTGCGGTTCCTGCGGAGCCGAGCTTCCAGCCAACGCGCGGTTCTGCGCCTTCTGCGGCACGGCGGTCGAGACGACCTCGTCGGTGTCCGAGGAGCGACGAACCGTCACGATCCTGTTCGCCGATCTCGTCGGGTTCACCGAGCGCTCCGACCGAGCCGATCCGGAGGACGTCCGCCGGACGCTCGTGCCGTTCCACCGTCAGGTGAAGGACGATCTGGAGGCGTTCGGCGGCACGCTCGACAAGTTCATCGGCGACGCGGTCATGGGGGTGTTCGGCGCTCCGGTCGCGCACGGGGACGACCCCGTGCGGGCGGTCCGCGCGGCGCTGAGGGTCCTGGAGTCCATCGAGGACCTGCGCCGGGACGACCCGAAGATCGCCGTACGCGTCGCCGTCGAGACCGGCGAGGCGCTGGTTTCCTTCGGCGTCGGGCCGCAGGTGGGCGAGGCGGTCGCGGGCGACGTCGTGAACACCGCGTCCCGGATGCAGTCGCTCGCCCCCCTCGATTCGGTCGTGATCGGTGAGGCGACCCTGCGCGCCGTCCGGGATCGCTTCGACCTCGAGGCGCTGCCGCCGGCGACGGTGAAGGGCAAGAGCGAGCCGCTGCGCGTCTGGCGGGTCGTCGCCGAGCGCGCCGAGACCGACATCGATCGCACGCCGTTCGTGGGACGGCGCGCCGAGCTCGCCGCGCTGACCGAGCGGTTCGACGAGGTGGTCCGCTCGGGGTCGAGCCACGCGCTGACGATCGTCGCGGACGCGGGCGTCGGGAAGTCCCGACTCGTCGTCGAGTTCGCCCGGGGCCTGGGTGACCGGGCGCGACGCCTCGCGGGGACGTGCCTCCCCTACGGCGAGGGCGTGACGTTCGCGCCCGTCGAGCAGACCGTGCGCGAGCTGGTCGGCGTCGCCCCCTCCGCCGACGCGGCGGCATCGGCCGGCCTCCTCGAAGTCCATGCGGCGAGGATCGAGGCCGACCCCGACGACCGCCGTTGGCTCGTCCGAACGCTGGGCATGGTCCTCGGCGTCGAGGCGACCCTGGAGGGGCCGTCGCTCGCCACCGATGAGATCGCCCAGGCATGGGCGCGCGTGCTCGGTGCGGCGGCCGAGGAGCGGCCGCTCGTGCTGGTGATCGAGGACCTGCACGACGCGAAGTCGGCCTTCGGAGACGTGCTCGTCGCCGCGGCCGAGCTCCTGCGCACCGCCCCCGTGCTGATCCTCGCCACGACGCGACCGCATGCCGCATCGCGGTTGGCCGCGCTCGAGCGTTCGTCGACGCTCGTCGTCGGCGCCCTGGACGAGGACGAGACCCGCGCCCTGGTCGGCTCCGTGCTGCTCGAGCGGGAGGTCTCCGAGGCGATGCGGGCGGCCCTGCTCGAGCGGTCGGCCGGCAACCCGCTCTACGCGATCGAGTTCGCCCGGATGCTCGCGGAGGGCGAGGCCGCGGATGTCGCACCGCCGTCCGTGCAGGCATTGATCGCCGCGCGTCTCGACGCGGTCCCCGCCGGGGTGCGCGCGCTCGCGCTCGACGCCGCCGTGCTCGGAGACGAGGTGTGGCCCGAGGCCCTTGTGTCGTCGGACGGCCGAGCGCTCGGCGACGTGCGCGACGGGCTGGAGGAGCTCGTCCGCCGCGGGCTGATGGTGACCCGCCCGTCCTCGCTCTCGGGCCGGGACGCGTTCGGCTTCGCGCACGGGCTGATCCGCGAGGTCGCGTACGGGCGCCTCCCCCGGGCCGCCCGCGCCCGCCGGCACCTGTCCGTGGCGCGCTGGCTCGAAGCGGAGGTCGCCGGACGCGGCGACGAGTGGATCGAGTCGCTGGCCCGCCACTACGGGTCGGCGGCGGAGCTCGGAGGGGTCTCGGGGGAGCGCGACGTCGCCGGGCAGGCGTCGGGCCCGGCGGTCCGATGGCTCGTCGCCGCCGGCGACCGCGCGGCGCGGATCGATCCGGCGGCGGCGTTCGCGACGTTCGAGCGCGCGCTCGCGCTGGCGTCGGCGGGCACCCCCGAGCGTGCGGAGGCGCTCCTGCGTTCGGGGGCCGCCGGACGCAGGAGTGGCCTGCTGGATGCGCGCCAGGTGCTCGCCCGTCACGAGGAGGCGCTGGGGATCGCGCAGGCCCGAGACGACGCCGACTCGGTAGGCGAGGCGCTCACCCGTATCGGTACGCAGCTCGCGGTCATCGGGGAGGTCGAGCGGTCCCGGGCGGCGTTCGCCGAGGCCGTCGAGACGCTCGAGCGGCTGCCGCCGGGCCCGGCCCTCGCGAGGGCGTACGCCTACCGCGCCGAGGAGGAGCTTTTCGCCGGCGACACCGCGCACGCCCGGAGGTTCGCCGATCGTGCGCTCGAGCTCCTCGAGGACGTCCGCGACGAGGTGGCGGTCTTCGCCCTCCAGGTTCGGGGCGATGCGCGCTGCTCGATGGGCGATCTCGACGCCGGGCTGGCGGACCTTCGCGCCGCGCTCCGCTGGGCGGAGGAGGCCGGCAACGCCGCCGACATCGTCGCGTCGCGGAACTTCCTCGGCGAGTGGCGTTGGGCCACCGAAGGCCCCGCTGCCGGTCTCGCCGAGTGGGAGATGGGGCTGGAGCTCGCCGAGCGCAGGAACGTGAGGTCCCTGGGCACGTACACCAAGGGGGCGGCGCTCTGGGTGCTGCTGGAGCTCGGCGAGTGGGACCGCGTCGTCGGGTGGAGCGACGATCTGCTCGCGCTCCCGCCGGGACTGCTCGACCCGGCCGTCTCGGTCGCCGCGCGGGCGACGCGCGCCCACGTGCTGCTCGCCCGCGGGCGGCGATCGCAGGTCCCCGATCCCGAGGAGCTCGTCCGCGACGCGGAACGGACCGAGGAGGTGGCTGCGCACGCCCATGCGCTCGTCGCCGCCGCGGCGATCGCCCTCGCCGACGGGAGGGCCGAGCGGGCGGTGGCGTTGCTCGATGCGTTCGCGTCGGTGACCGAGGACGTCGCCCCCGAGTACCGGGCGATCGAGCTCGTGCGCGCGGTGCGGCTGTGCATCGCGTGCGGACAGGTCGACCTCGCCGAACGCCTGGCGACATCGGTCGAGCCCCACGTGCTGCGCGACCGGCTCCGACGCGATACGGCGGAGGCGATGGTGGCCGAGGCCCGAGGTGAGGCGGGGGCAGGGCAAGCGTACGCACTGGTCGCGGAGCGACTCCGGACCAACGGCGATCCGTACGAGGAGGCTATGGCGCTCCTCGGACAGGCCCGACTGACCGGTGCGGAGCAACCGCGGGAGCGTGCGCGTGTGCTGCTCGAGCGGCTTCAGGTTCCCGGATAGGCCGTTCGGCAGCTAGCGAGTGTCGGGCCGGGCCGCCGACTCGTCGCGCGACCGCCCCCGGCGGACGGTCCTCGCGCGATCCCGCTGGGCGAGCTCGACCTTGCGGAGGCGGACGTTGCCCGGCGTGACCTCGACGCACTCGTCCTCGCGGATGAACTCGAGCGCCTGCTCGAGCGTGAGCACGAGCTTGGGGATCAGCCGCGTGAACTCCTCGGCCGTGGACTGGCGGATGTTCGTGAGCTTCTTCTCCTTCGTGGGGTTCACGTCGATGTCCTCGGCCCGCGCGTTCTCGCCGACGATCATCCCCTCGTAGACGTCCTCACCCGGGCCGACGAACATCGCGCCGCGCTCCTGGAGCGTGAGGAGCGCGAACGCGGTCGAGACGCCCATCCGGTCCGCGACGAGCGAGCCGCTCGGGCGCGTCCGGAGCTCGCCGTGCCACGGCTCGTAGCCCTCGAACACGTGGTGGAGCTGGCCGGTGCCGCGCGTCTCGGTGAGGAACTCCGTACGGAAGCCGATGAGCCCCCGGGCGGGGACGAGGTGCTCCATCCGGATCCACCCCGTGCCGTGGTTCACGAGGTCCTCCACCCGCCCCTTGCGCAGGGCCAGGAGCTGCGTGATCACGCCGAGGTACTCCTCGGGCGCGTCGATCGCCACGCGCTCGACGGGCTCGTGGAGCGTGCCGTCGATCTCGCGCGTGACGACCTGCGGCTTGCCGACGGTGAGCTCGAAGCCCTCGCGCCGCATCGTCTCGACGAGGACCGCGAGCTGGAGCTCGCCCCGGCCCTGCACCTCCCATCGGTCGGGCCGGTCGGTCGGCAGGACCCGGATCGAGACGTTGCCGACGATCTCCTGGTCCAGCCGCGACTTCACCAGGCGCGCGGTGAGCTTGTCCCCGTCGCGACCGGAGAGCGGCGAGGTGTTGATGCCGATCGTCATCGAGAGGGAGGGCTCGTCGACGCGGGTGACGGGCAGCGGGCTGGGGTCGTCCGGGTCGGCGAGCGTCTCGCCGATCGTGACCTCGTCGAGGCCGGCCACCGCGACGATCTCGCCCGGTCCGGCCTCCTCGGCCTCGACGCGGTCGAGCACTTCGGTGACGTAGAGCTCGACGATCTTCGCGGGCTCGATCGAGCCGTCGGACCGGCACCAGGCGACCGCCTGCCCCCGCCGGATCGTGCCGTGCCGCACCCGGCAGAGCGCGAGCCGCCCGACGTACGGCGAGGCGTCGAGGTTCGTCACGAGCGCCTGGAGCGGGTGGCCCTCCTCATACGAGGGCGCGGGGATGTGGGTGCGGAGCGCGTCGAACAGCGGCTCGAGGTCGCCGGCGAGCGCGTCGGGGTCGGCGCCGCAGCGCCCGGCGCGGGCGTCCGCGTACAGGATCGGGAACTCGATCTGGTGCTCGTCGGCGTCGAGGTCCAGGAACAGCTGGTACACCTCGTCGACGACGTCCTTCGTCCGCGCGTCGGGACGGTCCACCTTGTTCACGACCAGGACGACCGGCAGGTGCGCCTCGAGCGACTTGCGGAGCACGAACCGCGTCTGCGGGAGCGGGCCCTCGGAGGCGTCCACCAGGAGCAGGACGCCGTCCACCATCGTGAGCCCGCGCTCAACCTCACCCCCGAAGTCCGCGTGACCTGGCGTGTCGACGATGTTGATCTTCAGGTCGCCGTGGCGCACGGCGGTGTTCTTCGCGAGGATCGTGATGCCCTTCTCGCGCTCGAGGTCGGTGGAGTCGAGCACCCGCTCGGCGACGTCTTTGGTTGGCCCGGAAGGCGCCGGACTGCCAGAGCATGGCGTCGACGAGCGTCGTCTTCCCGTGGTCCACATGGGCCACGATCGCGACGTTGCGGATATCGGAGCGGACGGACACCGCCTCATGGTAGAAGGCGTCGGATCAACGACGCGATCCACGATCTCGCATGGACCGCTTCGCCGGGGCAGCGCATCAGCTCGTCCAAG
>DATBMU010000145.1:0-15961 GCA_036554665.1 Actinomycetota bacterium | reverse complement strand
CCACGACCTCTCGTCGCTGCGCGTCCTCGCCTCGACCGGCGAGCCGTGGAACCCGGAGCCCTACCGCTGGTTCTTCGAGGAGGTCGGCAAGGGCGCCCTGCCGATCATCAACCTCTCCGGCGGGACGGAGGTCGGCGCGTGCTTCCTGTCGCCGCACCCGATCAGCCCGCTGAAGCCCTGCTCGCTCCGCGGTCCGGCGCTCGGCATGGACGTCGCTGTGTACCGGCCCGACGGCACGCCGGCCGGCCCCGGCGAGGTCGGCGAGCTCGTCTGCCGGCAGCCGTGGCCGGCGATGACGCGCGGCCTGCGCGGCGACCCGGAGCGGTACCTCGACGCGTACTGGCGGCGGTTCCCCGGCGTCTGGACGCACGGCGACTGGGCGAGCGTGGACGAGGACGGCTTCTGGTTCCTGCACGGGCGGAGCGACGACACGATGAACGTCGCCGGCAAGCGCCTCGGCCCGGCGGAGGTCGAGAGCGTCCTCACCCTGGACACGCGCGTGTCGGAGTCGGCCGTCGTCGGAGTTCCCCACGAGGTCAAGGGCGAGGCGATCTGGTGCTTCGTCGTCCTCAGGCCCGGCGTGGAGGGCGACGGAACGCTCGCCGAGGAGCTGCGCTCGCTCGTGGCCGAGCACCTCGGCCCGGCGTTCCGCCCCGGCCGCGTCCTGTTCGTGCCGGAGCTCCCCCGCACGCGCTCGGCGAAGATCCTGCGCCGCGCGATCCGGGCGACCGTCGCCGGCGAGGACCCGGGCGACCTGTCCAGCCTCGAGAACCCGACCGCGATCGAGGCGGTCCGCGCCGCGGCCGCGTCCGGCTAGGCTTGGTCGCCGTGCGGTCGGGACCGATCCAGGTGCTCGCCGTCGGCGCCGGCGTCGACGAGCTGATCGGAGCGTCGGTCGAGCCCGCCGACGACCTCCTGGGCGCGCTCGCGCAGCTCGCCGACGGGGACGTCGACGTGGTGCTCCTGTCGCTCGACCTGCCGGACGGCCAGGGCGCCGACGTCGTGCGCACGGTCCGCGAGCGGGCGCCCGAGGTGCCGGTGATCGCGATCGCGACGCCGGAGGACGCCGAGCGGGCCCTGTCGGCCGGCGCGAGCGACGTCGTCCCCGAGGACGCGAGCCCCGAGCTCCTCACGCGCGCCGTCCGCTACGCGGTCGGCCTGCATCGGATGCGGACCGAGCTCCACCGGCGCGAGGTCGTCGACGAGGTCACCGGCCTGTACAACGCTCGCGGGTTCGAGCAGTTCGCGGCGCACCACCTGGCGCTCGCCCGCCGGTCGAACCAGCCCGTCGTGCTCGTGACCGTCCGCGTCGAGGGCATGGACGAGCCCGACGGCGGCAACGACGCCGACGCCGGCGATCGCGCGCTCCGAGCCACGGCCGACGTGCTGCGGGCGGCCGTCCGGGACTCCGACGTCCTGGCGCGGATCGGGGCCGGGGTGTTCTGCGTGCTGCTCACCGGGGACGCCGCCGGGGCCGAGACCGCCGTGCTGTCCCGGATCGTCGACGCCGTGGCCGAGGCCAACGCACGCGAGGGCCGGACCGAGACGCTCTCCCTGTCGATCGGCGCGGCCGCCTCCGAGCCGGGGCGGCCCCTCAGCCTCGACGAGCTGATCGACGCCGCCGCGCCCGGGGCGACGGGGTGAGCGCCGGAACGATCCGAGGGCGGGGGCACCGCGAATCCCCCACGGCACGATGCCCGACGCGATGCTCCTCGACCGCAGGCGGGACCGCCGCGCCACGGGGATGGCGATGGCCACCGACCTGAATGAAGCCCGGGATCGCGACCTCATGCGGCGGATCGCCGCCGGCGACGAGGACGCGTTCCGAGGGCTGTTCCGCCGCTACGCCCCCACGGCGATCTCGCTCGCGCGCCGGGTGGCCCGCCAGCCCTACCTCGCCGAGGAGATCGTCCAGGAGGCCTTCCTCGCGCTGTGGCGCAACCCGGAGGCCTACGACCCGGGCCGCGGGTCGGTGCGGTCCTGGCTGATGGGCATGGTCCATCATCGTGCCGTGGACGCGGTGCGCCGCGAGGAGTCGCAGCGCCGGCGCGCCGAGGAGGCCAAGGCGAGCGACGTGGTCGTCGTCGAGGACCCCGCCGAGGCGGTCGTGGAGGAGGTCGGGGCGCCGCAGGAGCGCGAGACCGTCCGGGCCGCGCTCCAGGGGCTCCCCGCGGAGCAGCGGCAGGTGATCGAGCTGATGTACTTCGGTGGCCTGTCGCAGTCGAGGATCGCCGAGCGGCTCGAGCTGCCGCTCGGCACCGTGAAGTCGCGGACGTTGCTCGGCATGCGGCGGCTGCGGGCGGCGCTGGTCGGGATGGAGCGATGAGGGACCACGAGCGGATCGAGGAGCTGATGGCCGCGCGGGCGCTCGGCGGGCTCGACGCGTCCGACGAGGAGGCGCTCCGTCGCGAGATGGCCGACCACGGCGCCGGGTGCGCGGAGTGTCGCCGCCTGGAGGACGGGTACGCGGAGACCGCCGGCCGGCTCGCGTTCGCGCTCGACCCCGTGCCGGTGCGCGACGGCCTCGAGGAGGAGGTCCTCGCGCGGGCCCGGACTGCGGCCCCGGAGGCTCAAGCGACGGGTGAACGCAGCGGCGCCCGCTCGTGGCTGCGGCCGCTCGTCGCGGTGGCCGCGTCGGTGGTGCTCTTCGCCGCCGGATGGGCGGCGGGCTCGCTCACCGGCGACGACGACCCGACGACGGAGGGCGCCCGGGTCGTCGCGTTCGAGGGCGAGGCGGCGGGGAACCTGGCGGTGGCGTTCCGCCCGGACGGGAGCGGGATGTTCCTGCTCGGCTCGGGGCTCGAGGCCCCGCCCGAGGGCAAGGTGTACGAGGTCTGGATGTTCCAGGAGGGCACGCCCGTATCGGCGACCTGCTTCACGCCCTCGGCGGAGGGCACGGTGTTCACGTTCGTGGACGTGGAGCTCGGCCCGGCCGAGGCGATGGCCGTCACCGTCGAGCCGGCGTCGTGCCCCGGCGCACCGACCACGGCGCCGATCCTGACCGCCGACGTCGTCGCCTGAGCGCGGCCCGGCGTCCGCGCGTGGCTGGCGCTAGCGCACGACCAGGACCGGCATCTCCGCCAGGTGGACGACCTTGTGGGCGACGCTCCCCATCAGGAGACGGCTCCACTCCGAGAGCCCGCGCGTGCCCAGCACGATCAGGTCGACGTTCCCGTCGCGCGCGGCGTCGAGGATCGCCCGCGACGTCTGACCGAGCGGCACACCGACGATCTCGCCCCGGACGTTGATGCCGGCGTCCTTCAGCTCGCGGACGATGCCGTCGACGAGGTCGAGCGCCTCCTGCGGCGTCTCGGCATCCACCCCCACGCCGAGCGCGACCTCGTGCTCCCGCGCGTGGAACACCAAGACCTCACCCTCGTAGCGGAAGGCGAGATCGGCGGCGACCGGAACGGCTCTGCGGCTGTGGGCCGAGCCATCGACCGCGAGGAGGATCCGATCGAACACGGCCCTCACCTCCTCTCCCCCGGCGAGGATGCACCGAGGGGGCGGGCGGTTCGAGGGCCGTCCGGGCCGCTCTCGGGGGACCCATCGGGCTCCGAGACTTAGCGAACGCTTAACCATCGCCTGAGATCCCGCTGGCGGGCCCGTCCGTACGGTGACCCCGACCAAGACCACGAGGTGGGAGCGATGAAGAAGCGTTCTGCGATGTTGATCGCCGCCGGTCTCGTGGCGGCGCTGCTCTCGGGCGCGATCGCGCTCTCCATGGGTTTCCTCGACCCGGCCGCCACCACCGGCGAGCGGGCGACGCCGCGCGTCCGCACGATCGAGCGGACCGTCACGGTGCACAAGAAGGCCAAGACCGAGGCCGAGCCGGTCGTCCGGACGATCGCCCCTGCCGCGCCGGCGGCCGCCACGTCGGCCGTCTCCGACGACGGTGAGTGGGACGACGAGGACGAGGGGTTCGAGGACGAGGGGTTCGAGGACGAGGACGACGAGGACGACGAGGACGACGAGGACGGCGAGGACGACGAGGACGGGGAGGATGACTGAGCGGGCCCCCAGGCGCCGCGCTTCCAAGCGCGAGCTCCGGACCTGGGCGTGGATCGCGGGCAGCCTGGCGTTCTTCGCGCCCTGGGCGGCGCTCGGCGCCTCACCGAAGCCCCCCGACGCCGCGGCCGACGAGCGCCCGGTGCTGATCGTCCGAACGATCACCCGTCGGGTGGTCATCCAGGACCGCCCCACCCAGGCGCCGGTGCGCTACGTGTACGCGCCATCCGACGGATCGACCTCGTCCGCCCCGGGGGCGGACACGGCCCCGGCACCCGCACCTCCCCCCGCGACGAGCACTGGGGGTTCGTGATGCTCGCGGTGGAGCGCTCGGGGTTCCGCTCGATGGGGACGGAGGTCTCCCTCGTCGGCCCCGACGGCTCGGATCGGTTCGGAACCGCGTCCACGGTCGTCCGCGCCCTGTTCGACCGAGAGGACCGGCGCTTCTCGCGGTTCCGCACGGACAGCGAGCTCTCGCGGGTGAACGCCTCGGCCGGCTCCTGGACCCGCGTCTCGAGCGGGTTCGCCGCCGTCACCGCGCTCGCGCTGCTCGCGTGGCGCGCGACCGACGGTCGGTTCGACCCGACCGTCCTCGACGCGGTGATCGCCGCCGGCTACGACCGGGACTTCGACGACCTGCTCGCCGGGGCACGCGCCGCGCTCCGACCGACCAGCCCGTGCGGGAGGGCCGGCGACGTCGCGCTCGACCGGGACAGGATCCTCCTGCCGGGGGGCGTCGGGCTCGACCTGGGCGGCATCGCGAAGGGCTGGACGGTCGACGTCGCCGCCGAGGCAGCCGTCGCGTGTGGGCTCCCCTGGGCGCTCGTGAACGCGGGTGGCGACCTGCGCATCGCCGGGATCCCGCCGATCGAGGGCATCGACGTCGGGGTCGAGGACCCCGAGCGCCCGGGCGCCGAAGCCGGTCGGCTCGTGCTCGATCGAGGCTCGCTCGCGACGACCTCGATCACGAGGCGGGCGTGGGGCGAGGGGCAGCACCATCTGATCGACCCGGCAACCGGGCTCCCGGCCGTCGGCGAGGTGCTGCAGGCCACGGTCTGGGCTCCCACGTGCGCGGAAGCCGAGGTCCGTGCCAAGGACGCGCTCCTGCTGGGTGAGGCGTACCTCGATCGCGGCAACGGGCTGCTCGTGCTCCGCGACGGACGGATCCTCACCAACCTGTCGGCGAACGCGGAGGTCGCGGCATGACCACCTGGAACCTCTTACGGGCCGCCGGGATCGGCGCCTACGTGATGCTGTTCCTGTCCGTCGCATGGGGCTTGGCGTCGACGACGACCGCGTTCGGCAAGCGCTTCTCCAAGGTCTCCGCGACGACGATCCACCAGTTCATGTCAACGTGCGGGATGTTCCTGATGGCGGTGCACGTCGGGCTGCTCCTCGTCGACCCGTTCATGCCCTTCTCGCTCGCCGATGTCACGATCCCGATGGCGAGCGCGTACCGGCCCGTGGCCGTCGCCTTCGGCGTGGTCGCGATGTACGCGACCGTGTTCGTGATCGTGACGTCGTGGATGCGCAAGCGGATCGGGACCACCTGGTGGCGACGCACGCACCTGCTGGCCGTGCCGACCTTCATCCTCTCCCTCGTGCACGGCGTGTTCGCCGGCACCGACACGGTCCGGCCGGCGATGTGGTGGACGTACGTCGCCACCGGGTTGATCGTCGTGTTCCTGCTCGTGGTGCGGGGCCTCACGGCCGGGTACCGCCCCGAGCGCCCCGCCCGCCCCGAGCGCGCCCCTCGACCCGAGCACGTCGCTCCCCCGGAACGGCCCGGCACGCCGGCGGAGCGGTCGCGGCAGCCCTCGGCGGCCTGAGGGTCGCCCCGGGACGGTCCCGGCCGCTTCACTAGGATGACGGCATGGCCGCGGCCGCCTTCCCGGAGCACCTCGTCTCCGACGTCGTGCTCCGCGACGGCTCCACCGTGCGGGTCCGCCCGGCACGCGCGAGCGACGCGACGAGGGTGGAGGACTACCTGATCGGGCTGTCGCCGGAGACCCGCCGCCTCCGGTTCTGGTCCCAGGCGATCGACGTGCGCGAGCTGGCGCGCAGGATCGTGGACGTCGACTACGACGACCACCTCACGCTGCTCGTCCTGCAGGGTGGGGACGAGGGCCGCATGATCGGCGGCGCCCAGTACATCCGGATCGAGGGCGGCCGCGCCGAGGTGAGCCTGTCCGCCGCCGACGAGTTCCAGGGCAAGGGCATGGGCTCGATCCTGCTCGGCCAGATGGCGCAGGAGGCGGCGCGGCACAAGATCACGACGTTCGTCGCCGAGGTCCTGCCCGAGAACCACACGATGGTCAACGTCTTCCGCGCGAGCGGCTTCACCGTCTCGATCCGCGCGACGCCCGGAGCGATCGAGGTCGAGTTCCCGATCCAGCTGACGGAGGAGGCGGTCGAGCACTTCGAGGAGCGCGAGACCGAGGCCGCCGTGAACGCGATGCGCACGTTCCTGTCGCCGAGCTCGGTCGCGGTGATCGGCGCGTCCCGCGACTCCAGCACGATCGGCGGACAGCTGTTCCACAACCTGCTCACGACCGAGTTCCACGGTCCCGTGTTCCCCGTGAACCCGAAGGCGGAGGTCGTCCACGGTGTGGTCGCCTATCCGAGCGTGAAGGACGTCCCCGGCGAGGTCGACGTCGCGTTCATCGTCGTCCCCGCCGCCCACGTGGCACAGGTGGCCCGGGAGTGCGGCGAGAAGGGCGTCCGCGGCCTCGTCGTGATCTCGTCGGGGTTCGCGGAGGTGGGCGGCGAGGGCCCGGCGCGCCAGGAGGAGCTCGTCGAGATCTGCCGCGGGTACGGGATGCGGATCATCGGCCCGAACTGCATGGGCATCGTGAACACCGCGCCCGAGATCCGGCTGAACGGCACGTTCGCGACGATCTACCCGCCGCCCGGCCGCGTGGGGTTCCTGTCGCAGTCGGGCGCGCTCGGCCTGGCCGTGATGCAGTACGCGACCGAGCTCGGGCTCGGCCTGTCCTCGTTCGTCTCGATCGGCAACAAGGCCGACATCTCGGGCAACGACCTCGTCGCGTACTGGGACGAGGACCCCGGGACCGACGTCGTCCTGCTCTACCTCGAGTCCTTCGGGAACCCGCGGCGGTTCGCTCGGCTCGCGCGCGACGTCAGCCGGCGCAAGCCGATCATCGCGGTCAAGTCCGGGCGGAGCGCCGCCGGGGCGCGCGCGGCCGCCTCGCACACGGGCGCGCTGCTGGCGGCCTCCGACGTGACCGTGGACGCGCTGTTCCGCCAGGCGGGGGTGATCCGGACCGACACGCTGGAGGAGATGTTCGACGTCGCGACGATCCTCGCGAACCAGCCGCCGCCCAAGGGCGACCGCGTTGCGATCGTGACGAACGCCGGCGGCCTCGGGATCCTGTGCGCCGACACCTGCGAGGCCAACGGCCTCACGGTGCCGCACCTGTCCGCCGCGACGCAGGAGCGGCTCCGAGCGTTCCTGCCGGCCGAGGCCTCGGTCGGCAACCCCGTCGACATGATCGCCTCGGCCACCGGGGACGACTACGAGCGCGCGATCGAGACCGTCGCGGCCGACCCCGACGTCGACGCGATGATCGTGATCTATATCCCGCCCCAGGCCACGATGGCCGTCGAGATCGGCCACGCGATCGTCCGGGCGATCAACGAGGTCGGCGGGCGGATCCCGGTCGTCACCACCTGGATGTCGACGAAGGGCCTGCCCGAGGAGCTCCAGGAGGCCGGGACGAGCATCCCGTCCTTCCCCTTCCCCGAGCAGGCGGCGATCGCGCTCGCCCACGCCGCGCGGTACGGGCGCTGGCGCGAGCGCCCCGTCGGCACGATCCCGCGGTTCCACGACACGCGGGCGGACGAGGTGGCCGGGATCCTCGCCGTCGCGCTCGGCCGCGGCGACGGCGGCTGGCTGTCGCCCGAGGAGGTCGAGCGGCTGCTCGGCTGCTACGGGCTGCGGACCGCCCGGTCCGAGCGCACGACGACGCCGGAGGAGGCCGGCGAGGCCGCGGCGAGGATCGGGGCGGCGGTCGCGATCAAGGCCTTCGGGCCGGACATCCTGCACAAGACCGAGGTCGGGGCAGTCGCGCTCGGGCTCCACGGCCCGACGCAGACGCGGGACGAGGCGCGCGCGATGGCCGAGCGAGTGGCCGCGGCCGGGCTCACCCTCGAGGGGTTCGTGGTGCAGGAGATGGTCCAGGAGGGCGTCGAGATGCTGGTCGGCGTCGCCCACGACCCGCTGTTCGGCCCGGTCGTCGCGTGCAGCGCCGGCGGCACAACGGTCGAGCTCGTCCGCGACGTCGCCGTCCGCGTGACCCCGATCACGGACCTGGATGCCGAGGAGATGGTGCGGTCCCTGCGCACGTTCCCGCTGCTCGAGGGGTTCCGCGGCGCGCCGAAGGTGGACGTCGCGGCGCTCGAGGAGGTGATCCTGCGGGTGGGCGCGCTCGTGGACTCGCACCCGTCGATCGCCGAGATGGACTGCAACCCGGTGATGGTCCTGCACCACGGCGCCGTGATCGTCGACGCGAGGATCCGCGCGCAGGAGGCCCCGCCGATCAAGCCGCTCGCGGCTCGCGCCGCCGCCGGCTGACTCAGTCAGGTCGCCGGAGCCGGGCGATCAGGACGGAGCACGGCGCGTGGTGCGAGCAGTACTCGCTCACGCTCCCGAGCAGGACGCGGCGCATCCCCGACACCCCGTGATGGCCGACCACGAGCAGGTCGGTGCCGTCCCGCCCCGCCACCTTCACGAGCGCGTGCTCCGGGCGACCCATCGCCATCTCGCGGACCGGGACGACGCCGAGGGCGGACGCGGCCGCGACCGACGCCTCGAGCTCGGGTGGGCTGGCCTCCCCCTCCTCGAGGATCCACTCGTCGTCGCGGCCCCGGAAGACGGGGATCACGTGCACCAGGCGGAGCTCGGCGCCGGTCGCCGCGGCCAGGGCGGCGGCGAACGCGGCGGTCTCGGCGGAGGGGTCGGAGCCGTCGACCCCGCAGGCGATCCGGCTCGGGAACGCGGGCGACGGCCGGGCGATCAGGACGGAGCAGGCGGCCTCGCGCAGCACGTGCGCGGCCACCTGCCCGATGCGGATCGCGCCGCCGATCAGCCCGGCGTCGGGCCCGATGCCGATCAGGTCGGCGCCTTCCTCGGCAGCCTCCTCCACCAGGGTCGTGGCCGGGTCGCCGGCGAGGATCCGGGTGTCGACGCCGACGCCGGCCTCCGCCGCGATCGCGGCCGCGCGCCCCAGGATCGACTCGGCCTCGTGCTCGACGTCCCCCTCGTGCGATCGTCCGGTGTCCACGACGAAGGCCACCTCGAGCACGGCGCCGGTGGCCGCGGCGAGGCGCGCACCCTGACGGACGGCCTCCTCGGCACGCGGGGACCCGTCGGTCCCGGTGAGCACGCGGGAAAGGACCGGGTCGCCGCTCGTCAACGACCTGCCTTCGGCACGAGCGACGTCCAGGGAAGCGGGAGGTCCGAGGGCGGAGCCGTGTCGTCGGTCAGGTAGCTGAGTCGGTTCTCGAAGGCGATCACGCCCTCGGTCGACAGGACGAGCCGCTCGATGATCGGGATCAGGCTGCGGCGTTCGACCTGTCCCTCGACCGTGACGATGCCGTCTCGGACCATCACGCGGATCGTATCCGGATCGATCCAGAGCGTGCGCCGGATCACGTCCTCGCGGATCTCGGTCGCGATCTCGTCGTCGTCGCGGAGGAAGACCTTCAGCAGGTCGGGCCGCGAGACGATCCCGACGATCGTGCCGTCGTCCGGGTCGATCACCGGCAGGCGCTTGATCGCCTTGCGGTGCATGAGCCGGGCCGCCTCGCCGAGGCTCGCCGCCGGGCCGATCGTGATCACCGGCGAGCTCATGACCTCCGAGGCCACCAGCCCCGCCGCCTTCGAGCGGTCGTGGCGGCGATGGACCCCCTCGAACAGGCGGGCCTCGCCCTCCAGCTCGGGGTCCTCCTTCAGGATGAGGTCTCCCTCGGAGACGAGACCGAGCAGCCGGTGGTCCTCGTCCACGACGGGGACGGCGCTCACGCGGTACTCCTGCATCCGGCGGACGATGTCCTTGAACGGTGTGAAGGCGTCCACGGACACGACCGTGCGGGTCATGACGTCCGAGACGGTGCGTGTCATCGCTTGCTCCTTCCGACGTGCCTGGCCGAGATGTGCGTGGCTCACGGCCCCACGGTAGGCGCGGCCCGGCCGGCCCCCTACGGCCACAGGTCCCCTTCCGCGCGGTCCGCCACCCAGCGCGGGCGGGCCGGTGGACCCGGGTGCCGGGCGGGCCGTTCGGGGGCGCGCTACGCTCAGGCCGGGTGGACCGACGCGACCGATTGATCCGATCGGGGCTCGCCCTGGCCTCGGAGCTGAGCTTGGAGCACGTCCTCCAGCGCATCGTCGAGGCCGCGGCGGAGCTCACCGAGGCCCGGTACGGCGCGCTCGGCGTGCTCGGGCCCGACGGCCGGATCGTGCAGTTCGTGACGACCGGCATCACGCCGGAGCAACGCGCGGCGATGGGCGATCCGCCGGCCGGGCACGGCCTCCTCGGCCTGCTGATCGAGGAGGCGCGCCCCGTGCGGATCCCGGTGATCCACGAGCATCCCCACAGCGTCGGGTTCCCGCCGAACCACCCGCCGATGACCTCGTTCCTCGGCGCCCCCGTGAGCTCCCGGGGGACCGCGTACGGGAACCTCTACCTCACGGACAAGCGGGGCGGCGAGCCGTTCGACGAGGAGGACGAGGAGGCGATCGTCGTCCTCGCGGCCCAGGCGGGCATCGCGGTCGAGAACGCCCGCCTGTACGAGGAGGCGCACGCCCGCGAGCGCTGGCTCGCCGCCTCCGCGGAGATCGCGACCACGATCCTGGCGCGGACCCACACCGATGAGGCGATCCGCCTCATCGCCTCGCGCGCCCGTGAGCTCGTGAACGCCGACCTCGCGTGGGTCGTGGCCCCGATGCCGTCGGGAGCGCTGCGCGTCGCGTTCGCCGACGGCCAACGGGCCGACGCGATCCTCGGGATGGACCTCCCGATGGACGACTCGATCTCCGGGGACGTCATCCGGACCGGCCGCGCCGTGGTCGTGCACGACCCCACGGACGACGATCGGGCCTTCGAGCCCCTGATCGAGGCCGGCCACGTGGGGCCGGCCGTGTTCGTCCCGCTCTCGGTCCACGGACGCGCGTTCGGCACGCTCGCCGCCGCGCACGAACCGGGTGGGCGCCCCTTCGAGGAGGAGGCGATCCGCCTGCTCGAATCCTTCGCCGATCAGGCGGCCCTCGCGCTCGAGTACGCGCGCGTCCAGCAGGAGGTGGAGCGACTGGCCGTGCTCGAGGACCGCGAGCGGATCGCGAAGGAGCTCCACGACGGCGTGATCCAGGCGCTGTTCGCCGTCGGGATGGGCCTGCAGGGGACCGCGCTGATGTCGGGCGACGAGGAGCTGGCGACGCGGATCGAGGGGGCGGTGGGCGAGCTGGACCGCGTGATCCGCGACCTGCGCAACTACATCTTCGGGCTCCGCCCGGGCATCCTCGCCGACCGGCAGCTCGACAAGGCGCTGCGTGCGCTCGTCGAGGAGTTCCAGAGCAAGAGCGGCATCGTTACCATCGTCGAGCTGGACGAGACCGTCGCGTCCGAGCTCTCGCGGATGGCGGGCGACGTCGTGCAGCTGACCCGGGAGGCGCTGTCCAACGTCGGCCGGCACTCGGACGCCGCCACCTGCCGGGTCTCGCTGTTCCAGCGCGACGGCACCGCGGTGCTGGAGGTCGACGACGACGGGAAGGGGTTCGACCCCGAGACGGTCCGTCGAGGTGACGGGCTCACGAACCTCGAGCAGCGGACCGCCGCCCTGGGCGGGAAGGTCGCGTTCGAGTCCGTCCCCACCCAGGGCACGACGGTGCGGATCGAGATCCCCGTCTAGCCGCCCGGCTCCGTCACCACGAGCGCCGTCACCATCCCGAACATGCCCTCGGGGCCCTCGACGTGCGGCAGGATGTGGCAGTGGTAGGCCCACGCCCCCAGGTAGTCGGCCTGCACGAGGACGTCGAACCGTTGGCCGGGCGCGACCATCAACGTGTCGGCCATGTACCGCATCGAGGGTTCGAGCGCGAAGCCGTCCACACCCACGACCTCGAAGTGGAAGCCGTGCAGGTGCATCGGGTGGATCTGGGCTCCGTCGTTCGCGAGGTGGATCAGGACGGTGTCGCCCTGCTCGGCGACGATCGGCTGGGTCGCCGGGAACTCCTTGCCGTTCAGGACGTACCCGGTGGGGCCGTCGCCGAGGAACATCGTGCTCTCGACGTCGACCCTGCCGCCGTAGAGCGAGCCCCAGTCGCCGCCTTCGGGCTGGACGTAGAAGGCGCCGTACAGCCCCTTGCCCACCTGCTCGGTGGAGTTGAAGTGCGAGTGGTACACGTACATCCCGGGCGGATCGACCACGTCGAACTCGTACGTGAAGAACCCGCCGGGCAGGATCGGATCCTGGGTGATGTAGGGGACGCCGTCCATCCCGTTCGGGACGGTCACCCCGTGCAGGTGCAGGGTCGTCGGCTGCGACATCTCGTTGCGGACCACGATCCGGACGCGGTCGCCCTGCTCCACCCGGATCTCGGGTCCGGGCACCGTGCCGTTGAACCCCATCGCCTGGACGAACACGCCCGGCTTCGTCTCCCAGCTCAGCTCCTCCGCGGTGAGCTCGAACACCTTCACGCCGTTCTGGATCCTCGGCTCGAGCGGCTGGTTGCCCATCGCCTCGGTCTCGGCCGGGAAGGCCGCGACGCCGGCGGCGTGGCCGTCGAGCATCTCCTGCAGGGTGACGCCGGCATGCGCGCCGGTGGCCCCGGTCGCGCCCGTCGCGCCCGTAGCGCCCGCGGCAACGTCGCCGCCGGCCATCACCATGAGCGTGCCCACCATCCCGAGGTCCTCGTGGCCGACGACCGAGCAGTAGATCCGGTACTCGCCGGCCTCGAGCGCCGGCACGGGCAGCGTCTGCGTGTCGCCGGACGCGAGCTCCCGGGTCACCTCGATCCCGCTGCCGGTGTCGACCGCGAACGTGTGCGGCGCGCTCCCGTCGTTCGTGACGTCGAACGACAGCGCCTGGCCCGCCGGCGCGTGGATCACGTCGGGCGCGATCGCGAACTCCGTCAGCGAGACCGCGAAGCTTGCCGAGGCGGCCGCGGCCCCGTCGCCATCGGCGCCGCTCCCGTCGCTCCCGTCGCCCCCGTCGTCGCCGCCGGAGCAGGCCGCGGCGACGAGCGCGAGGGCCAGCACGAACGCCAAGACCGCGAGGCGTCGGACACGCTCGATCATCGATCCATCCTTCCTGTCGGGCACCGGACGTGAGACCGCCGATGGAACGAGAAGCGCGGAGAGTGTCTCAGGGCCGAACGACCCTGACAGCCCTAGGCCGGCGGCTCTCCCGCCGGTGGCCCGTCCTCATCGGCGCGCGCGAGCGCCCGCACGGCCTCGGCGAGCTCGGTCCAGTCCGGGTGTCGGCGGACGCGGGTCAGCCGGCCGGGGATCTCCTCGCCCGGGCGCGAGCCGAGCACCACCACGCGATGGCCGGCAAGGAGGTACAGGCCGAGCAGCTCCTCGGCCGGCGTCCCGATGACCACGGCCTCGCTGTCCAGGCTCATGTCCAGCACCACGATGTCGGCCTCGGCCGCGAGCGGGCAGGCTCGCCCGCGCGAGCCGAGGCACGTGTAGTCGGGCTCGGTGGGACCGGGACAGGTGAGGACCTCGAAGCCCGCCCGCTCCAGCCAGGCGCCGAAGCGACCGCGCTCCGCGGGATCCGCCTCGACGATGAGGACGCTCCCCTCGCGCCGCGCCCCCGTGGCCACGTCGCGAGCATGCGTCGGCGGGGGTCCCACGGTCGCCGGTCCTCGGTCCTGTCCCGGTGGGGCCCTTCGACCCTGAGGGCTCGGCGAGCGGCTCCCCCATCCTGGCCGCATGTTCGCGCGCTACTACCTGGACCTCGAGGTCCCCTACGCCGACGTGGAGGCCTCGCTCACCGCGGACCCCGAGACCTGGATGCCGGGGCTCCTGCGCGCGGCCGAGGAGCGCGGTGAGGCCCTGCTCGCCGAGGTCGGCTTCGGCCTGGACGAGCGGCGGATCGACAAGGAGGTGGAGATCCGGGTCGGCACGCCCTACCGGATCCCGACCAAGACCCTGCTCCCGATGTCGTGGACGGCGACCGGCGCCGAGCGGCTGTTCCCGCAGCTCGACGCGGACATCGAGGTGGCCGCGCTCGGCCCACACCGGACCCAGCTGTCGATCAGCGCGCGCTACCGGCCGCCGATGGGCGTGATCGGCCGAGCGCTGGACCGCGCGCTGCTCCATCGCGTGGCCGAGGCCACGATCAAGGACTTCCTCGATCGCGTCGGCGAACGCATCGGCGCTCGCGAGCCCTCGGCCTCCTGAGCGGTAGGATTCCCGCCGTGACCGGGAAGGCCACGAAGGTCCCGCCGCTGCGGGTGCTGCTCGTCGACGACCACGAGGTCGTCCGCAGCGGCGTGAAGGCGCTGCTCCAGGCGACCGACGACATCGTCGTGACGGCCGAGGCCGGCTCCGTGCGCGAGGCGGTCGACGAGGCCGACAGGGCCCGTCCGGACGTCGTCGTGATGGACGTGCGCCTGGCCGACGGCAGCGGCATCGAGGCGACCCGCGAGATCCGCACCCGCCACCCGAAGACCCAGGTGGTGATGCTCACGTCCTTCGCCGATGACGAGGCCCTGTTCGCCTCGATCATGGCCGGGGCGTCCGGCTACGTACTGAAGCAGGTCAAGGGGGGCGAGCTCGTCCGGGCGATCCGCACGGTCGGCAAGGGCGAGAGCCTGCTCGACCCGGCCGTCACGAGCGCGGTGCTCGACCGGCTCCGCAAGGGCAAGCATCTGCTCAAGGACGAGAAGCTCGCCCGGCTCTCGCCTCAGGAGGAGCGGATCCTCTCGCTCGTCGCGGACGGGAAGACGAACAAGGAGATCGGGGACGAGCTGAACCTGGCCGAGAAGACGGTCAAGAACTACGTCTCCAGCATCCTGTCCAAGCTCGAGGTGGCCCGGCGCGCCGAGGCGGCCGCCTACCTCGCCCGCCACACCACCACGCCGGGGACCCAAGGCTAGGACCTCGGGTCCGCCCGCTCCTCCGAGCGGGGTCCGGCGGCACCCCCAGGATGGGCCGAACGGCCCCGTTCCGTCCCTCTTCCGCGCGGAAGCATGGCTCGAGAGCAACCGAGCTCCTCCTTCGTCGCATCGGGGTGAAGTCGATGGACACGCACGGCACGCTGATCACGGTCGACGGGAACGAAGCGGCGGCGAGCGTCGCTCACCGGTTGTCGGAGGTGATCGCGATCTACCCGATCACGCCGTCCTCCCCGATGGGTGAGCACGCGGACGCCTGGTCCGCCGCCGGCAGGGCGAACCTGTGGGGCGCCGTGCCGCAGGTCATCGAGATGCAGAGCGAGGGCGGCGCCGCCGGGGCGCTCCACGGGGCCCTCCAGGCGGGGGCCCTGTGCACGACCTTCACCGCGTCGCAAGGCCTGCTGCTGATGATCCCGAACATGTACAAGATCGCGGGCGAGCTCACGCCCGCGGTGATCCACGTCGCGGCGCGGACGCTCGCGACACATGCGCTGTCGATCTTCGGCGACCACAGCGACGTGATGGCGGTCCGGCAGACCGGCTGGGCGATGCTCGCGTCCTCGGACGTGCAGGCGGCCCAGGACCTCGCCGCCGTCGCCCACGCGGCGACGCTCGAGTGCCGCGTGCCGTTCCTGCACTTCTTCGACGGCTTCCGGACCTCGCACGAAGTGGCGCGCATCGACCAGCTCGGCGACGACGACCTGCGGGCCCTGGTCGACACCGGGTGCATCGCGGCGTTCCGCCAGCGCGCCCTGACTCCCGATCGGCCGGTACTGCGCGGTACCGCGCAGAACCCGGATGCGTACTTCCAGG
>DATBMU010000142.1:0-12741 GCA_036554665.1 Actinomycetota bacterium | reverse complement strand
AACTCGCAGTGGAACCCGGTCGTCTCCGAGACGTTCACCGTGACCTCGGCGGACTCGCCGGCCCCGACCTCCTGATCCACGCTCCCGTCGTCCAGCGTGAACGTGTGGGCGGCGGTGTCGTCGTTCGTGATCGTCACGGTCGTCTCACCCGAGACCTGCAGCGTGGCGGGGTCGTACGTGAAGTCGGCGATCGTGATCGTGGCCTCCCCGCCCCCGCCGGTGGCCCCGCCGTCGCCGTCACCCTCGTCGTCGCCACCGCACGCGCCGACCAGGAGCGCGACCGCGAACAGGCCGGCCACCGCGCGCATCCTCCTCGTTCCACGCATCTCGTCCCCCTCGCTGTCGACCGGCCGGAACGGCGACCGCCGCATCGGCCCCGGACCTCTCGGCGTACTACGGCCGACCGGGCCCACCGGCTCGCCCCGCTCGGTCCGATCGGACCACGGTGACCCGCCGACGACCCCCTATACTGCCGCACGCATGGCCACCACCGCAGACAAGACGCAGTGGCGGGACCTCCACCACGAGGTCGTCCTGACCGGTCTGTGCACCGGCTGCACCGCCTGCATCGTCGCCTGTCCCTTCCACGTGCTCGGCTACGAGGACTACGTGCCGGTCCAGCTGCAGGAGGACGGCCCGGACGCCTGCGCCCACGGCGACAAGGGCTGCGACATCTGCACGCGGGCCTGTCCCCGGTTCCGGGAGTGGGAGGGCGAGATCGATCTGCACCTGTTCGGCCGGACGCGCTCGCCCGAGGACGTGATCGGGCAGTACCAGGACATCGTGCTGGCCCGCGCGGCCTCGCCCGAGATCCTGCTGCACGGCCAGGACGGCGGGGTGGTCTCGGCGCTGCTGATCTGGGGGCTGCGCAACGGCGACATCGACGGGGCCCTCACCTCGAAGCTGTCGGACGAGCGGGCCTGGGACGTCGAGCCCACGGTGGTCACCGACGAGGAGGGCGTGCTCGCCACCGCGGGCTCCCGCTACACCTACTCGGCGAACCCGCTCGCGCTCACCAAGGCCGCCGAGCTGGGGCTGTCGAAGCTCGCCCTCGTCGGGATGTCCTGCCAGTCGAGCGTGACCGGTTCGATGACCGCCCGGCGCGTGAACAAGTGGGCCCGCAAGATCGCCTGGACCTTCGGCCTGTTGTGCTCGAAGTCCTTCTCCTACGACGGACTCATGGTGGAGATCGCCCAGAACCGGCTCGGCCTCGACCTGGACGACCTCGTCCGCGTGAACATCAAGGGCAAGCTGCTCTTCTACACGAAGGACGGCGAGGAGCACACGTACCCGCTGAAGCAGTCGCACGAGTTCACGCGGCCCGGGTGCCTGCACTGCCCCGACTTCGCCGCCGAGCACGCGGACATCTCCTTCGGCGGCCTCGGCCAGGGCGAGGGGTGGACGCTCACGATCATCCGCACCGACAAGGGCCGCGAGATCTGGGAGCGCGCCGTCGCGGACGGCGTCGTCGAGTGGCGGCCCGGCTCCGAGGACCCCGGCGCCATCGCCCTGATGAGCAAGCTCGCCGCCAAGTCGCGGGAGCGATGGCCGGTCGAGACGGAGTTCGCCGGACCCGGCCGGATCCCGGTCGCCGACGAAGCGGCCGTCTAGCCTCAACGCCCGCGCGCGGCCGACCGATAACGGAGTGATCGTGGCCGCCGCTCGCGGCCGATCCTCGCTCGTTCGCACTCGCTCGGAGGGAGGCCGGTTGGACACCGCGGAAGCCCGGGCGGAGGCCGCCCTCCGCCGCGACGCCACCCTGGAGGCCGTGGCGTTCGCCGCCCAGCGGTTCCTCCAGGGCTCCGGGTGGGAGTCCGTGGTGCCGTCCTTCCTCCGGCGCCTGGGCGAGGCCACCGGAGCGTCGAGGGTGTACCTGTTCGAGAACGAGATCGAGCGCGACGAGCTGCGGACGAGGCTGCGGGGCCAGTGGGTGGCCGACGGGGTGCGGAGCTTCGTGGAGGAGGGGACCTCGCTCGGCTTCGCTGGCCTCGAGCGCTGGGTCGCGACGCTCGGTCGCGGCGACGTCGTGAACGGGCGCGTCGCGGACTTCGCGCCGTCCGAGCGGGAGCGCCTCGAGCGGCACGAGATCCGTTCGATCGTCCTGGCCCCGATCTCGGTCGCGGGGGGATGGTGGGGATACCTGGGGTTCGACGACTGCGACCTCGAGCGCGCCTGGACCCAGATCGAGATCGACACCCTGCGGGCGGCGGCCGGGATCGTCGGGGCGGCCGTCGAGCGCGAGCGCTCCGAGCGGCAGCTCCGTGAGGCCGAGGCGCGCTACCGCGAGATCGTCGAGCGCACCCCGGCCGTGACGTACCAGGAGCACGCCACCGAGACCTACTCGGTCGCGACCGCGGTCACCTACATGAGCCCGCAGATCGAGCGCATCCTCGGCTACCCGCCGCAGCGCTGGCTCGAGATCCCCGGCTTCTGGTCCCAGATCGTGCACCCCGACGACCTCGAGCGCGTCAACGCCGAGAGCGAGCGCACCGCGAGGACGGGCGAGCCCTACAGCCAGGAGTACCGCCTGATCGCGGCGGACGGGCGGGTCGTGTGGTTCCGGGACGACGCGGTGCTGATCCGCGACGGCGACGGCCGACCGACCTGGCACGGGGTGATGGTCGACGTCACGGAGCGCCGCGTGGTCGAGGACCGGATGCGGGAGGCGGAGGCGCGCTTCCGCGACCTCGTCGAGAGCATCCCGGCCGTCACGTACCGGGAGTCGCTCGGGGGCGACCCGGAGCTCTTCTACGTGAGCCCGCAGGTCGAGGCCGCGTTCGGGTACCGGCCCGAGGAGTGGACGTGGACGCCGAACTTCTGGTTCGACCACATCCACCCGGACGACCTCGACCGGGTGAAGGAGCTCGACCGGACGACGAACGAGACCGGCGCGCCCTTCGCGACGGAGTACCGGCTCCGGCGGGCCGACGGCACGTACGTCTGGATCCACGACCAGGCGACCCTCGTCGGGCCCGAGGACGGCCGGCGCTTCTGGCAGGGGTTCATGCTCGACGTGACGGAGCGCCGGGAGGCCGAGGCGGCACTCGCGGAGGCGGAGGCCCGGTACCGGACCCTGGTCGAGCAGGTCCCGGTGGTGATCTACACGCAGGCGATCGACCGCGAGGACCCGCGCGTCAGCAACACGGTCTACATCGGGCCGCGCACCGAGGACATGCTCGGGTACACGGTCGAGGAGACCCTGGAGACCGGCGGGCTCTGGCGGGACGTCCTGCATCCGGACGACCGCGAGCGCGTCCTCGCCGGGGACGCGCGCAGCAACGAGACCGGCGAGGACTTCGTCATGGAGTACCGCATGATCGCCCAGGACGGGCACGTCGTCTGGGTCCACGACGAGGCCACGGTGGTCCGCGACCACGACGGCCGCCCGCGCGCGTGGCAGGGGTTCCTGCTCGACATCACCGAGCGCAAGGAGGCCGAGGACCGGCTCGAGCAGGCGCTCGAGGTCGAGCGCGAGGCGGGCCGACGGCTGCGCTCGCTCGACGAGATGAAGAACACGTTCCTCCAGGCCGTCTCCCACGACCTCCGGACGCCGCTCGCGGCGATCCTCGGCCTCGCGGTCACGCTCGAGCGGACCGACATCGAGCTGCCGCCGGCGGAGGCCCGCGACCTCGCGAGCCGGATCGCCGCGAACGCCCGTCGGCTCGACCGCCTGGTCACCGACCTGCTCGACCTCGACCGGCTCGCGCGCGGCATCGTCGAGCCGAAGCTGCACCCGACCGAGCTCGGCGCGCTCGTGGCGCGGGTGGTTGAGGGCTCCGACCTCCAGGCGCACCGCCGCGTCGACCTCGAGCTCGCCGAGATCGTGATCCGGATCGACGCCGCGAAGGTCGAGCGGATCGTCGAGAACCTGCTCGCGAACGCGCTGCGGCACACCTCCGCCGACACCGCGATCCGGGTCGCGGTTCAGCCCCTGGAGGCCGGCGCGCTCCTTATCGTGGAGGACGAGGGCACGGGCGTGCCCGAGGAGATCCGCGAGACGATCTTCGACCCCTTCCGGCAGGGCCCGGACGCGCCGGAGCACTCGCCGGGGGTGGGCGTGGGGCTCACGCTGGTGCGCCGCTTCGCGGAGCTCCACGGCGGGCGGGCGTGGGTGCAGGAGCGGACGGGCGGCGGCGCCTCGTTCCGGGTCTTCCTGCCCGAGGCGTCGACCGGGTAGCGGGAGCTAGCCGACCGACGCCCAGCCGGCGACGACCGGGTGGTCCTTGTCGCTCGGGCCGACCTGCGCCGCGCCGCCGGGGGACCCGACGCCGCTGACCTCGTCGCTGAACCATTCGGCGTTGATCGGCGTGAACTGCTTCCACTCGGCGGGGACGTCGTCCTCGTAGAAGATCGCGGTCACCGGGCACACCGGCTCACAGGCGCCGCAGTCCACGCACTCGTCCGGGTGGATGTAGAGCATGCGCGGGCCCTCGTAGATGCAGTCCACGGGGCACTCGTCGACGCACGCCTTGTCCTTCACGTCGATGCACGGCTCGGCGATCGTGTAGGTCATCGCGGGGTCCTTTCCTCCGTTTCCTTCGTTTCTCCTGTTTCCACGGTGCGGACCTTGGAAATCCGAGTCTACACCTCAGCCGGGCGCGAGGGCCAGCAGCGTGCGCTCGATCGACGGGGCGGGCTCCCCCACCGCGACCGGGTAGACGACCGGCAGGTCGGCGCCGGCGGCACCGTATGCCGCGAGGCGCTCGGCCGCGTCCGGCCCCACCGCGCAGACGGCGCGCACGAGCGCCTCCGGCACGTCCTCCGGACGATCCGCCCGGTGCGCGAGAACGGCCGCGCTGGCCTCGGCGCCGAGACCGACCTCCTCGAACTGCCGGGCGTAGGCCGGGTACGACGCGTACTGACCGGCGGCGGCCCGCAGCTCGAGCGGGGTCACGCCCTCGACCTCGTGGACCCAGGCGCGCACGTAGACGGCGACCGCAACCTCCTGCGGATCGCGGCCCCAGGCCGCCGCGCCCTCGGCGATCCTCGCCCGGGCGAACGCCACGCGCTCGGGCGGGCACCAGTTCAGCAGCACGCCGTCGGCGACCTCGCCCGCGAGGTGCATCGCTCGCGGCCCGAGCGCGGCGATCCAGATCGGCACCGGCGACCCGGGATCGATCGACAGGCGGACGCGCTCCCCGCGGCGCTCGAACCCCTCGCCGGACAGGAGCGCGCGCAGCGCCAGGACGGTCTCGCGGAGCTCGGCGAGCGCGCCGGGCCCGGCGGCCCCCGTCCCCAGGCCGAGCACCAGCCGGCCGGCGGAGCGCTCGTGCACGGTCGCCGCCGCCATCGCCGTGAGCAGGAGCTCCCGGGAGCGCATCGGCACGACGCCGGTTCCGAGGTGCAGGTCGCGCGTCTCCCCCGCGAGCGCCCCGAGCGTGACCAGCGCGTCGCGCCCCGTGATCTCGGGCAGGAAGAGCGCGGTGTAGCCGGCGACCTCCCCGGCGCGGACGATCGCGCTGAGGTCCTTCCACGGCAGCGGGTCGCGCAAGGCGAACGCGGTGCCGCTCGGTTGTCGGAGCTCGCGCACCGGCGTCATCCTCGCATGCGATGCTCGCGCTCCGCTTCTCGACCGAGGACGGCTGCTCGCTCGAGGGCGAGCTCCGGCCGGCCGACGGCGAGGAGCGAGGCTCCGCCGTCCTGTGCCACGCCCACCCCCGGTTCGGTGGGAGCAAGGACCACCCACTGTTGTGGGCCGTGCGCAACGAGCTCGCGGGGCGCGAGCTCTCGGTGCTCGGGTTCAACTTCCGCGGGACGATGCGGAGCGGAGGCACGCACGGCGGCGGCCGGCCGGAGGTGAAGGACGTGGCGGCGGCGATCGCGTGCGTGCGGCAACGGTCCGTCCCGCCCACGATCGTGGTCGGATGGTCCTTCGGCGCGAGCGTCGCGCTCCGCCAGGCCCTGGTCGACGAGCGGGTGGCGGCGCTCGCGCTGATCGGTTTCCCGCTCGATCACGACGTCGAGCTCCCGCCGATGCCCTCGCCCGCGGAGCTGCGCCGCTTCCGCCGGCCGGTGCTGCTGCTCTCGGGCGAGCACGACGCGTACTCGCCTCCCGCCGCCCTCGCCGAGCTCGCCGACCTGTTCCCGAACGCCGAGCTGTCCATCGTCCCCGGCACCCAGCACTCGCTCTGGCGCCACGAGCGAGCGGCGGCCGAGCTCGTCGGCGACTTCGCCGAGCGCGTGCTCGCCGCGCATGCCGAGCGGGGAGCGCAGGAGCCCGGCGACCCGGACCGCTAGACGCGGCGGACCCGCCAGCCCGCGTAGAGCGCCACCCCGAGCAGCGCCGCGGCCACCAGCACCGCGAGGACCGACCGCCAGGCGTAGAGCAGGAGCGCGACGGCGATCGCGGTCGCGACGATGCCGAGCGTCGAGCGGCGGGAGCGGATGCCCCACCGCTCGCCCACGACCGCGCCGGCGCGCAGGAACCCGAAGAGCGCGACGCCGATCAGGATCGCGGGGATCACCCGGCCCACGGCTCAGCTCACCCCCCGCCTCGCCGGTCTCGGCCGCGGCCGCCGAGCCCGCGCATCCAGATCAGCGGCAGGAGCACGAACGTGAAGCCCAGCAGCCGGGGGACGGCCACGATCCCGACGAGGACGACGGCGGCCGACAGGCCGACCCACACCGCCCGGCTCTCCCACCACGGCCGCGGCGGCCGGTCGACGGCCCGCAGGCGACGCCCGAGGACGAGCGCGACCGCCACCACGAAGAGCGCCGCCGGGACGAGGATCGTCGTGAGCGTGCTCACCGCGACCGCCCCGAACGAGGACGAGGTCGACGACGGGACCGCTCGGCTACAGCGGCACGTGCGACAGGACCATGATGCGCGGCTCGGTCATCTCCTCCATCGCGAACCGGAGACCCTCGCGGCCGAAGCCCGAGTCCTTCGATCCGCCGTACGGCATCTGGTCGGCCCGGAACGCCGAGACGTCGTTCACGATCACGCCGCCGACCTCGATCGTGCGATGCGCCTCGAACGCCCGGCCGATGTCGTTCGTGAAGACCCCGGCCTGCAGCCCGAAGCGCGAGTCGTTCACGACCCCGAGCGCCTCCTCGAACGTCTGGTACGGGCTGATCGTGACGACCGGGCCGAAGATCTCCTCGCGACAGACCTTCATCTCCGGCCGCACGTCGGCGATCAAGGTCGGCTGGTAGAAGGGTGGGTCGCCCTCGCCGCCGGTCAGGATCGTGGCGCCCTGCGACACCGCCTCCTTCACCCAGCCGTCGATCCGGTCGACCTCCTTTGCCTGGATCACGGGGCCGACGTCGACGGTGGGATCCATCGGGTCCCCGACCTTGAGGCTCTCGACCTGCTTCACGAGCCGGTCCGCGAAATCCTCGTACACCTCGGACTGCACCAGCACGCGCTGGACGCTGATGCAGCTCTGCCCGGCCTGGTAGTAGCCGCCGAAGGCGATCCGCTGCGCCGCGAGGTCGAGGTCGGCGTCCGAGTGCACGATCACGCCGGCGTTGCCGCCCAGCTCGAGCGTGACCCGCTTCTTCGGGTCGAGCCCCTTGAGGTACCAGCCGATCTCCGAGGAGCCGGTGAAGCTGATCTTCCGGAACCGCTCGTCGCGGGCCATCGTGTCGGCGACGGAGCTCGACACCGGCAGCACCTGGTACATGCCCGTCGGAAGGTCGGTCTCCATGAACAGCTCCGCCAGGCGGAGCGCCCCGATCGGCGTCGCGGACGCGGGCTTGACCACGATCGGCGCCCCCACGGCGAGCGCGGGCGCCACCTTGTGCGCCACGAGGTTCAACGGGAAGTTGAAGGGCGTGATGCCGAGGACCGGCCCGATCGGGAACCGCCGCAGGAGGCCGACCCGCGAGCCGAGCGAGGCCTCCGTGTCCAGGCGCATCAGCTCGTCGTCGCCGTGGCGGAGCACCTCGGAGGCCCATCGGAAGGTCGAGACCGCTCGCGTCGCCTCGGCGGTCGCCCACTTGAGCGGCTTGCCGCCCTCCTGCGCGATCAGCCGGGCGTTCTCGTCGATCGAGGCCGCCAGGCCGGCCGAGATCCGGTCCAGGGCCTCGGCCCGCGCGTGCACCGGCAGGCGCCTCGAGCTTTCGAAGGTGGCGTGCGCGGTCGCCAGGGCCTCCTCCACGTCCGCCTCGGTCGGGATGCCGATCTCGGCGACCACGCCCCCGTCGTACGGGCTGGCGACCTCGAACGTGCCCTCGCCCGTGCGCCACGATCCGTTCACCAGGTACGGCCGCACGCTCATCCCGGGACCACCACCCTCCGCTCTCGAGACGCGCTCAGTCGAGCGACCACATCACGTGCTTGATCTGCGTGTAGTCCTCGAGCGAGTACATCGACATGTCCTTGCCGTAGCCGCTCTCCTTGTAGCCGCCGTGCGGCATCTCGGCCGTGATCATGAAGTGGGTGTTCACCCAGACCGCTCCGTACTGCAGCCGCCGCGCCACGCGCATCGCCCGGCTCGCGTCCTTCGTCCAGACCGACGAGGCGAGCCCGTACACGACGTCGTTCGCCCAGTCGACGGCCTGGTCCTCGTCGGTGAACCGCTGGACGGTCACGACCGGACCGAAGACCTCCTTCTGGACGATCTCGGAGTCCTGCGCCGGCTCGGAGACGACGGTCGGCTTGTAGTAGAAGCCGGCACGGTCCAGGCGCTCGCCACCGGTGAGCACCTTCGCGCCGGCCGTCTGGGCCCGGTCGACGAAGCCGGCCACGCTCTCGCGCTGGCCGTCGGAGACGAGCGGCCCCATCTCGACCTCCTCGTCGAACAGGTCGCCGACCTTGATCGACTCGACCGCGGGGACGAGCGAGGACAGCAGGTCCTCGTAGATCCCCGGGCCGGCGACCACGCGACAGCTCGCCGTGCAGTCCTGGCCGGTGTTCGTGTAGCCACCGAACTTGAGCGTCTCGACGAGGTTGTCGAGGTTCGCGTCGTCGAAGACGACGACGGGCGCCTTGCCGCCGAGCTCCAGGTGCACCCGCTTCACGTTCGACGATCCCGCGTTCGCCGCGATCACCTTGCCGGTCGCCGTGTCCCCGGTCACCGAGACGAGACGGACGAGCGGGTGCTTCACGAGCTGGTCGCCGACCTCGGACCCGTGTCCGGTCACGACGTTGAAGACCCCGGGCGGCAGGATGTCCTGCGACAGCTCCGCCAGGCGCAGCGTGGTGCGCGGCGTGATCTCGGCGGGCTTGAGGACCGAGGTGTTGCCCGCGGCGAGGGCGGGGCCGATCTTCCAGATCGCCATCATCAGCGGGTAGTTCCACGGACAGATCCCCACCGTTACGCCGAGCGGCTCCCGGCGGATCATGCTCGTGAACCCCTTCTCGTACTCGCCGGTGGACTTGCCCTCGAGGTGCCGGGCGGCGCCGGCGAAGAACCGCAGGTTGTCGGCGATGAACGGGATGTCGGCGCGGGAGACGGCGATCGGCTTGCCGACGTCCTCGGCCTCGAGCTGCGCCAGGTTCTCGGCGTCGCCCTCCATCGCGTCGGCGAGCTTCAGCATCATCGCCGAGCGCTCCTTCGGCGGCGTGTCGAACCAGACCTCGTCGTAGGCCTTCTGGGCCGCGGCGACGGCGGCGTCCGCGTCCTCGCGCGTCCCGACCTGGATCGTCCCGACGCTCTCGCCGGTCGACGGATCGATGTCGGCCTCGGTCTCCCCGCGTCCCGAGTCCACCCAGGCACCGCCGATGTACTGCTGCCAGGTCTTGTTCACGGTGGCCATCGTCCTCCCCTTCGCTCGGATCCAGGGTCGCGGGATGTCGCGATCGGCCTCAGTATGCCGAACCCCGGCGGCGCGGAGCCACCCGCCACACCGGCAGCGCGGCGGGCCCCCCGCTGTACGGTCGGGCCACGTCCCGCGGGCCGTCCCGCGGGGCCGGGGGCCGGGCGGGCTGGGCCGCGCCGGGCTCAGCCCTCCGCCTGCGCCGTGAGCAGCTCGCGCGCCCGCAGCGCGAGCCAGAACTCCATCCGGTCGAAGCTCGAGGACAGGTCGCGGCCGGTGAGCTCCTCGACCTTGCGCATCCGGTAGCGGAGCGTGTGCCGGTGGACGTACAGCTCGGCCGCCGCCGTCTCCCATCGCGCGTTGTGCTGCAGGAACGCCCGGAGCGAGGCCTGGAGCTCGCCGCCGTGGTCGCGGTCGTAGGCGTCGAGCGGCGCGAGCAGCGAGTCCGCGAACGCCTGCAGGGCGTCCGGGTCGGCCATCGAGAGCAGGAGCCGGTAGGTGCCCAGATCCTCGAAGCCGGCCGCGTCCCGCCCCTCGAGCCGGCACACCTGGAGCGCGTAGCGCGCCTCCCGGAGGCTGCGACCGGCCTCGGCCGGGCTCACCGCGCCGCCGGCGCCGGCGCGGACGGTCCCGCCCGCGAACCGCTCCACGATCGCCGTCCGGAGCTCGCGGACGTCGACCCCACCGCCCGCGGCGAGCAGGACTTGGACGCCCTCGTCGTCCCGGGACACCAGGTACGGCTGCCCTGCTCGGGACAGGTGGTCCTCGGCCGCGTAAGCGAGCGCCCCCGCGTCGCCGTCGGTCTCGAATGCGAGCACGACGACCGCGCCGTCGCGCGCGAACCCGAACCGCGCGAGGCCGCGGGACGCCTCCGCTGCGGCCAGCCCCCCCTCGGCGAGCGCCTCGAAGAACCCGCCCTGCAGGCGCCGCTCGGCGTCGGCGACCGCCCGCGACTTCGCGAGCTCGATCGCGAACAGGGACAGCGCGTGACCGGCGACGATCCGCTCCACCTGGGACAACGGCTCCTTCGTCCCGACCGCCAGGAACGCTTCCACGCGCCCCTGCGCCCCGACTGGCTGGATCCACACGCTCTGGCCGCGGTCGACCAGCGTCAGGCTGAACCCGGTCCCCTCCGGCCGCGACGAGCGCAGCTCCTCCCAGACGCGCTCGGCGCGCTGCCGCGCGGTGGGCGAGGTGGCCGCGAGCGGCATCCCGTGCAGGTCCAGCAACAGCACCCAGCCGCCGGTCACGTGCGCGAGCGAGCGCGCGATCCCGTCCACACCGCCACCGTCCATCACCGCCCGGGTGAGCACGTGCTCGGCGTCGACCGCGCGCTGCAGCAGGTCGTACTGCTCGCTGAGCAGCCGGGTGAACACCGCCTCGGTGATCGCGATGAACGGGACGGGGTACGGCACCTCGAACAGCGGGAACGCGGCCTGCTCGGCGGCATCGGCGAGGGCCTTGGGGACCTTGTCGTAGCCGAACCCGAGCCCGAACCCGAGGCCCGCGAGCCCCGCGTCGGCCAGGCGTTGGACGAACCGGCGCTGCCTGGCCGGCGTCGTTCCGATCCCGGCGCCGGTCGTGAGGAGGATCTCGCCGCCCTTCAGCCACGGCGTGGGGTCCTCGAGCTCGGAGCTGTGCACCCACCGGACCGGCCGATCGGCGCTCCGCTCGCCGGCGACCAGCCGGAGCGCCAGCCCCTGGACGGTCAAGATGTCGCGGACGGTGAGGGCCACGTCCGCGATTGTACGAACGGTACAGAACCGGGCGCTCGGCCCGCCTCCAGGCTCGGTCGGACTGGACGGCCCGTACAAACGGGCGTCCCGGTGTTGGTCGGCGGACGGCCTGACAGGGGGGTGCACGCGCCCGAGACTCGGGTGGCGGCGCGCGCGCCGCCGACGGGGGCTGCGGCCCCACCCGGCGAGCAGGAAGGGGGACGCCCCGATGGACATCCCGCAGGAGCGCAAGGTCGTCACCGAGATCCCCGGACCGAGGTCGCGCGAGTGGTTCGACCGGCGCACCGCGGCCGTCCCGCGCGGCGTCTTCGCCGTCCATCCGATCGCCACCGCGCGCGCGTCGGGCTCGATCATCGAGGACGTCGACGGGAACCGACTCATCGACTTCGCGACCGGCATCTCGGTCCTGAACGTCGGCCACACCTCGCCGGACGTCGTCCGCGCCGCGCAGGCGCAGCTGGAGCTCGAGACCCACACGTGCTTCCACGTCACGTCGAACGAGCCGTACATCCTGCTCGCCGAGCGCATGAACGCGCTCGCGCCGGGCGACGCGCCGAAGAAGACGATGTTCGTGAACTCCGGGGCCGAGGCGGTCGAGAACGTCGTGAAGATCGCCCGGCGCGCCACGGGACGACCGGCGATCGTGGCGTTCGACCACGCGTTCCACGGCCGGACGCTCACGGCGATGACGCTCACCGCGAAGGTCATGCCGTACAAGCAGGGCATGGGCCCGTTCGCGCCGGAGGTCTACCGGCTCCCCTTCGCGTACCCGTACCGCTGGCCGAGCGGCCCCGAGCGGGCCGCCGAGGAGGCCCTCGCGTACGCGCGCGAGGAGATGCACAAGCACATCGGCGAGGAGAACATCGCCGCCGTCGTCGTGGAGCCGATCCAGGGCGAGGGCGGCTTCATCGTGCCGGCCCCCGGCTTCCTCGAGGGCCTGGCCGCGTTCTGCGCCGAGCACGGCATCCTGTTCGTCGCCGACGAGATCCAGAGCGGCATCGGCCGCGCCGGGCGGTGGTTCGCGATCGAGGACGAGGGCGTCGTCCCGGACCTGATCACCACCGCGAAGTCGCTCGGCGGCGGGCTGCCGATCGCCGCGGTGACCGGGCGCGACGACGTCATGGAAGCGGTGCACGTCGGGGGCCTCGGCGGCACGTACGGGGGCAACCCGGTGGCGGCGGTCGCGGCGCTCGCCGTGATCGACCAGATCGAGCGGGAGGGGCTGCTCGAGCGCGCGCGCGACCTCGGCGAGCGGATGCGCGCCCGGCTCGGCGAGATGCAGGGGCGGCGCGACGTGATCGGC
>DATBMU010000060.1:0-8113 GCA_036554665.1 Actinomycetota bacterium | reverse complement strand
CCACGAGAGGATACGCCGCTCGGGGATCGGGAGGGAAGCGTGGCCGGCGGATCGGGAGCGGAGCAGGGACGGCTCAGAAGTTCAGGAGCCGGCTCCGGCGCAGGGACTGCACCGCGATCTGACGGAAGACGTCCTCGAGGTCCTCGCCGCGCGACTCGCAGAAGTAGTAGTCGCCGTCGAGGTTCTCGTTGATCCCGCAGCCACCGGGGACATCGTCCGTGGAGGCCACGCCGTTCACGGGGCTCGCCACCTGGGACAGGAAGTAGGTCGCGAAGCGGCCGCGGAACGGGCTGCTGCCGCCGTCCTGGGCGCATCGCGTCGTGTCGACGCCGTAGCCGAGCGCGAACACGGTCGTCCCGCGCGACTTCGCGACGTCCGAGGCGGCGTCCGCGTACTGACACGGCTCCGTGGCCGGGTCCGGCTGGTTCGCCTGACCGTCGGCGAAGAAGATGATGATGTTCGGGGCGTCCGCCCTGCCCGTCTCGAGCAGCGCCTGCGCCGCCATCAGCGGGTCACCGTGGTTCGTGTGGTTGCCGGAGCCGCCGGGGGGCGGATACGAGCGGACGGCGCTCGTCGCGTGCTGCATGCATTGGAGCGTACTCACGAGCGTGCTGGAGGGGTTGATCGCCCCGGCGCCGGTCCGGTAGTCGTTGGACAGCCCCGCGAGCTGCCAGTAGGCCTGGTTGGCGGCCGGCGGCACCGGCTTGGGGTAGTCCTGCCGGACGGCGACGCCGCACGGGTCCCCCGAGGCCTGGTACGGCAGGGCGACGAGACCGATGTGGACGGCGGCCGGGTCGTAGAACTCCAGCACGGAGTCCTCCGCGGCGCTGGTGTCGACGATCGCGTCCTTCACGTTCGCCACGTCGGCGCTCGACATGCTCGCGGTGCGGTCGATCACGAACACCACGTCGAGCGGCGATGCCGCCTGCCCGCAGAACCCCTGACAGGCCGCGGCACGCAGCGCTCCCGTGTTGCCGGACTCGAACCCGAGGAGCGGGGCGAAGAAGTAATCGACGTCGCTGGAGGCGGTCAGGCGGATCGTGTTGCAGAGGTCGCCGACGTACGGGTTGCAGTCGTGGATCGCCTTCCCGCCCCGGGTCGTCCATCCCCCGGTCCAGGTGGCACCGCCGCCGGGGCCGCACGCGAAGCCGAGCGTGTAGCTGTCGCTCACGGGCGCGGCGACGACGCACGCGAAGTTGATCGAAAGCCCCGACGCCCCGAGCTGCGGTGCGTTCTGCACGGCGACCGCGCGCGCGGTGCTCTCCGCGAGCGACGCGCTGGTCACGTCGGAGACGGGCAGCAGGCCGGCGCCGGCGAGCGACCCGAGGTCGACCGCCGCCTGGATCAGGTGCCGCTCGTGCCGCAGCCGGGCGAGGTCGAAGGTCATCGCCGCCGAGCCGCCGAGCACGACGAGGAGGATCGCGACGATGACGGCGACCACGCCGCGCTCGTCCTGGGCCCGAGCGCGAAGCCGAAGGAGCTTCATTCGCCCTCGAACCTCGCTTCGGAGATCGACTTCAGCTGCGCCTGGGTGCCCATGCCGACGAAGTTCGGGAGCGGCGTGATGAAGTCGTAGCGGTACTCGACCGTGACGCGGACGATGTCGCCCTCGTCCCAGACACCCTCGCCGCAGGTGGAGAAGCTGCCGCCGCTGCCGACCTCGCACGTGACCGAGAGCTTGCTCTGATCGAGGAAGCTGGTCGTGCCGCGGACCCGAGCCTCGATCTCGCTCTGGCTGCTGACCACGGCGCCGACGCGGGCGCCCTCACGCGCGGCGTTCTGCGTGGCGTCCCACGCGTGGTAGCCGAACCCGAACTCGAGGATCCCGAGGACCAGGAGGAGCAGCAGCGGGACGATCAGGGCGAACTCGACGGCGATCGCGCCGCGCTGATCGCGCGCGCGACCGAGCCACGTCCGCTCGATAGGTCCCCGAGGCCGCCGTCGCGGCCGTCCGCCTGCATCCACCAGTGACTTCCCTCCGAGTGCAGGCTACGGAGAGGGGGCTAGCAAGGCCATAGCCCGTCCGGCGATTTCGGCAGGCGACCTGGACTAATACGAAGGGCCTACCCGCGAGCGGCCGGCGAGCACGGACGCCTTGGGCCGCAACCCGCCACGGCCCGTGCGTAGCATGGGCGCGTGGAACGGCGGCGGCTGGGTCGGGACGGGCCCTTGGTGGGCGAGGTCGGCCTCGGGTGCATGCCGATGAGCTGGGCGTACCTCGATCGCGACGCCACGGAGGACCCCGTCGGCGTGATCCATCGGGCGCTCGAGCTCGGCGTGACGCACTTCGACACGGCCGACGTCTACGGGCCGTTCACGAACGAGGAGCTCGTGGGACGGGCGCTCGAGGGCCGGCGCGACGACGTCGTGATCGCGACGAAGGTCGGGTTGCGCGTCGGCCCGAACGGCGGCTATCCCCTCGACCGCGACGCGCGGCCGGAGCGCATCGTGGCGGAGGCCGAGGGCTCGTTGCGCCGGCTGCGCACGGACGCGATCGATCTCTACTACCTGCATCGCATCGACGAGGCGGTGCCGTTCGAGGACCAGTGGGGCGCGATGGCCTCGCTGGTCGAACGCGGCACGGTCCGCTCGATCGGGCTCTCCGAGGCGAGCGTGGAGCAGCTCGACGCGGCGAACGCGATCCACCCCGTCTCGGCGCTCCAGTCCGAGCTGTCGCTGTGGACGCGGGACGCGATCGGCGGGACGCTCGCCTGGTGCGAGCGGCACGGCGCGGCGTTCGTGCCGTTCTCGCCGCTCGGGCGCGGATACCTCACCGGCACGCTCACGTCCGCCTCGTTCGAGACCCAGGACTTCCGGGCGACGAACCCGCGGTTCACGCGGGAGGCGATCGATGCCAACGTCGTCATCGTCGACGCGATCCGCGCCGTCGCCGCCCGGCTCGGCGCGACGGCCGCCCAGGTCGCGATCGCGTGGTGCCTCGCCCAGGGCGATCACGTCCTGCCGATCCCGGGGACGAAGCGGCGCGCGTACCTCGAGGAGAACGTCGCGGCCGCCTCGCTCCGGCTGTCCCCGGACGACCTCGCGGAGCTCGACGCCCTCCCGCCCGCGTCCGCGCCCCGGTACTGAGCGCCGTGCCGGTGAGCGGGGGCAGGCCGCGCGGGCTCGTCGCGACGTACTCCGCGATGAGATGAGGCACCGGTCGTGGCTCGCGGTGGTCCTGCTGCTCGCCGCCGCGTGCTCGCGGTCGGGGGCGACGGCGTCCGGCCCGTCGGTCGCCCCGCTCGAGCCCTACACCCCGCCGAACTCCGGCCCGGTCGACGAGGTGACGGTCGACGGCATCGTCGACCACCTCGAGGCGCTGCAGGCGATCGCGGACGAGCACGCGGGCACGAGGGCGGCCGGCTCGCCCGGCTACGACGCCTCCGTGCGGTACGTCGCCGATCTGCTCCGGGCGACGGGGTACGAGATCGAGACGGTGCCGACCTCGGTGCCCACGTTCGAGCAGCAGGCGCCGAGCCTCCTCGAGGAGGTCGCGCCGCCCGGGCGCCGCTGGGTCGACGGCCGCGACTTCCGGGCGATGCTCTTCTCGCCGAGCGGGGACGCCGAAGGGCGCCTCGTGCGCCTCGTCGGCAGCGGCTGCGCGACGGAGGACTTCGCCACCTTCCCCGAGGGCGCGGTGGCGCTCGTGGGGACGGGAGAGTGCTTCCGCCGGCAGCAGGTCGTGAACGCGCAGGACGCGGGCGCCGTCGCGATGATCGCCGTCTCGTCCGCCTCGCCCGGCCGGCCGCTCCGTCCGACGCTCGTCTACCCGGGAGGCCTCGCGATCCCCGCGCTCTCCGTGACGCAAGAGGTCGGCGCCGAGCTGCGAGACGGGACCGTCGTCCACGTCCGGGTCCGCGCCGAGTCGTCGTTCGAGGACGCGGAGAGCGTGATCGCCGAGCTTCCGGGCGACCCCGGCGCGGACGTCGTGATGCTCGGCGCGCACCTCGACTCCGTGATGGACGGACCGGGCCTGAACGACAACGGCTCGGGCACGGCGCTCCTGCTCGAGGTCGCGCGGTGGCTGGGGAGCCGGGACCCGCAACCCACCGTCCGCTTCGCGTTCTGGGCGGGCGAGGAGGAGGGGCTCTACGGATCGTGGGACTACGCCCACGCGCTGTCGTCGGAGGAGCGCGACGCGCTCGCCGTCTACCTGAACCTCGACATGGTCGGCTCCACGAACCACGTCACGTTCGTGTACGAGGCCTCGCGCGGCGATCCCGCGATGAGCCGACGCGTCGCTCGGCTGTTCGAGGAGGCGCTCGCCGACCTCGGCGCGGAGAGCGAGCCGCTGGACCTCCACGGCTCCTCCGACCACGCGTCGTTCGAGGACGTCGGGGTGCCGACCGGCGGCCTGTACTCGGGGTCGCAGGAACGAAAGACCGCGTCGCAGGCATCGTCGTTCGGCGGGACGGAGGGCGAGCCGCTCGATCCCTGCTACCACCAGCCCTGTGACACGATCGACAACGTGAGCCGCTCGGCGCTCGGGACGCACGCCGCGGCCCTCGTCGCCGTGTTGGGCGTGCTGCTCGCCGCCGCCTGACCGCCGCGGAGCAGGGCGACGGGGTCGCGCTAGCATCGATCCCGACCTCATGCCACGGATCCTCGCCGTCGCCGACGAGCCGTTCCCCGGTCTCCCCGACCTGCTCGAGGCGCGCCCCGACCTCGTGCTGTCGTGCGGCGACCTCCCGTGGGAGGACCTCGAGCGGATCGTCGACCACGCGAACGTGCCGCTCCTGTACGTCCCGGGCAACCACGACCCCGCGCTCGAGCCGGACGTGGCGGGCCCGCTCTGGCCGCCAACGATCGCCGTCCGGGACCTGGAGGACCCGCCCGGGCCGCGCGGGTGCATCAACGTCGACGGGAGGGTCGAGGACGCGCGTGGCATCCGTGTCGCCGGCCTCGGCGGGTCGGTCCGCTACCGGCCGGGCCCGCATCAGTACACGCAGGTCGAGATGTCACGCCGGGCTCGCCGGCTCGTCCGCGGCGCCCGGCGCCGGCGTCGGCGGGACGGCCGCGGCGTCGACGTCCTCATCACCCACGCGCCGCCCAAGGGGCTCGGCGACGAGGACGACCGCGCCCACGAGGGGTTCGAGGCCTTCCACCGCCTCGTGCGCGACCTGCGACCCCGGCTCCTGCTCCACGGCCACATCCACCCGTACGGCATCGAGCGGCCGGACCGGCAGATCGGCGACACGCGGGTGGTGAACGTCGTGCCCTACCGCGTGCTCGACATGGACCCGTGAGCGATCGCACGCCCGAGGGCCGGTCGTCGTTCGGCAAGGCCCGGCGCCGCGAGGCGTACCGTCGGCTCTCCCAGATCGCCGGCCGCGGGCGCTCGCGCCCGCTGCTGTCCCTGGACGAGGTCTCGCGGCGGCTGCGGGCGTTCGAGCAGACCTACGTGGGGGTCCGCCCGATCCGCATCGCCGACGTCGTGGGCACCGTCAGCCGCGTCGAGGACTTCGACCGCGACTTCCTCCCGAAGCGCTCGAAGATCCAGGAGCGCTGGCGGAGCGTCGAGGGCTCGTTCCCCGAGGGCGACTTCCCCCCGATCGTCGTCTACGAGCTCGACGGCCGGTACTTCGTCGTGGACGGGCACCATCGGGTCGCGATCGCGCGGCAGCGCGGGATCGAGTTCATCGACGCCGAGATCACCCGGCTCCGGTCGCGGACGAAGCTGCCGCCCGACGCCGACATCGGCGCGATCATCATGGCCGAGCAGGAACGCCGCTTCGGGGAGGAGTCGGGGCTGGAGCGTGCGCGACCGGAGGCGACGATCGAGTTCAGCCGGCCCCAGGGCTACATCGAGCTGCTCGAGCACATCAAGATCCACGGCTTCCACCTGATGATGGAGCGCGCGGAGGCGCTCTCGGTCGAGGAGATCGCCGGGGACTGGTACGACCGCGTGTACCTGCCTACCGTCGAGGCGATCCACCGCGAGGGGCTCACCGAGCTGTGGCCGAAGGCGACGGACGCCGACCTGTTCCTGTGGGTCGGCCAGCGCCGGCGCGAGCTCTTCCCCGAGCGCACGGACGATCTCGACATCGAGGGGGCCGTCCGCGCGGCGCGCGACACGACGCCGAAGCCCCGGCGCGGGAGCCGCGCCCGCTGACCCCGGCCGCCGCCCCCGGCCCGCTCGCGCTCGTCGGCGGCGACGAGCTGAACCCGGGCAACGAGCCGCAGGACGAGGTGCTCGTCCGCGCCGCGGGCGGCGGCCCGGCGTTCGTGCTCGCGACGGCCGCGGCGCGGCACCGGCCGGAGCTCGCCGTCGAGCACGCCGCACGCTGGTTCGCCGGGCTCGGCCTCGAGGTCGAGGAGCTCCCGGCGACGAAGCGCTCCCACGCGACCTCCCGAGACAACGCCGAGCGCGCCCGCGCCGGCCGGTTCTTCTACCTGGTCGGCGGCGATCCGGGCGTCGTCCCGAAGACGCTGGCGGGCACGCCCCTGTGGGACGCGGTCGTCGCCGCCTGGCGCGAGGGCGCCGCGCTCGCCGGATCCTCCGCCGGCGCGATGGCGCTCGGAGCGTGGACGCTGGTTCGCGACCGGATGCCGGGCGACGACCGGCGCCGGTACCTGCCGGCGCTCGGGCTCGTCCCGAAGGTGGCGGTCCTGCCCCACTTCGAGACCTTCGGACACCGGTGGGTGCCGAGCGCCTCGGAGCGCCCGGACGCCGTCCTGGTCGGGATCGACGAGCGCTCTGCCGCCGTGTGGAGCGACGGCGCCTGGCGCGCGCTCGGCGCCGGCGGGGTCACGGTGATCGCGTCGGGCGAGCGGCGCGCGTTCGGACCGGGCTCCGAGATCGAGGGGCTGCCGCAGCCCGTCGCGTGACGCTCGCGACGGGAGCCGGGAGCATGGAACCGATGAGCGAGCGCGTGTGGAACTTTGCCGCCGGGCCGGCGAACCTGCCGGTCCCGGTCCTCGAGGAAGCGCGGGAGCACCTGCTCGCGCTCCCGGGGACGGGCGCCTCGATCCTCGAGATCAGCCACCGCTCGGAGGCCTTCACGCTCGTCCAGGAGGAGGCGGAGGCGAACCTGCGCGAGCTGCTCGAGATCCCGGCCGGCTCGCGCGTCCTGTTCCTCCAGGGAGGGGCGTCGCTCCAGGTCTCGATGGTGCCGATGAACCTGCTCGCCGGCTCTCGGGCCCCGGCCGCGTACGTCGTCACCGGATCCTGGGGCGAGCGGGCGGCGGCCGAGGCACGGCGCCAGGGCCCGGTCGGCGTCGTGTGGGACGGTGCGCCCGACGGCTACACGCGGGTCCCCGACCTCGGTGAGCTCGAGGTGCCACGCGCCGCGCCCTACCTGCACGTGACCACGAACGAGACGATCGAGGGCGTACAGCTCCCCGAGGACTTCGAGCCGGAGACCGGTCCGCCCCTCGTCGCCGATGCGTCGAGCGATCTCCTGTCTCGACCGATCCCGGTGGACCGCTACAGCCTGCTCTACGCCGGCGCGCAGAAGAACGCCGGCCCCGCCGGGCTCACGGTCGTGATCGTGCGCGACGACCTGCTCGCGCGCGCCGCCCCGGACCTCCCGACGATGCTCGACTACCGGACGCACGCCGAGCACCGCTCGTCCTTCAACACCCCGCCGGTGTTCGCCGTCTACGTGCTGATGCTCGTGACCCGCTGGATCCGCGACGAGATCGGCGGCCTGGACAAGATGCGCGAGCGCAACGCAGAGAAGGCCGCGCTCCTGTACGAGGCGCTCGACGCGAGCGAGGGGTTCTACCGTGGCCACGCCCACCCATCGGCGAGGTCGTGGATGAACGTCACGTTCCGGCTCGCCGACGAGGAGCTCGAGCACCGGTTCCTCGCCGAGGCCGCCGAGCACGACCTCGTGGAGCTCCGGGGCCACCGCAGCGTCGGCGGGGTCCGCGCGTCGATCTACAACGCGATGCCGCTCGAGGGCGTGCGCGCGCTGCAGGCGTTCATGGACGACTTCCGCGCCCGCCACGCCTGAGCGGGGCACTCCGGCCCCGTCCGATCGGACGCGGTTCAACCGGTCCGATCAGACGCGGATCACCGGACACGTGAGCGTCCGCGTCACACCGGGGACCTTCTGGATCTCGCCGATCAGCTTGCCGAGCACGTCCATGGACTCGGCCTCGACCCGGA
>DATBMU010000164.1:0-13865 GCA_036554665.1 Actinomycetota bacterium | reverse complement strand
GCCTCGCCGCGCGGACGGCCCGCAGCGCCGAGCCCGCCGGCTCGACGAGCGCGCCGGCCTCGGGCTCCAGGTCGTCGGGCAGGCGGCGGAGCGACACCGCCGGCACGCCCACGCGCTCGGCGAGCGCGCCCGGCAGGCCGTCGCGGACGCCGAGCTCGAGCCGGTCGGCGCACACGTGGTGGCGGCCCGCCCGGCAGCGGTCGCACCGCCCGCATCCGACCATCGTGTCCCCGGTGACGAGCGCGCCGAGCCACCCGGGATCGACACCGCGCCCGACCTCGCGTACCCGGCCGCACCACTCGTGCCCGATCCGCAGCGGGTAGGACGACGAGCCGTCGTGCAGGTACGGCATCGTGCCGGTGAACAGCTCCACGTCGGTGCCGCAGACGCCGGCCCGGAGCACCTCGGCGACGACCTGCCCTGGTCCGGCCTGCGGTTCGGGCACCTCGCCGACCGCGCCGGCCCCCGGCCCTGTGATCGCGAAGGCACGCACGACCGAACCGTAAGCTGATGGCATGGCGGACGTCATCGCCGTCGAGCGGCTCACGAAGTCGTACGGTCGCAGCCGGGGGGTCGTCGATCTCACGTTCTCGGTCACGCAGGGCGAGGTCTTCGGCTACCTCGGTCCGAACGGTGCCGGGAAGACGACCACCATCCGCACCCTGCTCGACCTGATCCGACCGACCGCGGGGCACGCGAGCGTGTTCGGCCTCGACCCGAGACGGGAGGCGGCGGAGATCCACCGGCGTGCCGGCTACCTCCCCGGCGAGTTCGGCCTGTACGACACGCTCACCGGCGCCGAGTACCTCGCGTACCTCGCCGCGCTGCGTGGTGACGTGGATCCCCGAGACATCCGCGAGCTCGCCGATCGGTTCCGGCTCGACCTCGACCAGAGGATCCGCTCGCTCTCGCACGGGAACCGTCAGAAGCTCGCGCTGATACAGGCGTTCATCCATCGGCCGGAGCTGCTGATCCTCGACGAGCCGACTCAGGGTCTGGACCCGTTGATGCAGCAGGAGTTCTACGAGTTGTTGTCGGAGATCCGCACCGAGGGGAGGACGGTGTTCCTGTCGTCCCACGTGATGCCGGAGGTCGAGCGCGTCTGCGACCGCGTCGGCATCATCCGCGAGGGACACCTCGTCACCGTGGAGGACGTCGGCGAGCTCCGATCGAAGGAGATCCGGGTCCTCGAGGCGCACATGGCGAAGCACGTCGGGGTCGAGCCCTTCGCCATCCTGCCTGGCGTGCAGGAGGCCACGTCGGAGGGCGAGCTCCTGCGGGTCACGATCGCCGGGCCCATGGACCCGCTCGTCAAGGAGTTGGCTCGGCACGAGGTCGTCGACCTCGTGAGCCACCAGCCGACGCTGGAGGACATCTTCCTCACGTTCTATGGGGACGAGGGGCCGGAGCACGATGGCCGATAGCGCGATCTCGCAGCCGATGCTCGGGAGCGTCCTCTCCAAGACCGTGCGCGACCAGCGGCGCGCGTTGGTTTGGTGGGGCGTCGGGCTCGTGGCCACCGCGGCGATGTACGCGGCGTTCTATCCGAGCATCGTCGAGAACGCCGAGGTCCTCACGCAGTACCTGGAGAGCTTCCCCGAGGCGCTCAAGAACGCGTTCTTCGGCTCAGACGCGGACTTCGTCTCTCCCGGTGGCTACCTCCACACCGAGCTGTTCGGCTTCTTCGGACCACTCCTGCTCCTGATCTACACGATCGGTGCCGGCGCCCGCGCGATCGCCGGTGAGGAGGAACGGCAGACGCTCGACATCCTGCTCTCCACACCGGTCTCGCGCCGCCGCGTGCTCGTGGACAAGGCCGCGGCGCTGTCCGCGACCGTCGCGATCCTCGCGGTGGTCCTGTGGGTCGCGCTCGTGCTGCTCGGGCCGCCGTTCGATCTCACCCCCGGCGTCGCGAACCTGGCGGCCGCGGCGACCTCGATGTCCCTGTTGGCGCTCGCGTTCGGCGCGATCGCGCTCGCGGTCGGTTCGTGGACGGGTCGGCGGGCGCTCGCGGTCGGGGTCGCGGCTGGGATCGGCGGGGTCACGTACCTCATCGATGCGCTGGCGCCGACGCTCGATGCCGTTGTGTGGCTCCAGAAGCTCTCCCCCTTCTACTACTACGACGCGAACGTGCCCGTGAAGAACGGGCTTGAGCCGTTGCACGCGATGGTGCTGCTCGCGATCGCGGCGGCCGGGTTCACGCTCGCGGTGATCGGGTTCCAGCGTCGCGACCTGACCGCGTAGACACCGCTCCGCGGTGCCGTGCATCATCCGACCCTGCCGTCGGAGAGGGGTCTCGAATGATCGTTCGCACCGCATCGGAGGTCGAGGGCACGAAGGCGGACGCGCGGGGCGACCGGTGGCGGAGCCTGCGGATGCTCACCCGCGCCGACGGGATGGGGTTCACCGTCACGCAGACGACGATCGAGCCCGGCATGGAGATCGAGCTCGAGTACCGCCACCACCTCGAGGCGTGCCTGTGCGTCGACGGCGAGCTCGAGATCGAGGACCTCGCGACCGGCGAGCGGCACGTCGTCGGCCCGGGGACGCTGTACGCGCTCGACGCGCACGACCACCACGTGGTGCGCTCGAACGCCCCGACCCGACTCATGTGCGTCTTCGTGCCGGCGCTCGCCGGGGACGAGACGCACGACGCCTCCGGGGCGTACCCGCCGGGGTGAGGTTCAGGGCGCGGCGAACGGCTCGTAGCCGGGCGCGACCCCGGGCCACGGACGCGCTCGCTCCCACGCCGCGGCCGTCTCGAGCACCAGATCGTCGCGCCACCTCGGCCCGTTGATCAAGATCCCGAACGGGAGCCCGTTCTCGCACGTCCCGGCGGGAACGCTCAGCGACGGGTGCCCGCTGAGGTTGAACTCGCCCGTGTTGTAGCCGTCGACCGCCACGCCGTCCGTCCCCGGCAGCGTCCCGTCGGCGAGCCAGCCCTGGTAGCCGTGCGTGGGACACACGAGCACCGCGTCGTCCCCGAGCAAGCGGTCGAGGTCCAGCGTGTAGTCGAAACGCCGGTGCCGCGCCATCAGGTAATCCTCAGCGGTGAAGGCCAGGGCACGCTCCATCTCGGAGCGGAACGCGAGGCTGAACCGATCGAGGTTGTCCTCGACGAAGCTCCGGCCGAGCCAGTGGAGCTCCTCGACGGTGACCGTCGTGAACCAGTCGCGGCCGGGATCGCCCCCGTTCGCGATGGCGGTCGGGAACAGGGAGGACGGCGCGATCTCCTCGACCGGCAGGCCAAGCTCGCGCTCGATCGCCTCGAGCGCGGCGCGGAACGGCGCCTCGACCTCCGGGGTGAACGGTCCGCGTTCCCACGTCCGCGTCGTGGCAAGCACGCGCGAGGGCATCCCCCCGCGGAACGCCCACGTCGGCGCCGCCGACGGATCGCCCTCCACCGGCCCGCGCATCACCTGGAGCAGCAGCGTCGCGTCGGCGACCGTGGCGGCCATCGGGCCCTGGGACGTGACCTCGAGCCAGGACGGGATCGGCCGTCGACCGATCAGCCCGGCCGTGGGCTTCAAGCCGACGAGGCCGCAGAACGTCGCCGGCGTGCGGATCGAGCCACCGCCGTCCGTCCCCGTCGCGAGGGGCGCGAGCCCGGCCGCGAGCGCCGCCCCGGACCCGCCGCTCGAGCCGCCTGGTGACCACTCGAGACCCCACGGGTTCCTCGTCGGTCCGAAGAGGTCGTTGTCCGTCCACCCCTGGAACGCGAACTCCGGGGTGTTCGTGCGGCCGACGACGATCGCGCCCGCGGCCACCATCCGCTCGACCGTGATCTCGCTCGAGGCGGCCGGCGGACGGTCGAGCATCGTCCGCGACCCGAAGTTCGTGACCATCCCCGCGACGTCGGTGCTGTCCTTCACGAGGAGCGGCAGCCCGGCGAGCGGTCCGTCGGCGCCGCGGCGGTCGATCTCCGCGGCCTCCGCGAGCGCGGGCTCCCTCCGAAGCGCCGTGACGGCGCCGATCCCGGCGTCGTGACGATCGATCCGCTCGAGCGCCGTCCTGACGAGCTCGACGGCCGAGACCTCCCGGGCGCGGACCGCCGCCGCGAGCTCGGCGAGCATCAGCGCCCGAGGTTCTTGATCCGGTCCACGAACTCGCCGCGCTTGTGGTCGCGCAGGATCACGCTCGCGGCGTTGCGGCCCGCGACGCCCATCACACCTCCGCCCGGATGGGTCCCGGCGCCGCAGAGGTACATCCCGGCGACCGGCGACCGGTAGTCGCCGTAGTTCGGGATCGGCCGGAACGTGAACATCTGGTCGGGCGTGAGCTCGCCCTGCATGATGTTGCCCCCGACCAGGCCGAACCGCTCCTCGATGTCCCTCGGCGCGAGGACCTCGATCTGCTCGACGGCGTCGCCCAGCTTCGGCGCGTACTCCTGCAGCGCGGCGAGCGCCCGCCTCGCGTACTCCTGCCGGCCGTCGTCGTCCCAGGAGCCCTCACGCAGCTCGTAGGGCCCGTACTGGCTGAACCCGAGCATCAGGTGCTTGCCCTCGGGGGCGAGGCCCTCCGGCTCGTGCGCCGTCGGGAACACCACCTCGAGGTACGGATGCTCGGACATCCGCCCGTACTTCGCGTCGTCCCACGCCCGCTCGAGGTACTCGATCGATGGCGACACCGCGACGAGGCCCGTGTGGAGATCGCCCTCCTGGTCCCACGCCGGGAACTCCGGCAGGTCCGAGAGCGCGACGTTCAGCTTCACCGAGCCCGAGCGCGACCGGTAGCGCCGCACGTCGCGGACGACGTCCCCGGGCAGGCGCTCCTCGCCGACGAGCGAGAGGTACGTCGTCACGGGATGCGCGGACGACACGATGCGCTGCGCGCGGATCAGCGTGCCGTCCAGCAGCGCGACCCCGACAGCGCGACCGCTCGCGTTGATCGCCACGCGGTCGACCTCGGCATCCGTCCGGATCTCCGCGCCGGCGGCCTGCGCGGACCTCGCCATCGCCTCCCCGACGCCGCCCATCCCGCCCTTGACCCAGCCCCAGGCGCCGGGATGCCCGTCGATCTCGCCGATCCAGTGGTGCATCAGGACGTACGCGCTCCCGGGCGTCATCGGCCCGCACCAGGCGCCGATGATCGCCTGGGTGGCCATCGCGCCCTTCACGCGCTCGTCCTCGAACCACTCGTCGAGGAAGTCCGCGGCGCTCATCGTGAACAGCCGGACGACCTCGTGGACGTCGCGCCCGCTCCACTTGCGGAAGCGGCCGGCCGTGGTGGCCCACTTCGGGAGGTCGCGCAGGTTCATGTTCGGCGGGACGACGAAGAGCAGGTCCTTCATCAGGCGGGCCACACGATCGAAGTAGCGGTCGAACTCGACGTACCGTTCGGCGTCCGTCGCGTTCAGCCGGGCGATGCTCTCGGCGTCGCGCCGCACGTCGCCCCAGAGCGTGAGCGACGTGCCGTCGGGGAACGGCACGAAGTAATCGGGGGTAACGATCGAGACCTCGTAGCCGAAGCGCTTGAGGTCGAGCTCGCGGACGACCCGCGGCGGCATCAGCGAGACGACGTACGACGCGCTCGACACGCGGTAGCCGGGCCAGGGCTCCTCGGTCGCGGCGGCGCCGCCGAGCACCTCGCGCTTCTCGAGGACCAGGACGTCCAGCCCGGCCTTCGCAAGGTAGGCTGCGCACGCGAGGCCGTTGTGGCCTCCCCCGATGATGACGACGTCGCGTTCGAACACGCCCACGGGAGGCCGAGGTTACCGGTCGCCGGAGCGTGCCCGCAAACGCCGGGGGGCCGCCCGGGCGTGAGCCTCGATCCACTGCGACGACGAGCGCTCGTCAACGGCGGGATCGCGGGCGTGGTCACGCTCGTCATCGGCATCGGCGTGATCGCCGGCATCTCGAGCCTCGGCGAGGGCGATGACTCCCCCTCGCCGACCCCGAGCGCGGCCACGCCGACGCCCACCCAGCCCGCCTGCACCCCCACGTTCGACGTCGCCCAGACCGCCGACCCCGGGGACCTCCCGAACGCGCTCGCCGGGGTGACGGCCCTGTCCTCCGCGGAGGCGTGGGCGGTCGGCGCCTCCGGGGACCCGCTCGCGCCGGTCGCCGTGCTGATCGAGCGATGGGACGGCGCGGCCTGGACCGCGGAGCAGGGACCGAGCCCCGGCAGCGAGACGAACGAGCTCCGCGCGGTCGACGCGGCCGAGCCGAACGACGTCTGGGCGGTCGGCCGCACGGCGAGCGGGTTCGGCGACCGGCCGCTCGTGCTGCGCTTCGACGGGACCGAGTGGCTCGAGATCGTGCTGCCCGAGGAGGTGACGGGCGTCCTGACCGGGGTCGCGGCGATCTCGCCTGACGACGTCTGGGTCGTCGGCTACGAGGGCGATCCGGTCGCGTCCCTCGAGCGCGCGCTCGTCCTGCACTGGGACGGGCAGGTCTGGGAGGTCGACGACCCCGGTCGGGCGGTCGGCTCGGGACGCAGCGCGCTGCTCGGGATCGAGGCCGTCGCGCCGGACGACGTGTGGGCCGTCGGCTACCTGCACAGCCGGCCCCTGATCGTCCACTTCGACGGCGAGGCCTGGTCCCGGTCCGAGACGACCGTAGACGGCGAGACGAACGCGATCGCCCCGACCACGCCGACCGACGTCTGGGCGGTCGGGTCGCCGATCCAGCGCTTCGACGGCGCCACCTGGACCTCGGCGGCCGAGATCCGCGCGGACGGCGAGCTGTTCGGCATCGCCGTCGTGAGCCCGAGCGACCTGTGGGCGGTCGGCCGGCGCCCGGTCCAGGGCGGCGGCACCCGGTCGCTCGTGATGCGGTTCGACGGACTGGGATGGACGCAGGTCGAGGGCGCCTCCGTCCCCGGCTCCGACGCGCTGCTGGGCGTGGACGCGCTCTCCGACGGCACGGTGCTCGCGGTCGGGTACAAGGACGTCGAGGCCGGTCGGCGCACGCTCGCGATCCTCGGCTCGACCTGCTTCCCGGAGAGCTAGGCGTGGACCTCCGCCTCTCGCCCGAGGACCGCGACCTGAAGGAGCGGGCGCGCGCGTTCACCGTGGAGGTCCTGCTGCCGCTGGAGCTCGAGTGCGAGGAGGGCGACGGGCTGAGCCCCGAGCGCCTCGCCGGCGCCCGGCGGGAGGTCCTGGACCGGGGCTTCAACGCGATCAACCACGCGCGCGAGGACGGCGGCCAGGGCCTCGACGTGTTCCAGCAGATCCTCGTCGAGGAGGAGTGGGGCGCGGCGACCGGCGCGCTGTGGGACATCCCGTGGCGGCCGTCGATCCCGCTGCGGATCGGGACCGAGGAGCAGAAGGAGCGCTACCTCCGCCCGGCGATCCGCGGCGAGCGGCGCGACGCCTACGCCGTGACCGAGGCCGGCGCGGGCTCCGATCCCACGATGGTCGAGACGACCGCGACGCGACACGGCGACGGCTGGGTGCTGAACGGTACGAAGTGGCACGTCACGGCCGGCGACGTGGCCGACTTCTTCCTGGTGCACGCCCACGTCGACGGCGATCCGGGGAAGGCCACCGTGTTCCTCGTCGACAAGGACGCGCCGGGCGTCGAGCTCGTGCGCACGCCCAAGTACACGCACACGTTCGTGTTCGAGCACCCGATCTTCGCGTTCCGGGACGTCCGCGTCGGCGACGAGGCGATCCTCGGCGCGGTCGGGCAGGGGTTCGAGCTCACGAAGGACTGGTTCGTCGAGGAGCGCATCATGATCGGCGCCCGCACGATGGGCGCGGCGACCCGCGCGCTCGACCTGTCGCTCGCGTTCGCGAAGGAGCGGGAGCAGTTCGGCGAGCCGATCGTCGGGTTCCAGGCGATCGGGTTCATGCTCGCCGACATGGCGGCCGAGATCATGGCCGCGAAGGCGATGCTCTACCGCGCCGGCTGGCAGGCGGCGCGGGGCGAGGCCTCCCGGACGGAGCTCCACGCGCTCGCCTCGGCCGTCAAGCTCGTGAGCTCGGAGACGGCCGGCCGCGTCGCCGACCGAGCCGTCCAGATCCACGGCGGGCGCGGGTACATGCGCGAGCAGCCGGTCGAGCGCCTTTGGCGGGAGCTCCGCGTCGATCGGATCTGGGAGGGCACGTCCGAGATACAGCGCCTCGTGATCGTGAACGAGCTCCGCAAGCGCGGCCACGACGCCTACACCGGCTGGCCCGGGGACTGAGCCTCAGGTCACGACGCGGACGTTGTAGAACGGCGTCCCGAGCGCGCCGAACAGCCGCAGCCACAGCGGCAGGTACATCTCGACGCCGCGCGAGGTCGCGATGTCGCCGAGGTCGACCACGTGCCGCCAGCCGAACCCGTCGCGCAGGAGCGCCGTCACCGCTTCCTTCGCGCCGGCGTCGTCGCCGCTCACGAACACGGTGTGCTCGCCGCCCGCGACGAGCGACGGGTCGACCATCACGGACGCCGTCACGGTGTTGAGCGTCTTGACCACCTTCGCGCCGGGGAACGCCCGCTGGATCTGCTCGCCGAGCGAGTCCGTGTTCGAGACGAAGAGCGAGGGGGGCATCCCCTGCGAGAAGTCGAGCGGGTTGGAGATGTCGATCAGGACCTTGCCCTCCAGGTTCTCCGCACCGGCCGCGTCGAGCGCCTCCATCGATCCCGCGCCGTTCGTCGCGTTCACGAGCAGCTCGGCGCCGGCGGCCGCCTCTACGTAGGGCACGATCCGGACGTCGGGGTTCCGGGCGTGCCACGCGGCGAACGTCTCCTGCTCCATCGGGCCGGTCTCGGTCCTCGCGATCGTCGCGGCCGGGTCCCGTGTCCCGATCGCGACGTCGTGACCGAGCCCGGCGAGCTTGCCCCCCACCGTCCGGCCGACGGTCCCCGTGCCCAGCACGCCGATCCGCATCGTCGCCTCCTCGTGTCTGGGGTTCGAACCGATGCTACGTGCCGTCGAGGCAGCCCACGACCTCCTCGGGGAGCCCCGGGATCGTCAGGCCTTCGCCGCCCTCGGGGTCGCCGTCGACGAAGTCGTACGGGATGCCCGCCCACTCGCCGGGGAGCCCCGGGTACATCCGCCGCTCCGGATCGCCGCTGTCGTACTGGAACCCGATCCAGTCGGGCGAGCGGAACCCGGCGGTGTCGTAGGCCGCCACGGCCGCCAGGCCGCGGCCGTACGTCCGGGACTCGACGAGGAACCGGCCCTGGAACGCCGGGTCCTTCCGCGCGAACAGCTTCACGTACCACCGCTGGACGTTGAGCAGGTAGCCCTTGTCCGAAGGCGGCGACTCCGGCCCCTCGAAGAAGCGCAGGTCGACGACGTCGAGCGGCCCCTCCACCCTCGTCGTTCGCCGGATGATCCCGAGGGGCTGCAGGAACCCCGGGGAGTCGCGCGGCGGCGTGACCCATCCGTTCACGCAGCCGACCGCGGCCGCGCCCTCCGTGGGCGGGGGCTCGTCCGGGAGCGCGGGAGGCGTCGGCGAGACGGTCTCCTCCGGGCTCTCGACGGGCGCGATCGGCGGTGGCGAGGTCGGCTCGATCGTTCGGTCGTCGCCCTCCCCCGTGCACGCCGTGAGGGCGAGCGCGAGGACGGTCGCGATCATGGAGAACGTGCGCGTTCGCATGGAACCTCGGGTCCGGGAGCCTCCGCAGGATACCCGCTTGATATCGTCGCAGACCGTGCAAAGCCCGCCCGAACACCCCCCTGCGCCGGCGCGCGAGCCCGGCTACGCGCGACCCGATCACGATCGCTCTCCGTCATTCTCACGGAGGAGCTTCCTGCGCACGTCCGGGCTCGCGCTCGCGGGGGCCACGCTGTACGCGTGCACCGGGGGGACCCGGAAGTCCCCGATCGTCACGCCCAGCGCGACGGCGTCCGTCGCCGCCACCGAAACCCGATGGCCGATCAAGCGCGTGATCTACGTGATGCTCGAAAACCGCAGCTACGACAACCTCTTCGGCCGCTTCCCCGGCGGCGAGGGGACCCAGACCGGCGTCAAGTTCGGCGAGGAGGTGGAGCTCCTGCCGGCGCCGCACTGGCTCCCCGGCGACATCCCCCACGACCGGGCCGCGCACCTCAACGACGTGAACGGCGGCACCTACGACGGGTTCGCCCACGGGCAGTTCGGCGATCCGTGGGCCTACACGGCGTTCGAGGGCGAGATGGTGCCGAACTACTGGCAGCTCGCCCGGGACTACGTGCTCTGCGATCGCTTCTACGCCTCGGTCGGCGGACCCTCGTACCCGAACCATTTCTTCTTCGTGGCCGGTCAGTCCGGCGGTTCGCTCGACAACCCCGAGAACATCGAGGTCCGCATCGACGAGGACAAAGGACGCTTCAAGAGCTGGGGATGCGACGCGGTCGGCGACAACGTGTTCGTGCTGGTGAAGGACGAGCGCGGCAACCTGACCAAGCACGACACGTGCTTCGATTTCCGCACGGTCCCCGAGCAGCTCGAGGAGATCGGGGTCAGCTGGGCGTATTACTCGGCGAGCCCGTACCAGAGCGGCTACTTCTGGAACGCCCTGAACGGGATCTCCGGCGTGTACCACACGGACCTGTGGCGTCCCGACCGGATCCGTCCGGTCGACCGGATCGTGCGGGACATCCGCGCCGGCTCCCTGCCGGCCGTCACCTGGGTCACGCCGCGCTTCGAGCTGTCGGACCACCCGCCCCAGAGCACGTGCTACGCGCAGGACTGGCTCACCGGGATCGTGAACGCCGTGATGGAGAGCGACGGCTGGGAGCACACCGCGATCTACATCACCTGGGACGAGTGGGGCGGCTTCTACGATCACGTCCCCCCGCCCGAGGTCGACGACCTCGGCCTCGGCTTCCGCGTCCCGACGCTGGTCGTCTCGCCGTACGCGAAGAAGGGCTACGTCGACGACGCGGAGGCGGAGTTCTCGACGCCGCTGAAGTTCATCGAGGACAACTGGGGGCTGCCGTACCTGACCTCACGGATCGAGCGCACCCACAACTTCGAGCACGTCTTCGACTTCGGCCGGAACCCGCGGACGGACGCGCAGCCGCTTCCGAAGGTCACGGGCTGCTACGGGACGCCGTGGGAGTTCCCCGGCGAGGACTACCCCGGCTGGCCGGAGGAGACCGACCCGGACGAGACCCACTTCGTCTGAATCGCCCGCGATCAGCTGGCGTGGCGCTGGATGTGCTGATCCAACCGCATGACATGCACGCCCTCAGCTCCGCGGGATCACCAGGGCGTCGACCGCGACGCACCCGTCGGGACCGCAGATCACGGGGTTCGCGTCGAGCGCCTCGAGGTCGTCGCCGAGGTCGTGCGCGAGCCACGACAGGGCGACGACCGAGCGCTCGAGCGCGGCGAGATCGACGGGAGCCGCCCCGCGGACCCCGTCCAGGAGCGGCCGGACCGCGAGACGGTCGAGCATCCGACGCGCGCGCGCCGCGTCAAGCGGCGGGAGCGCGAGTCGCCGGTCACGCAGCACCTCGATCAGCACGCCGCCCGCCGCGACCAGCACGAGCGGCCCGAACTGCGGGTCGCGGACCACCCCGAGCGCCACCTCCACGCCCTCCGGCGCCATCGCGGCGACCGTGACCTGCGGGCCCAGCTCCCGCTCGAGATCGGAGTACGCGTCCTCGAGCGACGACGCGTCGTCGATCCCGAGCCGGACGCCGCCGACGTCCGACTTGTGCTGCACCCCGGGCGCGGCGGTCTTCATCGCGACGGGGAGGCCGATCCGCTCCGCGGCGGCGATCGCGTCCTCCAGCGTGTCGGCGCGGGCGCTCTCGATCACCGGCACGCCGTAGCCCGCGAGCAGCGCGAGCGCCTCGAGCTCGTCGAACGGCCGGCCGTCCGAGAGCCGCGCGCGCCAGCGCTCGCGCACCTCGTTCCCGACCGGCGACGAGCCCGCGACCGGCGGCAGGGCTTGATGGTCGCGTCGTTCGAACAGGTGTCGGAACGCAGCCAGGCCGGTGAGCGTCCCCTCGAGCGCCGGCGCGCCGGCCTCGTAGATGCGGCGCACGTCGCTGCGGTCGATCCCGCCGGCGAAGTTGCTGAGCATCGCCATCGGCTTGTCGGTCTCCGGCCACACGCGGAGGAAGCACGAGAAGTACCCCTCGTCGTCCGCGTCGTCCGTCACGAGGTCCACCGCGAACGCCAGCGCGGCCACGGCCGGGTCCTTCACGAGCGCCCGGAGCGAGCCCTCGATCACCGCGCCGGCGTCCCGGCCTGTCCCCCAGAAGTCGAGCGGGTTGACGGGCAGGAGGCCTTCGTCGAGCACGGTCTCCAGGAACAGGACGGTCTTCTCGGAGATCGTGGCGAGCGGGACCCCCGCCTGCGCGGCCGCGTCGACCATCATCGCCCGCTCCCCACCGGAGTCGTGCGCCGTCGCGAGCGCGCCGGGGCCCGCGCGACGTCCGGCGACGAACAGCGCGAGTGTGTCGGCCATCTCGTCGAGCGACTCGACGCGGTGCACACCGAACGCCTCGAACAGCGCCTCGAACGCGCCGTCCTCGCCCGCGAGCGCGCCGGAGTGCGCCGTCACCATCTCGCGGGTGAACGCTTCGCGCCCGACCTTGAGGACCACGACCGGCACGTCGCGCTCGTTCGCCGCCTCAAGCGCCGCCATGAACGCCCGCGGGTCGCGGACCGCCTCGATGAACAGGCCGATCGCCTTCGTGCTCTCGAGCGCGAGGGCGTGGGTCATGTAGTCCGCCGTCGTCGTGACGAACTCCTGGCCCGAGGACACGGCGAGGTTCAGTCGCAGGTTCCGGTCGTTGTGCAGGAGCGCGGCGAACGCCGATCCCGAGTGGCTCACGAACGTGATCCCGCCGGGCTCCAGGTGCGCCGGCTCCTCCCAGCCGGTCGCGCGCAGCCCGCGCTCGACGTTCACGAACCCCATGCAGTTGCCGCCGCAGATCGCCATCCCGGCGTCCCGCGCGATCGCCGCCAGCCGCTCGGTGAGTGGGGGCACATCCTGCCGCGGCTCCTCGAACCCGCTCGCGAAGATCACGGCCGAGCCGACCCCGGCATCGGCACACGCGGTGAGCGTCTCCTCCAGGAGCGCGTTCGCGAGCGAGATCACGGCGAGGTCGACCGGCTCGGGCACGTCGGCGATCGACGTGAAGCAGCGGTGCCCGAACAGCTCCTCGTACCGCGGGTTGACCGGGTACACGGCACCCTCGAACCGGCCCTTGTCGAGGAGCTCGACCATCGTCTCGTGCCCGACCGAGCCCTCACGCTCGCTCGCTCCGATCACGGCGACGGAGCGCGCCTCGAGCATGCGCTCCAGCGCGGAGCGCGATCCCGTGCTCATAGGCGGAGGCTACTTCTTCGGGCCGACCGCCCGGTCCTTCTTCGCCTGGCGGAACGCCTGCCACCCGGGGATCCCGCAGACGCCGCCGCCGGCGTGCGTGCCGCTCGAGCCGTGGTACAGGCCGCGGATCGGCGTGCGGTAGTCCGCGTACCCGACGGCCGGCCGCATGTGGAACAGCTGGTCCACCGACAGCTCGCCGTGGAAGATGTTCCCGCCGATCAGGCCGAGCTCCTGCTCCATGTCGTACGGCCCGATCACCTGGCGCGCGATCACGCTCGCCTTGAAGTTCGGCGCGAGCTCCGTGTAGAGGTCGACGATCCGGTCCGCGTACTGCTCGAGCTCCTCGCGGTGCGGCTCCTTCGTCCAGTCGTCCGGGACCCACTGCGTGAACATCGAGAAGTTGTGCACGCCCTCCGGCATCAGCGTCGTGTCGAGCGTCGTCGGGATCACGCCGTCGACGAACGGCCGCTCGGCCGCCTTGCGCAGGAAGTGCGCGTCCTGAAACGCCTGCTCCGCGTACCCGGGGCTGAAGCAGAGCTCGACCGACCCGGTGTGGTGGTCCTGGAGCTCCTTGCCCGGGTCCGCGATGAAGTCCGGCAGCTCGCTGATCGCGAAGTTGACCTTCACGACACCGCTGCGCGTCTTGAAGTTGCGGATGTC
>DATBMU010000150.1:0-26105 GCA_036554665.1 Actinomycetota bacterium | reverse complement strand
ACGTTGCAGTTCTGGTAGATCTCGACGAACGCCGCCCCCCGGTGCTCGGCCGCCTGGCGGAGCACCTGGGAGAGGTGCTGTCGATCGTTGTCGATCGTCCGGGCGACGAAGCTCGCCTCCGCGCCGAGCGCCAGCGCGATCGGGTTGAACGGATGGTCGACCGAGCCGAACGGCGTCGACTTCGTGACCTTGCCCTCCTCCGACGTCGGCGAGTACTGGCCCTTCGTGAGCCCGTAGATCTGGTTGTTGAACAGCAGGATCTTCAGGTTCACGTTTCGCCGGAGCGCATGGATCAGATGGTTGCCGCCGATCGACAGGCCGTCGCCGTCGCCGGTGACGACCCAGACCGACAGCTCGGGCTTGGCGGTCGCGATGCCGGTCGCGATCGCCGGGGCGCGCCCGTGGATCCCGTGGACGCCGTACGTGTCCATGTAGTACGTGAAGCGCCCCGAGCAGCCGATGCCCGAGACGAACACCGTCCGATCCGGCGTGATGCCGAGCTCCGGCATGAACGACTGGACCGTGGCCAGGATCGCGTAGTCGCCGCAGCCCGGGCACCAACGGACCTCCTGGTCGCTGGTGAAGTCCTTCTTCGTCAGCGTGCCGACGGCGCCGCCCTCGTCGGGGTCGACCCGCATGTCCGGGTCCCTCACTCGTCCATCACCCTCAGCATCTCCGCCTCCAGCTCGTCCAGGTGGAGCGGGAGCCCCTGCACCTTCGTGAAGCTCCTCGCGTCGACGAGGAACCGACCCCGGATCAGCAGCGCGAGCTGCCCCATGTTCACCTCGGGGATCAGCACCTTCGGGTACCGACGCACGACCTCCTCGGTGTTCCGCGGGAACGGGTTGAGGTGGACGAGGTGCGCGGTCGCGACCTTGCGTCCCCGCTCGCGGACCCGGCGCGCCGACGCGCGGATCGTCCCGTACGTCGAGCCCCACCCGAGGACCAGGAGCTCGGCGTCCCCCTCGGGATCGTCGACCTCGAGGGGCGGCACGCCGTCCGCGACCTTGTCCACCTTGGCCGCGCGCAGGTGGGTCATGCGCTCGTGGTTCTGCGCGTCGTAGCTGATGTCGCCGGTCCCGTCCTCCTTCTCGAGGCCGCCGATCCGGTGGCGCAGCCCCGGCGTCCCCGGGACCGCCCAGGGGCGGGCGAGCTTGTCGTCCCGCAGGTACGGGAGGAACTCCTGGCCGGCGTTGGGGCCCGTCGCGAACGCCGGGTCGATCGTCGGCAGCGACGCCACGTCCGGGATCGACCACGGCTCCGACGAGTTGCCGAGGAACGTGTCCGAGAGCAGGATCACCGGCGTCCGGTACGTGACGGCGATCCGGGCGGCCTCGAGCGCGGCGTCGAAGCAGTGACCGGGCGACCTCGCCGCGACCACCGGCATCGGCGACTCGCCGTGGCGGCCGAACAACGCGAGGAGCAGGTCCCCCTGCTCGGTCTTCGTCGGCATCCCGGTCGACGGCCCGGCGCGCTGCACGTCCACGATCACCATCGGCAGCTCCAGGATCACGGCCAGGCCGAGGGTCTCGGCCTTCAGGTCCATGCCCGGCCCGCTCGGTCCCGTGACGCCGAGGTCCCCCGCGAACGCGGCGCCGAGCGCCACGTTCGCCGCGGCGATCTCGTCCTCCGCCTGCAGGGTCACGACGCCGAAGTTCTTCAATCGCGACAGCTCGTGCAGGAGCTCGGAGGCCGGCGTGATCGGGTAGCTCGCGTAGAACAGGCGCAACCCGCTCCGCTCCGACGCCGCGACGAGCCCCCAGGCGAGCGCCGTCGCGCCCGAGATGTTGCGGTAGGTGCCCGGCTTGGCCGCGGCCGGCTTCACCACGTAGGTCGTCGCGAACAGCTCGGTCGTCTCGCCGAAGTTGAAGCCCGCCTTGAAGGCCGCCACGTTCGCGTCGTAGACCTGCGGCTTGTCGCCGAACTTCCGATGCAGCCAGTTGAGCGTCACGTCGGTCGGGCGGCCGTACATCCACGAGACCAGCCCGAGCGCGAACATGTTCTTGGAGCGCTCGGCCTCCTTGCGGGACAGCCCGAGCTCCTCGACGGCCCGGACCGTGATCGAGGTCATCGGGACCTTGTAGACCTGATAGGCGTCGAGCGAGCCGTCGGTCACCGGATCCGAGGTGTACCCGGCCTTCTGGAGGTTGCGGTCGGTGAACGCGTCCTCGTTGAGGATGACCGTGCCGCCCTTCTCGACGGAGCCGAGCTCCGCCTTCAGCGCCGCCGGGTTCATCGCGACCAGGACGCTCGGATGGTCCCCCGGGGTCAAGATGTCGGTCGACGCGAACTGGATCTGGAAGGCGGAGACCCCGTGCACCGTGCCCGCCGGGGCGCGGATCTCGGCCGGGAAGTCGGGGAGCGTCGCGAGGTCGTTGCCGAGGACGGCCGTCGCGTTCGTGAAGCGGTCACCGGTCAACTGCATCCCGTCACCCGAATCGCCGGCGAACCGGATGACGACGCGCTGCTTCTCCTCGACCTGCTTGGTCATGCTGCTCCGGGCTGACCCGGCTCCACCTCCTGGCTGCTTGGGGCGGTCGTGCGGGGCTCCGCTTCACTAGGCTACCGCGCGGCAGGCCTGAGGGTCCCCTCGCCGGCCGCCGTCGACGTCGGAGGAGCTCGCATGAGGATCGAACGGCTCGGGTCCCGAGGACCGGAGCTCTCGGTGATCGGCTTCGGCGCGTGGGAGGCGGGCGAGGGCCGGGAATGGGGAGCGGCTCCGCCGACGGAGCGGACGCTGGACGCGATCCGGGCGGCGCCCGACGCCGGGATCACCTGGATCGACACCGCGGAGGTCTACGGGAAGGGCCGGTCCGAGGAGCTCGTCGCCACCGCGATCGGGAGCCGGCGCGACGAGCTCGTGCTGGCCACGAAGGTCGCCCCGCGTCCCTCGGGGACCGGGTTCCGCCCCGACGAGGTGCGCCGGGCGTGCGAGGGCAGCCTTCGCCGGCTGGGAACCGACCGCATCGACGTCTACCAGCTCCACTGGCCCGATCGATCGGGCGTCGCCCTCGAGGAGACCTGGGGCGCGATGGCCGGGCTGGTCGACGAGGGCCTGGTCCGCTCCATCGGCCTGTCGAACTTCGACCGATCGCAGATCGAGCGCTGCGAGGCCGTCCGCCACGTCGACTCGCTCCAGCAGGAGTTCTCGATGCTGGAGCTCGAGGATCGGGACCTGATCCGGTGGTGCGGCGAGCACGGGACGGGGGTGCTCTCCTACGGCCCGCTCGCCTACGGCCTGCTCACGGGCGCGATCACTGAGGCCACGACCTTCGTCCGCGGCGACCATCGGGCGGGCGCGGGCGGGCTGTTCGGACCCGAGCGTCGAGCGGCGAACCTCGAGGTCGTGGAAGGGATGCGCCCGATCGCCGAGCGCCTGGGGATCGACCTGGCGCAGCTGGCCCTCGCCTGGAACGTGCACCAGCCCGGCGTCACGTCCGCGATCGCGGGGAGCCGCGACCCCGAGCACGTCCGTTCGAACGCCGCCGCCGGCGACGTCGTGCTCGACGACGAGACGCTCGCCGCGATCGAGGCGATACTCCCGGTCGCGCCCGGGTAGCCCGGAAGGAACGAGCCATGGCCTACAAGCGCATCGTCCTGGCGACCGACGGGTCACCGACCGCGGAGACCGCCGAGCGCGTCGCGGCGAGCCTCGCGGCCGCGACGAAGGGCAAGCTCACGGTCGTCCATGCCTACACCGACCCCGCGAGGGCCGACGACGCCGTCGCGCGCGCCCTGGCGATCGCGGAGCGCGCGGGCGCGAAGACGCAGGTCGCCCTGTCCGCCGACGAGCCGGCGGACGCGATCGTGCGCATCGCCGACGAGAACGACGCCGAGGTCATCGTGACGGGGAGCCGAGGGCTGTTCCGCGGGGAGCAGCTGATCGGCAGCGTCGTGCGCAAGGTCGTGACCCATGCGCCGTGCGACGTCCTGTTGGTGAGGACCCGACAGGAGGCCGAGCCGTCGCCGGAGGGCGCGCCCTATCGGCGGATCCTGCTCGCCACGGACGGCTCCGCCACGGCCGACCGGGCCGCTCGCAAGGCGTACGCGCTCGCTCGGCGTCTGGAGGCGTCGATGACCCTGGTGTTCGTCGGTCACCCACGGACCGGCGAGCTCGTCCTCGGCGACACGGCGGCCACGATCGGGGAGGACGAGCCGGTCGGGCTGCTGATCCTCGACGGCGATCCGGCCGAGCGCATCGTCGAGACCGCCGCCCAGGAGGGCTTCGACCTCGTCGTGATCGGCAACCGGGGCATGACCGGCGCGCGCGCCGCCCTGCTCGGCTCGGTCCCCCGCGACGTGGCCGAGAACGCGACCTGCGACGTGCTCGTCGCGCGCACGATCGCGCAGAGCCTCTCGGAGATCGAGGTCGGCGAGGGCGGCATCGTCGAGACCGGCGACCACAAGGTCGCGGTCTACCGCGACGAGCGCGGGAACGTGACGACGCTCTCGGCCAAGTGCACGCACATGGGCTGCACGGTCAAGTGGAACGCGGCCGAGCGCACGTGGGACTGCCCCTGCCACGGGTCCCGCTTCGGGCCGACCGGCGACGTCGTCAACGGGCCCGCCGAGCGACCGCTGTCACCCAGCGACGTCTAGGACCCGCTCACACCTGCCAGGTCGGCTTCCAGATCATCAACCACGTGATGATCACGAGGGCCAGGATGCCCCAGACCGCGTTGAACAGCGCGAGACGCGAGCGGAGCACCAGGTCGAGCTCCTCGTCGCTCTTGCGCGGCACCCCGGAGGGGCGGAGCTGGATCGCGTCCTTCAGCTGCTGGTAGTAGGGGCGCGCGACGACGTACATCTCCACGATTGTCGCGACGAGGAGCGCCAGGGAGATCCAGATCCACCAGTAGCTCCACCACTGGCCCGAGAATCCGGCGATCACACCGAAGACGATCAGGGTCCCGAGCGCCACGTACATCCCCATCACGGAGGAGCCGGAGAACTGCAGCAGCCCTGCGATCCGGGCGCGGTCGCGCTCCTTCCGCAGGCGGATCGCCACCATCGTGGAGACGCCGTGGAACAGGACGAACCCGAGCACGCCGAGGACGTGCAGGAGCTTCCACCAGCGGTAGTCGACCGCGAGCATCAGCTGCTGATCGACCGCTCGGCCTCGCGGAGGCGCCGGGCCACCACCAGCAGGATCTTGGACGCGACCCCGGGCTCCTGTGCGACCACCTTGTCGAACGAGCGCTTGAAGATGCGGATCGCCGTGACCGGCGTCTCGGCGATCACGCTGGCCGTCCGCGGCCCGCCGTCGAGCAGCGAGATCTCGCCGAAGAAGTCGCTCGGTCCGAGCCGAGCGAGGGTCCGCCCGCCGCGCGCCACCCGTGCCGCGCCCTCGACGATCACGTAGAACGTCCCGCCGGGCTGCCCGGCGTCGACGATCGTCTCCCGCTCGGCGAACGCGACGATGTCGGCGTGCTCGGCCAGCTGCCGGAGGTGCCGGCGGGACAGGCCGGCGAAGAGCGGCACCTGGGCCAGCAGGTCCACGTCCCGCTTGCCCAGGGGGTGGTCCTGGCGGGGGCCGGAGACCCTGCGCTCGCCGCGGAGGCCCGATGTCGCGATCGAGCGCGGCACGACCTCGCTCAACGCCTCGAACGCGTCCTTGCCCACCGGGTCCCCCATCGCTCGCGATCGGACGAGCCGCAGCGTACCCCACCCGCTGTCACCTGGGGCGACGGCGCTGGTCACACCGGGTCGCGGCCGGTAGCGTTTCGCCATGCGAGACCGGCTCGACGCGCTCCTGTCGGAGCGGATCCTCGTGCTCGACGGCGCCTACGGCACCGCGATCCAGGCGCGCGGGCTCTCGGACGCCGACTACCGGGGCGAGCGCTTGCGCGAGCACCCTCGCGACGTCACGGGCGATCCGGACCTCCTGAACCTGACGCGCCCCGACGTGGTCGAGGACATCCACCGGGCCTACCTCGAGGCCGGCGCGGACATCGTGACGACGAACACGTTCACCTCCACCTCGGTCTCCCAGGCGGACTACGGGCTCGAGGAGCTCGTCTACGAGATGAACGTCGAGGGCGCGAGGATCGCCCGCCGGGCCGTTGGGCCCTTCGGACCCGACCGGTTCGTCGCCGGTTCCGTCGGGCCGACGAACCAGACCCTGTCGCTCTCGCCGCACGTGAACGACCCCGCGTACCGCGCGCTCAGCTTCGACGCCATGTTCGACGCCTACGCGGAGCAGGTCCGCGGCCTGGCCGACGGGGGGGTCGACCTGCTCCTGGTCGAGACGATCTTCGACACGCTGAACGCGAAGGCCGCGATCGCCGCCGCGCGGGAGGTGGCGCCGCAGATCCCGCTGATGATCTCGGTCACGATCACGGACCGCAGCGGCCGAACGCTCTCGGGACAGACGGTCGACGCGTTCTGGATCTCCGTCCGGCACGCGGAGCCGTTCAGCGTCGGCGTGAACTGCGCGCTCGGGGCCGCGGAGATGCGGCCGTACCTCGAGCCCCTCGCGAGGACGGCCCCCGTGTGGACGACCTGCCATCCGAACGCCGGCCTGCCGAACGCGTTCGGCGGCTACGACGAGCGTCCCGAGACCACGTCGAAACACCTCCGCGAGTTCGCCGAGAGCGGTCTCGGCAACGTGCTCGGAGGATGCTGCGGGACGACGGAGGAACACATCCGCGCGATCGCGAACGCCGTCGAGGGGCTCCCGCCCCGCCGGCCGCCCTCGCCGAGACGCCTCACGGCCTTCAGCGGGCTCGAGCCGTTCGAGATCGCGCCGGACACGGGGTTCGTGATGGTCGGCGAACGGCAGAACGTCACCGGCTCCGCGAGGTTCCGCCGGCTGATCGAGTCGGGCGACTACCAGGGCGCCGTCGAGATCGCGGCGGACCAGGTCCGCAGCGGCGCGAACCTGCTGGACGTGAACATGGACGCCGACCTGCTCGACGGCGTGAAGGCGATGACGACGTTCCTCAACCTCGTCGCCACCGAGCCCGAGATCGCGCGCGTCCCGATCATGGTCGACTCCTCCAAGTGGGAGGTCATCGAGGCCGGCCTGAAGTGCGTGCAGGGCAGAGGCGTCGTGAACTCCATCAGCCTGAAGGAAGGAGAGGACGAGTTCCTCGAGCGCGCCCGCAGGATCAAGCGGTACGGCGCCGCCGTGGTCGTGATGGCGTTCGACGAAGCCGGGCAGGCCGACACGGTCGAGCGCAAGGTGGAGGTCCTCGAGCGCGCGTATCGGCTCCTCACCGAGCGCGCGGGCTACGAGCCCGAGGACGTGATCTTCGACCCGTGCATCCTCGCGATCGCCACCGGGATCGAGGAGCACGCGGGCTACGGCAAGGCGTTCCTCGAGGCCACGCGGATCCTCAAGGAGCGCTGTCCGGGCGCGCGCGTCTCCGGGGGGGTGTCCAACCTCTCGTTCAGCTTCCGGGGGAACGACCGCGTGCGCGAGGCGATCCACTCGGCGTTCCTGTACCACGCGATCCAGGCCGGGCTCGACATGGCGATCGTGAACGCCGGGCAGGTCGCGCTCTACGAGGACATCCCGTCCGACCTCCTCGAGCACGTCGAGGACATCATCTTCGACCGTCGTCCCGATGCGACCGAGCGGATGGTCGCGTTCGCCGAGACCGTCCGCGGGGCGGGCATCAAGAAGGAGCTCGACGTCGCCTGGCGGGATCGTCCCGTCGAGGAGCGGCTCTCCCACGCCCTCGTCCACGGGATCGACGACTTCATCGAGGAGGACACGGAGGAGGCGCGGCTCGCGCGCGATCGTCCGCTCGACGTGATCGAGGGGCCGTTGATGGCGGGCATGAAGATCGTCGGCGACCTGTTCGGCGCCGGCAAGATGTTCCTGCCGCAGGTGGTCAAGAGCGCGCGCGCGATGAAGAAGGCCGTCGCGTACCTCGAGCCGTTCATGGAGGAGGAGAAGCTCCGGCTCGGCCCGGACGCCGATCGCTCGAGCGGCCGGGTCGTGTTGTGCACGGTCAAGGGCGACGTCCACGACATCGGCAAGAACATCGTTGGCGTCGTCCTGGGCTGCAACAACTACGAGGTGATCGACCTCGGCGTGATGGTGCCCGCCGATGTCCTGCTGGACACCGCGGTCGCCGAGGGCTGCGACATCGTCGGGTGCTCGGGCCTCATCACGCCGTCCCTCGGCGAGATGGAGAACGTGGCGCGCGAGATGGAACGCCGCGGGCTCGACCTGCCGCTGCTGATCGGCGGGGCCACGACGTCGCGGCAACATACGGCGGTGCGGATCGCGCCCGAGTACACCCCGCCCGTCCTGCACGTGATCGACGCCTCGCGGGTCGTCGGCGTCGTCTCCGATCTCCTCGACGCCGAGCGGCGCGACAAGCTCGACCGCGAGAACCGCCTCGACCAGGAGAGGCTCCGGCAGCTGCACGCCGAGCGCGAGGCGCGGCCGCTCCTCCCCCACCGGGTCGCGATCGAACGCCGGACGCCCATCGCGTGGCGCGCCGACGATCTCCCCGCGCCGCCCTTCCTCGGCCCCCGGACGGTGGAGGCGGACCTCGCGACCCTGCGCGACTACATCGACTGGACCTTCTTCTTCACGGCGTGGGAGCTGAAGGGCCGGTACCCGCAGGTGCTCGATCACCCGCAGCACGGCGCTGCGGCGCGCGAGCTGTTCGAGAACGCAAACGAGCTCCTGGATCGGATCGTCCGCGACGGGTCGATCTCCGCGCGCGGCGTCTACGGCTACTGGGGAGCGTGGACCGAAGGCGACGACCTCGTCCTGGACGGCGGGAGCCGGATCCCGATGCTCCGCCAGCAGGCCGACCACGGCGACGACCGTCCGAACCGCTCGCTCGCCGACTTCATCGCTCCGGGAGATGCCGGCCTCGTCGATCATGTCGGCGCGTTCGCCTGCACGGCCGGCATCGGCGCGGACGAGATCGCCGGCCGCTTCGAGGCCGAGCACGACGACTACTCCGCGATCATGGTGAAGGCGCTGGCCGACCGGCTGGCCGAGGCGTGCGCGGAGTGGCTCCACGAGACCGTCCGCCGCGAGTGGTACGAGTCCGGGCCGCGGATGTCCAACGACGAGCTGCTCGACGAGCGCTACCGCGGGATCCGCCCGGCGTTCGGCTACCCCGCCTGCCCGGACCATTCCCGCAAGCGCCCGCTGTTCGAGCTCCTCGGCGCGCGCGAGATCGGGATGGACCTCACCGAGACCTGCGCGATGACACCGGCCGCGAGCGTCTCGGGGCTGTACCTCGCGCACCCGGCGGCCCGGTACTTCAACGTTGGCCGCATCGGGCGCGATCAGGTCGAGGACTACGCGGAGCGCTGCGGCATGGATCGGCGCGAGGCCGAAACCTGGCTCCGCCCGAACCTCGCCTACGACCCGGTCTGAACTGCCGACCCGGCGCGCGGCCGGCGTTGGAGCGAAGGGGCGCGGAGGCGACCGAGGGGGCCGAGCGTCAGTGGAACGAGTGCCCGCAGGCGCACGACCCCTGCGCCACCGGGTTGTCGATCGTGAAACCCGAGGCCTCGAGGGTGTCGACGAAGTCGATCGTGGCCTCGGACAGGTACGGGACGCTCATCCGGTCGACGACGATCTTGACCCCGTGCTGCTCCTCCTCGACGTCCTTCTCCGTGAGCTGGTCGTCCAGGTACATCGCGTAGCGGAGCCCGGAGCAGCCGCCGGGCTGCACCGCGACCCGGAGCGCGCTGTCGGAGCGCCCCTCCTCGACGAGGAGCTCCCTGACCTTGCCGGCGGCGTTCTCGGTGAGCTGGATCATCGGTCCTCCGTCGTCGGGCGTCGTTCCGAACGATCGGAGCAGCCCAGGGCCGATATCCGGCCTACCCGGCCTTCCGATGGAGCCTCGGCGCGAGCCGCGAGTAGCCCCACAGCAGGACGACCGCCACCACGACCCCGCCGATCCACGCGACCCCCTCCTGGTCCACGAAGATGGCGTTCCACAGGAACGCCCCGGCGATCGCGGCGACGATCCCCAGCAGGATCGTCGGGATGAGGCCCATCTGCTGCCTCCCCGGCATGAGGAGCCGCGCGAGGAGGCCGATCACGAGGCCCGCGAAGGCGTACCAGAGGACGGTCCAGAACGAGATGTCGGCCGCGAGCATGCGGAGGCTCCTTCCCGGTCGCCGGCGGTCCCGACCACAGTCTCGTCCAGGGCCGTGCGGGCGGGCAAGTCGCGGTGGCGCGCGGAGCCCGGCTCACGCCGCCGGTGCTCACGCTCCCGGCCAGCCTCAGGCCTGCGCGAACGCGGTGACCGTGCCGCCGCTCGACCGGACGAGCTCGTCGGGCGCGATCGCGAACACGGCGTCGGGCGTCCCGGCCGCCGCCCACACCGTCTCGAACCCCAGCAACGTCTCGTCGATGAACGTCGGGATGGGCACCGTCGTGAACGGCGGCGTCCCCCCGACCGCGAACCCGGTGGCCGCCCGCGCCTCCTCCGGGCTCGCCCGCCGGGCCTCCACCGTTCCGGCGAGCGCCGCGAGTCGGGCCGTGTCCACGCGGTTCGCGCCGCTCGTCAGCGCCAGGACGGGCCGGCCGCCGGCGATGAAGACCAGCGACTTCACGATCTGGCCGACCTCGCACCCGATCGCGCGCGCCGCGTCCTCCGCGGTCTTGGTCCCCTGGGGGAACCGCCGAACCTCGACGTCGTGACCCAGTCCACGCGCCACCTCGAGGAACCGGTCGATCGCCCCGCTCACGGCGACGGACGATACCGGTCGGCGGGGCCGGGCGACGGCTCCGTCGACGTCGTCCAGTCGCGCGCCGCCTCGGCGGCGAGGTCCTCGAGCGACCGTCGCGCGTCGTCCTCGGCACGCCGCGGCCCGAACCGGCCGACGAGCGACCTAACCCGCACACCGTCGGGCTCGATCTCGGCGCTCCCGCAGAGGATGCCGACCGCCACGCCCGCCCTCCTCGCCGCCTCGAGCACGCCCGCGGGGGCCTTCCCCCGCAGCGACGAGGCGTCCAGCCGGCCTTCACCGGTCAGGACCAGGTCGGCGTCCGCGATCCGGCGATCGAGGTCGACGGCCTCCATCACCACCTCGACCCCCGGACGCACGTGCGCGCCGAGGAACGCGATCAACCCCGCCCCGGCGCCCCCGGCGGCCCCCGCTCCGGGCATCGACCGCACGTCCACGCCCAGGTCGCGGCTCAGCACGCTCGCGTAGTGCGCGAGCGCCCGCTCGAGGAGGACGACCTCCTCCGGCGACGCACCCTTCTGCGGCGCGAAGACCCGCGCCGCTCCGCTCGGGCCCGTGAGCGGGGTGTCGACGTCGCTCGCCACGACGACCCGCACGCGTCGGAGCGCCGGCGCGAGGCCGGTGGCGTCCACGCGCTCCAGCGCGAGCAGGGCCGCGCCCCCGTCCGCGATCGGTCGACCGGCGGCGTCGAGCAACCGTGCGCCGAGCGCCGCGGCGATCCCCGAGCCCCCGTCCGTCGAGGCGCTTCCGCCGATGCAGACGAGGACCTCGCTCACCCCCTCGCCGAGCGCCGCGAGGATCAGCTCCCCGGTGCCGCGGGTGGAAGATCGCAGCGGGTCGCGCCGGCCGGGGGCCACGAGCTGCAGCCCGGACGCCCGCGCGAGCTCGACGACGCCCGTGCGCCCCGCCGGGGTCGCCACGATGCCGAAGGCGGCGTCCACCGGACCGCCGAGCGGCCCGCCGACCCGCGCACGGCGGACCTCGCCACCCGCGGCGGCGACGAGGGTCTCGAGCGTCCCCTCGCCGCCGTCGGCGATCGGCACCTCGAGCACGTCGTCGTGCGGGCGCTCGCGTCGCCACCCGGCCCCGATCGCCGCGGCCGCGGCGACCGCGGACAGCGTCCCCTTGAACTTGTCCGGCGCCACGAGGACGCGCATCCGGCGAGGGTACAATCCGCCGCGACCCACCCCCGGAGGAGCCGACGCTGGACCGGACCACGATGCTCGGCATCGCGCACGCGGAGCGAGCGCGGCTCGGGCGCACGATCCAGTACGCGGCCGCGTCCGTCTGGGACGAGGCGAGCGTCTGCGCCGGCTGGCGGAACCGCGACGTCGTCGCGCACCTCGCGGCGCAGGACACCGCCGCCGCGCAGCTCGTCGCCGGCGATCCCGCCGAGGAGTTCGAGCTGTTCCGCGAGGCGAACGACGGCGAGCTCTGGGTGGGCGGGTTCAACGAGTGGGCGGTCCGCGTCCGCTCGGACCTGCCGTCGCGCCAGGTGATCGACGATTGGGGGCGCGCCGCGCACGCCCTCCTCGCGTTCGTCGCCAGGAGCGACGACGAGGCCTGGCGGACGATGCGCGTGGACTGGGTCGCGGGCGAGATCGGGATCCGGTACCTCGTGCAGTCCCGCGTGATCGAGTGGTGGCTCCACGGCGAGGACCTCCGCGAGAGCGCGAACCTCGGCGAGAACCCGCAGCACTGGCCGGTGTTCCTGACGAACGACCTGGCGATCCGGATGCTCCCGTTCTCGTTCGGCCAGGCGGGGCTGTCGTTCCCGGGCCGGAGCGTCCGGGTGGATCTCGAGGGAGTTGGGGAGGGGACCTGGCACTGGGGGCTCGCGCCCCGGGAGACCCCGCCCGCGGACAAGAAGCCCGACGCGTTCGTCCAGGGTCGCGGCCTCGCGTTCGCGCTCGTTGCCGGCCGCCGGTACGCCTCCTCGGCGTTCCTGGACGACGGGAACCTGGTGATCGGCGGCGACGAGGACCTCGCGCTCACCGTGCTCGAGCACCTCCGCGCGTTCGTCGAGTAGCAGACGGGCGCGCCTCGAACCGGCGCGCCCGCTCGTTCGTACACCCTGCGGTACGGTGCTGATCGTGCGTTCGAAGGGCCCGGGCTCCGATGCCGCGCTGATGCGCGCGTTCGCCGCGCGCGACCCGTCCGCGGCGGACGAGCTCTACGGGCGCTTCGCCTCGCGCGTGTACGGCCTCGGCATCGTGATGCTCGGGGGCGACGCCGCCGCCCAGGATCTGGTCCAGGACACGTTCGTGAAGCTGTGGAGGAGCGCTGCGCGATACGACCCCGCCCGGGGCAAGCTCGAGACGTGGGTGCTGCTGGTGGCCCGGAGCCTCGCGATCGACTCGCTGCGCCGTCGTGTGCTCGAGTCCCGCGTGATCGAGCGGAGCGCCCCGACCCGCGAGGCGTCCGAGGACCCCGGCCCGGACCAGCTCGCCGAGACGGCGGACATGTCCGAGCGGGCACGGCACGCGATGGCCTCGCTGACCGACGGCCAGCGGGCGGCGCTCGAGCTCGCGTACTTCGCCGGGAAGACGAGCGCGGAGGTCGCCGAGCTCGAGGGCATCCCCCTCGGGACCGCGAAGACCCGGATCCGGACCGCGCTGCTCAAGCTGCGCGAGGCACTCGAGGAGCACACCCGTGAGCTGTGACGAGGTCCGCGAGCAGCTCGCCGAGCATCTGCTCGGCACGCTCGACGAGCGGACGGACGCCGACGTCCGCACCCACCTGCGCGCCTGTGCGTCGTGCCGGGCCGAGTCGGCCGCGCTCGCGGAGGGCGTGAGCACGCTCGCCGCGGCGACGCACGACGTCGAGCCGCCCGAGGAGCTCCGCGGGCGCATCGCCACCGTCCTCGAGGAGGAGTGGGCGGCGGACCGGGGATCCGGCGACCCGACGTCCCGGCGATCCGCCTGGCTGCTGCGCGCCGCCGGCATCGCGGCGCTCGTCGGCGCGCTCGCGTGGGGGGTGATCGCCACCGTCGAGGCGTCCCGGCTCGAGGACGCGGCCGAGAAGTACGAGACGTTCCTCGGGGTGCTCGGCGGGGAGGACGTCCGCGTCGGCGAGCTGCGGTCGGCCGGCTCCCAGGACCTGCAGGGGAGCGTCGTGATCTACGACTCGAAGGTCGGCCAGTCGTGGGTGCTGGTGCTCGTACGCGCGCCGGGCTGGGAGGGAACGGCCAACGTCACCCTCGTCGCGGACGACGACCGGACGATCGACCTGCACCCGATGGAGTTCGGGGCCGGTGGCGAGGCGTCGACCTGGCTCGTCACGGCGTCGAACCTGTCCGGGTTCGACACGGTGAACGTCTGGGACGACCGGGGGCTCATCGCCCGGGCGGACATGGAGCCCTCCTAGCCGCTCCGGTCGACGAGCAGGCGCTTGACGGCGCGCGGCGTCGCGCCGAACCGGTACTTGTACGCGTAGTCGCCCTTCAGCAGGTCGAACGTCGAGCAGCCGGCCTCGATCGCGATCCGGATGTCCTCGGCGACCAGGACCATGCCGGGCGACACCGACTCGTACGCACGGTCGAACGCCGAGTTGTACAGAGCGTACGTGCCCTCGAACCGGAACCCGATCGTGCCGGCGAGCTTGCGGCGGTCCTCGAGCTCGATGAACGTGAGATTGAAGATGCCGCGCGGCAGGAACGCCTCGCCGAGCCGGCGGAAGAAGATCTCCATCCCCGGTTGCAGGAACACGCCCTTCGGTCCCTCGCTGGTCCGATGCAGCTCGACGAACCGGTCGAGGAACCCGTCCAGGTCGTCTTGCGTCGCGACGCAGATGTGCCAGGGCCCGAGCTCGGCCTCGAGCCGGCGAGCCTTGCGCTTGATCTCGTGCCGGAGCTTCGCGGGGAGCTGCTCGAGGTAGGCCTCGTAGGATCCGGGCACCCGCAGGAAGGGCGCGACGCCGTTGGGCTCGTCCGCCACCTCGGCGCCGAACCCTTGCGCGGCAGCCGCCTCCGCGAGGAGGCCCAGCCACGGTCCGTCCTCGGGCAGCCCCCGGAGGTCGGCGTCGCTCCACCCGTCGAGCCGCGCGAGCGCAGCGAACAGCTCCGTCGCGACGGCCGGCTGTGCGTCGGGGAGCGCGACCGGCCCCAGGTAGTCGGTGACCTCGGTCCCCCCGAGGAACCGGATCGTCGAGCCGATCCGCTCGAACGCCACCGCCCCGACCTGCGCGCCGTCCACCTCCGCGAATGCGAGCAGCAGGTGGTCGGGCTCCGCGCCGAACTCCTCCCAGTACAGCTTCAGGTACTGCGGGGTATGGAAGAAGGTGCCCGCGGGATCCTCGCTCACGAGCGTCGACCAGTCGCGCCGAGCGAAGTCGCGGGGATCCTCCGAGAAGGCGATGTCCACGGTGGGCTCCAACCGGCCTGCACCGGAAGGTCTTCCCGACGCTACCAGGACCCTCCTCCTCCACCTCCGCCGCCGCCGCCCGCGGAGCCGCCGCCGCCGAACCCGCTCCCACCGGACCCCGAGGGCGTCGACGCGATGACGCCGCTCGTGGTCACGGTGAACGAGTCCATGCTCTCGGCGAACTCCGAGTAGACGAAGGGCCGGCTGCTCACGTACCAGGACAGGTCGTCGGAAGGAGCCTGTCCGAGCGCCTCGAACGCCTTCGCCCACCGGTCCGTGACGCCGAACACCACCGCGTACGGGAGGAACCTGGTGAAGACCTGCTCCTGCTCCGCCCATCTCGCCGTGTGCTCCTCGGCCGTCTCGATCACGCGGCGGAAGCCGTTCAGGCGGCGCGTCACGGCGGTGCCTCGAGCGGTCCGCCGAGGCATCCACTTCGCCCCGAGCACCAGGAGGAGCCCGCCGACCACGAGCGGGATCCCGAGCAGGCCGAGGTGGGTGAACCACGCGAGGAGAACGGTGATGCCGACCCCGGCGAGCAGCGCGACGACCCCGAGCCCGGCCCAGAGCTGCCGGGTCTTGTCCGGGCGCCCAACGAACCACTTCCTCGAGACGACGTCGGCATACAGCGCGTCCTTCACCTTCTGCAGGCGGGGCGCGAACTTCTTGCGCAGGTCGGAGAGCTCCACCTGCTCCCCGTCCTCGAACAGCCCGTCCAGGAGCGCGCGCTCGTACGTCAGGAGGCCGTCGGTGGCCGCCCCCAGCCGGGTGAGCTTCCAGTCCGCCTTCCCGAGGAACCAGGACTTGGGGATCTCCTCGATCACGAGGTGCTTGCGGACGGCCAGGTCGACGATCGTCGCGGTGACGTCGAGCGTGTTCGCCTCCTCGTCGATCAGCGTGCCGACCTGTCCCGGCCGGAGGTCCTCGGGGGGAGCGAACTCGACCGGTCCCTGCCCCGACTCGAACAGCGGCACGGGGCGCGTCTCGGTCCCGGGCGGCGCGCCCATCACCTGATCGACCTGCGAGCCCTCGAACCGCTGGTCGCGACCGCGACGCCAGGCCAGCCACCCGAACCCGGCGAGCACGGCGGCGAGCAGGGCCGCCGCTCCCCCGACCGTGAACCCCGAGCGGGTGAACGCGCGATCCGCGCTCCAGCGCTCCTCGAGGATCGGCTCGGTGCTCGCCACGGTCCCCGCCGGCATCGCGACGACCACGGACATCGCGCGGAAGGCGCCGAGGTCCTCCTGGGCGAAGACGGCCGCGCCCTCCGAGATCTTCTGGCGCGTGCAGCCGAGTGTGGAGCCGAACGGGCCCTGGAAGCACGCGGTGCGGGTGATCGCTGCGGGACCCTCGACCCGCACCCGCATCAGGCCGATCGGCTGCTCCCAATCGTCGCCGATCGCGTTCCAGTACAGCTCGTCGTGGGTCGCGAAGCCGTTCATGGCTCCCCCGACCCGGTAGACGATCGTGTACGTGTGCTCGCCCGTGATCTCGGTGTCGGGATCGCCGATCCGGATGACGAAGTTCCCGCCCTCCTCGCTGGTCTCGACGTCGTCCGGGGTCCCGGGCGAGGCGCCGACCGACACGAGGTCGATCGGATAGACCCGGTCGTAGACGTCGTCGAACCGGAGCCGGTTCGGGATGTACCGGATGATCCCGTGCCGGGGGACGGAGCCGAAGTCCTGCACGATCGTCTCGGTGACCTCGAGCGCGCCGCTCGGCTCGATCACGATCCGGACCTCGAACCGCGGGGTCGACTCGCTCGTGAACCCCTGCGCTACCGCGGTCGAGGCCGTGACCGCGACGGCCGTCAACGCGACGGCCGCGGCCGCGACGAGAGCGACGACGACCGCGGTCGGGCGTTCCACGCAGCGCAGCCTACGGCCTCCCCGGCCTCCCGACGAGCAGGACCGGCGCCGCTTCAGCCTCGGGCGGCCGCGTCCGATGACCCGGGGAGGAGCACCGGTCTCTGATCAGGGGGTGACGACTGTGTCCAACCACGTGCGGGGGACGTTCACGCCGTCCGGCCGTGTCCCGAGGAGCCGCCGGCTGGCGGTCGCGACCTCGGTCGCGCTGTCGCTCGGGCTGCTCGCCGGCCCGGTCGCCGGCGCCGACGCCCGGGCCGATGCGCGCGCGAGCGCGCTCGAGCGCCGGCTGGGCTCCGGCGTGTCGGTGCTCCGGCACCGAGGGACCGACATGGTGCGGTTCATCGGGTCCGCGCCGGGGGCGCCGATCCCCCGCCCGGAGGGTGCGCCGGCCGACGCGGGGCCGGCCGAGATCGCGCGCGCCTTCCTCGAGGACGTCGGCGCGGCGTTCGGCATCTCCGATCAGGCCTCCGAGCTCCGGGTCACCTCCTCGACCCCGCTCGGCGCCGGTCGCGCCGTCGTGCGCTTCCAGCAGGTCCATCGTGGGGTCCCCGTCCTCGGCGGCGAGCTCGTTGTGAACCTCGACCGGCGCGGCAACGTCCTGTCGGCGAGCGGCGAGACCTCGCCCTCCCCGAGCGTCGACCCGAGGCCGAGCGTGACCCGCGCGGCGGCCCGGGAGGCGGCGGTGGCGGCGATCGCCAAGGCGGAGGGCGTTCCGCAGCGTGCGCTGTCGGCCGGCCGGCCGGCACGGTGGATCCACGACCCGCGCCTCCTCGGCGGCCCGGGGCTCGCGGCGCCGGGGCTCGCTTGGCGCGTCGAGGTCGAAGGCGGACGGCACGAGCCCCTCGACGAGCTCGTGCTCGTGGACGCACGCACCGGCACCGTCGCCCTCCACTTCAGCCTGATCGGGACGGCGAAGAACCGCGTGGTCTGCGACGCGAACAGCAGCGCCAGTCAGCTCCCGTGCGTCTCACCCGTCCGCGTCGAGGGCGGACCGGCAAGCCCGATCTCGGACGTGAACGCCGCGTACGACTACGCGGGCAACACGTACGACTTCTTCTTCACGAACTTCGGTCGGGACAGCCTCGACGGCGCGGGGATGACGTTGACGTCGACCGTCCGGTACTGCCCGAGCGCGGCGTCCTGCCCGTATCAGAACGCCTTCTGGAACGGTGCGCAGATGGTCTACGGGACAGGGTTCGCCGCGGCGGACGACGTCGTGGGCCACGAGCTCACCCACGGCGTCACGGACTTCACGTCCGGGCTCTTCTACTACTACCAGTCGGGCGCGATCAACGAATCCCTGTCGGACGTCTTCGGCGAGTTCGTGGACCTGTCGAACGGGGTCGGCACCGACACGGCCGCCACCCGGTGGCAGCTCGGCGAGGACCTCCCCGGGATCGGGGCGATCCGCGACCTGCAGGATCCGACGATCTTCGGCGACCCCGATCGCATGACGAGCGCCCTGTACACCGCGGACGCGAGCGAGACCGACGGCGGCGGCGTCCACACGAACAGCGGCGTGAACAACAAGGCCGCCTACCTCATGACGGACGGCGACACGTTCAACGGTCGCACCGTGACCGCCCTGGGGATCACGAAGACCGCGAGGATCTACTACGAGGTCGAGACCGCCTTCCTGACCTCGGGGAGCGACTACGCCGACCTCGGCAGCGCGCTCCAGCAGGCATGCACGAACCTGATCGGGACGGCCGGCATCACGGCCGCCGACTGCGTCGAGGTCACCGACGCGGTGCTCGCCGTCGAGATGGACCAGGTCCCCACGAACGCGCCCAACCCCGAGGCGCCGGTGTGTGCGGTCGGCGAGACGGCCACGAACCTGTTCCTCGACGACCTGGAGAACACCGCCAGCGGCAACTGGACACGACAGACGGCGAGCGGCACGAACCACTGGTACTACCCGCAGAACCCGAACCCGATCTTCGACGCCACCTACGCGACGAGCGGGATCAGGAACATGTGGGGCTACGACCAGCCGAGCGCCGCCGACTACTCGATCGCGATGACGTCGAGCGTGGCGGTCCCGGCCGCGAGCACCGCCTACCTGCGCTTCCGGCACGCGTACGGCTTCGAGGACGGCGCATCCGCCTTCGACGGCGGCGTGCTCGAGTACAGCACCAACGGCGGCGCCAGCTGGCTCGACGCCGGCTCCCTCACGATGAACAACGGCTACACCGGCACGATCGCCGCCGGATCCAACCCGCTGAACACCCGGAGCGCGTTCGTGCGGGAGAGCAACGGGTACATCTCGACGAGGGTGGCCCTGAGCTCGCTCGCCGGCCAGAGCGTCCGCTTCCGGTTCCGGATCGGCACCGACAGCAGCGTGGACGACTACGGCTGGTTCGTCGACGACGTCCGCATCTACACCTGCGCGGCGGCCGGCCCGAACCTGCCGCCCGTCGCCGACGCCGGCGGCCCGTACACCCTCTCGGAGGGTGACGCGCTCGCGCTCGACGGCTCGGGCTCCTCGGACCCCGACGGCGATCCCCTCACCTACGGGTGGGAGCTGGACGGCGACAACGACTTCAACGACGCGACCGGGCAGCAGCCGGTCGTCGGCTGGGCGACGCTCGTCGCGCTCGGCCTCGACGACGGGCCGGCGAACCCGACCCTCACGCTCCGAGTGACGGACGACCAGGCGGCGACGGACACCGACACGGCCGCCGTGACGCTGCAGAACCGGGCCCCCACCGCGAGCATCGCGGGCCCCGCCTCGATCGGCGAGGGGGCGGCCGGGACCTGGACGTTCTCGGCGACGGACCCGTCGCCGGTCGACCAGGCCGGGGCGTTCAGCTACGCGATCGACTGGAACGGCGACGGGACGGTGGACCAGAGCGTGGTCGGCGACTCGTCGGAGCCGGTCCCGCACACATTCGCGGGCGCCGGCACCGTCACGATCCGCGCCACGGTCACCGACCAGGACGGCGGCCAGAGCCCGCAGGCCACGCGCGTCGTGGTCGTGACGAGCGGCGGAGGTGGCGGCGGCGGTGGTGGCGGCGGTGGCGGCGGCGGCAGTGTTCCGCCGCCCGAGACCACGATCACGTCGGGTCCCCCGGACCCCACGAACGATCCGACACCGGCGTTCGAGTTCGAGTCGAGCGCGGCCGGATCCACGTTCCAGTGCCGCCTGGACGCGAACCCGTACACCGCCTGCACGTCCCCCTTCACGACGACCGTGGCGCTCACCGACGGCCCCCACTCCTTCGAGGTCCGGGCGACCGACCCGACCGGGGTCTTCGACCCCACCCCGGCGATGGACACGTTCACGGTCGACACGACCGCGCCCGACGTGAACATCACCGGGCATCCGAAGAAGCGGACGACCAAGCGCAAGCCCTCGTTCGCCTTCGGCTCGAGCGAGCCCGGCGTGGCCTTCAGCTGCCAGATCGACGATGGCCCGTGGACGGACTGCAGCTCGCCGTTCACGTCCGCGAAGCTGAGCCGCGGTCGGCACACGTTCCGCGTGAAGGCGGTCGACGGGGCCGGCAACGAGACCGCGCCGCCGGCCGACTTCACGTTCCGGATCGTCCGCCGGCGCTGATCGATCCCGCCCGGAGCGGGCTCGCGGGTCCCCCCGGCGAGCCCGCTCCGAGGCGAGGAACCCTAGACTCGGGTCGTGGGCGAGACGCCGGCGCTCTACGACGAGCTCGCGGACTGGTGGCCGCTCCTGTCGGCCCCGGAGGAGTACGCGGACGAGGCCGCGGAGTACGAGCGGCTGCTCGTCGAGCACGCCGACGGCGACGTCCGTCGCGTCCTGGAGCTCGGCTCCGGCGGCGGCAACAACGCCTCACACCTCAAGCGCCGGTTCGAGCTGACGCTGGTGGACCGGTCACCCGGCATGCTCGCCGTGAGCGCCCGGCTGAACCCCGAGTGCGAGCACGTCGAGGGCGACATGCGGGCGGTCCGGCTCGGCCGCTCGTTCGACGCGGTCTTCGTGCACGACGCGATCGCCTACATCACCACCGAGGAGGACCTCGAGGCGGTCTTCGCGACGGCGTTCGAGCACTGCCGCCCCGGCGGGGTGGCGCTCTTCGTGCCCGACGACCTGCGGGAGACCTTCGTCGAGCGCCTCGGCACGGGCGGCCACGACGGCGCGGACCGCGCGCTGCGCTACCTCGAGTGGAGCTGGGACCCCGACCCCAGCGATTCGACCTGCGTGGCGGACTTCGCCTACCTGCTCCGGCTGCCGGACGGCACGATGGACGTGCGGCGGGACCGCCACGTGTGCGGGCTGTTCCCGCGATCGACGTGGCTCGCGCTGATCGAGCGCGCGGGCTTCGAGCCCGACGCGGTGCCGCTCACCGTCGACGCGGACGAGCCGGTCGGGCGAGTGGGGTTCCTGGGGCGACGCCGCGTCTAGTGCGGCGAGGAGCCGCCGGCGGATCCCTCGCCGGCGAGCGCGTCCTGCAGCACGTCCCACGCGAGGACGGCGCACTTGACGCGGACCGGGTACTTCACGACGCCCTTCAGCGCCACGAGCTCGCCGAACGTCTCCTCGTCGGGCTCGAGCTCGCCGGCGAGCATCGCGCGGACGTCCCGCGCGATCGACCCCACGTCCTCGACGGTCTTGCCGCTCACCGCCTCCGTCATCATCGACGCGGAGGACTGGCTGATCGAGCACCCCTGTCCGACGAACGAGACCTCGAGGACCTTCCCGTCCTCGGCGTGCGCGAACACCGTGATCTCGTCGCCGCAGAGCGGGTTGTTCTTCGAGCAGGTCAGCTCGGCGTCGGGCAACTCGCGCTTGTTCCGCGGGTTCTTGTAGTGGTCGAGGATGACCTCTTTGTAGATCTCGTCGAGCGCCACGCGATCTCCCTGGCCGTCGTGGGGCTCCCGCCCCGCACGCTCCCCTAGAAGCCGAACACGCCCTCGGCCTTGGCGAGGGCCTCGATGAGCGCGTCGACCTCCTCCCCGGTGTTGTAGACGTAGAAGCTCGCCCGCGCCGTGGCCGGCACGCCGAACCGGCGCATCACGAGCTGGTTGCAGTGGTGCCCCGCGCGGATCGCCACCCCCTCCTCGTTCAGGATCGTCGCGAGGTCGTGCGGGTGGACCTCCTTGTACCAGAAGGAGACCGCGCCGCCGCGGACGGCGACGTCCGTCGGGCCGTAGACCGTGGCGCCGGCGTCGAGCAGCCGGTCGATCGCGTAGCGGGTGATCTCCTCCTCGTGCGCGCGCACGGCGTCCATCCCGAGCGCCTCGAGGTAGTCGATCGCCGCGCCGAGGCCGACCTCCTGCGCGATGTTCATCGTGCCGGCCTCGAACTTGTACGGCACGGTGTTCCACGTCGAGCGATCGTGGAACACCTCGTCGATCATGTGGCCGCCGCCGAGGAACGCGTCCATCGACTCGAGGAGCTCCGGCTTCGCGTATAGGCCGCCCGATCCGGTCGGTCCGAGCATCTTGTGACCGCTGATCGTGAGGAAGTCCAGGTCGAGCTCGACCACGTCGACGGGGACGTGCGGCACGAGCTGCGCGCCGTCGACCAGCACGAGGGCGCCGGCCGCGTGCGCCGCCCCCACCAACTCGCGGAGCGGGGGAAGCGTGCCGAGCGAGTTCGACATGCCCGTCACGCCCAGCAGCTTCGTCCGCTCCGTGAGGTACGTGCCGAGCTCGGACAGGTCGAGCAGACCGTCGTCGGTGAGCGGGAGGTAGCGGAGCGTGAACCCGCGATCGCGCGCGGCGAGCTGCCACGGCACGATGTTGGAGTGGTGCTCCATGTCGGTCAGCAGGACCTCGTCGCCCTCGCCGAGGAACCGCCGGGCCCAGGCGTACGCGACGAGGTTCGTGGACTCGGTCGTCCCGCGCGTGAAGACGATCGACTCCGGCGTCGGTGCGCCGATGAACCGGGCGAGCTTCGCCCTCGCGTCCTCGTAGAGCGACGTGGCCTCCTCGGCGAGGAGGTACAGCCCACGGTGCGCGTTCGCGTTGTGGTTCGCGTAGAAGTCGGACTCGGCGTCGATGACCGCCCGGGGCTTCTGCGAGGTGGCGGCGGAGTCGAGGTAGACGAGCGGCTTGCCGTCGACGGTGCGTTCCAGGATCGGGAAGTCGGCTCGGACCCGGCCGACGTCCAGGCGGCCCGAAGACCGCTGCTCGGTCACCGACATCGCTGGGCCCCCTTCGGCGTCACGTCGCGCTCACGGCCTCCTCGAAGCCGAGCTCCTTCCGGATGCCCTCGTACCCCTTCGCCTCGAGCTCGTGCGCGAGCTCCTTCCCGCCGGACCTGACGATACGCCCGTCCATCATGACGTGGACGAAGTCCGGCGTGATGTAGTTGAGGATCCGCTGGTAGTGCGTGATGAGCAGCACCCCGAGGTTCGGGCCGATCAGCTGCGCCACGCCGGTCGCCACGGCCTTGAGCGAGTCGATGTCGAGCCCGGAGTCGGTCTCGTCGAGCACGGCGATCTCCGGCTCGAGCACGGCGAGCTGCAGCACCTCGTTCTTCTTCTTCTCCCCGCCGGAGAAGCCCTGGTTGACGTAGCGCTGGACCATCGCGTCCTCCACGCCCAGCAGGTTCATCTTCTCCTTCATGTGCTTGCGGAACGCGAGCGCGCTGATCTCCTCGCCCTTCACGTTCTTGTAGGCCGTCCGCAGGAAGTTCACGACCGAGACCCCGGGGATCTCCACCGGGTACTGCATCGCGAGGAACAGCCCGCGCTCCGCCCGCTTGTCCGCGGTGAGCCCCGTGATGTCCTCGCCCTTGAACAGGACCTTCCCCGCCGTGAGCGTGTAGCCCGGGCGGCCCATCAGGACGTTCGCGAGCGTCGACTTGCCCGAGCCGTTCGGGCCCATCAGCGCGTGCGTCTCGCCCTGGCGCACGACCAGGTCGATCCCGTTCAGGATCGGCTTGCCCTCCACGGAGGCCTCCAGGCCCTGGATCTCCAGCGTCGCAGGTTCGCTCATCGCTCCCTCACACCTCGATCATGACGTCGTCGTCGTCCACCGTGACCGCGAACACGTCGACCGGCTGCGTGGCCGGCAGCGACCGCGGCCGTCCCGTGTTCAGGTCGAAGGTCGACCCGTGCTTCGGGCACTCGATCGTCTCGAGGTCCGGATCCACCTCGCCCTCGTCCAAGAAGTAGTGCGCGTGCGAGCAGATCGCGTCCACGACGCGGAAGCCCCCCTCGCCGAGGTTCACGACCGCGAACGGCCGATGTTCGAGCTCGAACCGCCGGACCTCGCCGACCGGGACGTCGCCAACACCGCAGAGCCGCTCGAGCGCCATCGTCAGAGCCCCCGCTCGAGCTCGGCCTCGATCGCCGCGACGAGGGCGTCCCGCACCTCCGGGATGCCCACCCGGTCGAGCACCTCCTGGAAGAACCCGAACACGATCAGGCGCTCGGCCTCCTGACGGGGGATCCCCCGGCTCATCAGGTAGAAGAGCTCGTCCTCGCCCACGGGGCCGACGCTGGCCGCGTGGCCGCACCGGGTCGGGTCGTTCGTGAGGATCTCCAGGTTCGGGACCGAGTGGGCCCGCGCGGTCTCCGAGAGCAGGATGTTGCGGTTCGTCTGGTACGCATCGCAGCGATGGGCGCCCTGCTCGATGATCACCGTGCCCGTGTAGATGGCGTTCGAGCGGTCGCGCATCGCGCCCTTGTAGAGCAGGTCGCTCGCGGTCTGGGACCCCACGTGGTCCTGGATCGACCGGTGGTCGATGTGCTGGTCCCCGTCACCGAAGTACACGCCGAGCATCTCGCTCGAGCCGCCGTCCTCGGCCAGGACCGTCTCGACCTCGGCACGCGCGAGCGAGGCACCGAGGGCCACCCCGAGGGAGCGGACCTCGGCGTCCCGGCCGACGCGCGCGCGCTGGACGCTCAAGTGGTGGACGCCCTCTCCGTACTCCTGCAGGGCCACGTAGCGGACCCGCGACCCCGGACCCGCGAAGATCTCGACGACCGCGTCGGACAGCGCCCGGCCGAGCGGGGGCGACACGTAGCGGTCGATGAACGTGACGTCCGAGCCCTCCTCGGCTACGAGCAGCGTCCGCGGGAACACGGCCGCCCCGTCGGCGTCCAGGTACGTCAGCGACTGGACCGGCAGCTCGATCCGCACCCCCCGCGGCACGTGCAGCAGCGTCCCGCCCGTGCGGAAGGCGGCGTGCAGCGCCGTGAACTTCGAGCGGTCGGTCGCGACCAGCCCGTGCAGGTACGGCTCGACGAGCTCCGGCCGCTCGGTCGAGGCCCGATCCAGGTCGCCGAACCAGACGCGCTGCTCGGCCAGGTGCTCCGAGGCCCGGGTCGAGATGACCTCGGAGTTCCGCTGGATCTGGAGCCCGGCCCGCTCCCCCGCGACGCCCGCCGCGGCCAGGACCCCGTGCCGCGTCACGGCCTCCGGGCCGCCGCCCTCCGCGAACGGGAGGAGGTCCAGGTCGAACCCCTCGACGTCCGTGTAGCGCCACTCCTCCGTCTCCTGCGACGGCATCGGCAGCGCGAGGAACTCCTGGAAGGCCTGCTTGCGGATCGCCTCGATGAAGGAAGACGCGGGCGGAAGGGAGGCGAGCGCGTGCTCGTCGAAGCCGGTCTCAGCGGTCTCGGACATCACGTCGAAATCCTATCAGCGGGGTCGGATTCGCCTGATCGCCGGGCAGAGCCTACGTGCCCCAACGCTGCGCGATGTAGCGCTCGCGCTCCCGTTCGTCCTCGATCGCCCGGGTTCCGTTGTCAGCCGGATGAAGAAGACCCCGTCCTCCTCAGCTGTCACTGCTGGTCGGCGATCGCGGCCACGGCAAAGCCGGCGCGCATGACGCTCGGCGCCGTGGGGTCGATGTCAGACCCCTGAGCTACGATATCGAACGTATGTTCGGGGCGGGAGGGTTCGTGTGAGCGAGTTGCGCTCGGCCGTCGAGGCGCTCAGATCGGAGGTCCTCGCCGACCTGCCCGACGCCGTGGTCGAGGAGGACTTCGCGGAGCTGCACCGCACGTTGGAGCTGCTCGAGGTCGAACGGCTCCGGCGCCTGGCGGACATCGAGCGCCGGAGGCTGTTCGAGCGCGACGGGAACCTGTCGGCGGCCTCGTGGCTCAACGCGAGGTTCCAGGTCGCGTGGGGGACGGCCCGCGAGTCGGTGCGGGTCGCCCGAGCGCTGGAGACCATGCCGCTGACCCGCCGCGCCCTCGAGGAGGGCGAGCTGTCGATCTCGGCCGCGCGGGTGCTCACGGCAGCGCACGACATCGACCACGAGGCCTTC
>DATBMU010000124.1:0-22544 GCA_036554665.1 Actinomycetota bacterium | reverse complement strand
AGATCAGGGCGGGGGAGCCGCTGCTGCTGGACATCGGTGGTCGGCGAGCGGGCTACTGCTCGGACATCACGCGCACCATCTGGCTGACCGGCGGCGACGACGCCCAGGGCCCGGACGACACGTTCCGGACCATCTTCGGGCTCGTCCGGGATGCCAACGCGGCGGGTCGGGCCGCTGTCCGGCCGGGTATCGCGGCGCAGGATGTGGACCGCGCCGCGCGCGCGGTCATCGAGGAGGCCGGGTACGGGGATCGGTTCCTGCATCGGACCGGGCACGGGATCGGCCTCGAGGTCCACGAGCCCCCGTACCTCGTGGAGGGCAACGAGACGCCGCTCGAGGTGGGGATGACGTTCTCGGACGAGCCGGGGATCTACGTCGAGGGGCGCTTCGGCGTGCGGATCGAGGACCAGGTGGTCGTCACCGCCGAGGGCGGCGAGCGCCTGAACGAGGCGACCCGCGACCTCACCGTCGTGGCCTGAGCCGGGCGGCGACCCGCGGCTACGGTCTGGGCCGGATCCTCGTCCCCTCCGGCGTGTCCATGACCTCCAGGCCCATCGCCGAGAGCCGGTCGCGGATCCGGTCGCTCGCCGGGTAGTCCTTCGCCGCCCGGGCGGCGTCGCGCTCATCGACGAGCGCGCGCATCTCCGGCGTCGGCTCCCACCCCTCGCGCAGGGACCGCTCCAGATCGAGCCCGAGCACGCGATCCCACGAGACCAGGAGGGCGGAGCGCTCGGGGGCCGGGACGTCGGCGCCCAGGGTCTCGTTCAGCACGACGAGCGCTCGCGGCAGGTCGAGGTCGTCGGCGACGGCCTCGCGGAAGCGCCGGTCGAGCGCCCGGGCGGGCTCCGAGAGCGCGGAGAGGTCGGACGGGGGTCCCCAGTCCGCCACGCGCCGGCGGAGCTCGGCCAGCCGCCGGTGCTGGCCCTCGAGCGCCTCCCAGCTGAAGTCCATCTCGCTGCGGTACCGCGTCCCGAAGCACAGCAGCCGGTAGGCGAGTGGGTCGATCCCCTGGTCGGCGAGATCCGTCACCCGGTAGATGTTCCTGGCAGACTTCGCCATCTTCTGGCCGCGCATCTGCAGGAACCCGCCGTGCACCCAGATCGAGACGACCGGATGGCCGACCGCGCCCTCGGACTGGGCGATCTCGTCCTCGTGGTGCGGGAACTTGTTGTCGTTGCCGCCCGTGTGCACGTCGAAGCGCTCGCCGAGGTGCTGCATCGACATCGCCGAGCACTCGATGTGCCAGCCGGGGTACCCATCCCCCCACGGGCTCGGCCACCGGAGGGTGCGGTTCGCCCCCGCCCGCTTCCAGAGCGCGAAGTCCTCGGCGTGCCGCTTCGCGGGATCGACGGCCACCTCCTGGCGGTGGCCGGCCCGGAGTTGGTCGAGGGTGTTCCCCGAGAGCTTCCCGTAGCTCGGGAACGTCGTGACGTCGTAGTAGACGGTCCCGTCGACCTCGTACGCGTGCCCCTTGTCGATCAGGACGCCGATCAGCCGGATCATCTCGTCGATGTGCTCGGTGGCGTGCGGGTACGCGTCGGCGCGCTCGATCCCGACCAGGTCGGCGTCCTGGAGGAAGGCCGTCGTGTACTTCTCGGCGATCGCCGCGGCCGACAGGCCCTCGTCCGCTTCGGCGAGCTCCATCTTGTCCCGGCCGGTGTCCGAGACGTCGTCGGTCATGTGCCCGACGTCCGTGATGTTCATGATCCACCGGACCGGTCGTCCCTCGAGCCGCAGGGCGCGCCGGATCAGGTCGCCGAGCATGAACGACCGCATGTTGCCGATGTGGATGTAGCGGTAGACCGTCGGCCCGCACGAGTAGATCTTCACGGTCTCCCCGTCGGCGGGGGCGACCTCGCGCACCTCACGGGTCAGCGAGTCGAACAGGCGCATGGCGCCCCAGGATACCGGCGGGGCCCACGGCGCGAGGCCGCGGGTCAGCTCGGGTCGACGTCCGGCCGCTTCGGCGCTTCGGTCGTCTCGGTCGTCCGCGTGATGCCGGGGGTGAGGGCCGCCGGCTCCTCGTCCGCGTCCGCCGGGCTCGGCGGGAGCGGGACCGGGATCCTCGTGGCGACGCCCGCGTGCTCCCGGTGCGCGCGCACGACCGCCGCGTGGTAGTTCTCCAGCATCTGACGGAAGCCGGGGTCCGCGTAGGGGCGCCCGTCGACCGTCGGGCCGCGGCGCGCTTCCATGATCGCCTCGACGTCCTCGCCGGTGAGCGTCTTGTGCATCTCGAGCGCGTGCCCGACGGCCAGGACCTCCGACCGGTTGGCCTCGAGGAGGTCCCACGTGCGTTCGTAGAGCTCGCGGAGCTTCGCGTCGACCGCCTTGCCGAACTCGGAGTCGAACAGGGTCCGGTCGCTGCCGGTCTCGATCGCCTGGGCGCCGCGGAGTGAGGCGAGGTTCACGGACCTCGACGCGATCGTGTCGCCCATCGCGTAATACGCGAGCGCCTGGGTCGTGATCGCGGTGGCGCCCCGCATGTCGCCGCCCACCCCCGTCGAGTGGTCACCGTCGAAGAACAGGCGCTCGCCGGCGAGCGAGGCGAGGAAGGTCATGACGTCGACCTCGCGCTCCGAGCGCCACTCCACGAACTGGTCCTCGGGCGGGATCGACGCGACGAAGCCGCCGACGTCGCCCCGGCGCTCGATGGTCGCCATGTCGATCACGGCGTGGCGACGGAGCCGGTAGGCGGTGACGGCGTGGCAGGCCTCGTGGACCGCGACGGAGTGCCGCTCCCGCTCGATGTACTCGTGGTCGTCCGGCAGGCCGTGCTGCTTGACCTGCTTCGCCTTCACGATGTCGGAGTACGACACGGTGTCGCGGCCGTCGCGGATCGCGATCACGAGGCCCTCGTTCACGATGTCCTTGATCGAGGCGCCGGAGAAGTACGGCGTGATCGTCGAGAGCCGATCCACCTCCTCCGAGGTGAGGAGGTTCTTCACCTTCGCGAGGTAGTACTCGAACGTCGCCCGGCGGCCGTCCTTCTGCGGGTAGCCGACCTTGTACTGACGGTCGACACGGCCCGGGCGGAGCATGGCCGGGTCCAGGGACTCGGGCATGTTGGTCGCGAAGATATGCAGGATCCGGTACTTGGGCGGCGGCTTCGGCTTCATGCCCAGCAGCCGCCGGAGGCGGTTCACGAGGCCCCGCGGCTTCGTGAGCCCCGACATCTCGGACAGGAGGGCCTGCAGCGTCCCCATCCCGCCCCCGCCCATCATGCCGCCCATCATGATGGCTTCCTTGTGCGAGCCCGGCGCGACCGGCAGGGCCGAGGAGAACACGGCGTTGCGGCCGGCGCTCGACAGGTAGGCGATGCCGTTGCAGGCCGGCGCGACCGTCCATGGGCTGTCCGAGGGCTGGATCCCGGTCGCGACCCCCGCCCCCCGGTTGCCGAGGGAGTCCGCCTCGTCGAAGAAGACGAGCACCCCGCCGTAGCGGAGCGCGAGCCGGCGGAGCTTGCGGTACAGGCCCTTGACCTTCAGCGCGCCCACGCCCATGAACATGTTGATGAACGCGGCCGGTTCCACGGCCACGAACGGCTTCCCCGTCTCGCCCGCGATCGCCTGCGCCATCAGGGTCTTGCCGGTCCCAGGTGGCCCCCACAGCAGGATCCCGCCGGGGACGTAGCCACCCTTCTCCTCGATCGCGTCGGGATTCTCGAGGAACACGAGCGTCTCCCGGAGCTGGTTCAGCGCGGCATCCTGCCCCTTCACGTCGTCGAAGCGCGTCTCGATCTCGTCGGGCTGGATCGTGTCGATGCCGCCTCGGGACAGGAACCAGAACAGCCCGATGAACTGCACCATGACGAAGACGAAGGCGAACGCGAGCTGCAGGATGAAGGGGAGCGCCACCACCAGCCGGCTCGGCGCGTCGACGATGCCGAGCCACACGGGGTCGGTCTTGAAGATCCGGCCGAGGAACACGCTGAGGGCGAAGAGCACGATGGCGTACTTGAAGGCCCGCGAGACCCGGTAGCGGGTCCAGTCGTCCATCCGGCCGAGCCGGCGGGACATGCCCCCGAAGACGCGCTTCTGCCAGAACGCGTAGTACCGCTTCGACCGCTCCTGCACCCAGTAGTGGACCTGCCGGACGGTCTCGAGCCCCATCAGGACGAGGATCCAGGCGTAGTCGCGGAGCGCGATCCGGACCGCCTCGGCCATCGAGCCGCCGAGCGGATGCACCGTCGTCGTCCAGACGATCGCGAGCCCGCACACCCACAGGAAGCCGAGCAGGACCAGGAACTTCACGCGATCCCACCCGTTGGACGGGGCACGGGTCTCGCGCTCGGACGGCCGCGGCCGCGAAGGGCGGTCGATGCTCTGCGCGATCGAGACGTTCGTTCGCTTCTTCATGGCAACACCGTCCAGGAGTCGACGATCGCTTCGATGTCCGATCGGTTGCGGTTGAAGCACTCGGCGCTGCAGAGGACCGCGAGGTAGTACACGCGGCTCGTTTCGGCGTCCACGAGGACCATCTGGTCCACGGTCACGTAGTCCGGGCTCAGCAGCGCCGCGCCGGCGCCGCCGAGGAGCGCCCGCTGGACGTCCTCGGCCGCGGTCCCGGCCGCCGCCGCGGCCGCCTGCGCGCTGGCGAGCGCGCTCGCCCGGAACTGGAAGACGACGTGCACGCCCCGGATCCCGTCGCGGTCGATCCGGTCGTCGTACGCCACGACCTGCGCGCTGTTCGGGTCCTGGATCAGTGCGGTGACCGGGAAGAGGTAGTCGCGCAGGGCCATGAAGCTGGCCTGATCGCGATCGTTGAAGCTGAGGTCCTGGACGAGCGCGATCCCGTGCGGATGCTCGGTGTTCAGCGAGCTCGGGTCGAGGATGTGGGCCACCGTCGGTGCGGGGTCGCCGTCGATCCCCACGAGCCACTTGATGGGGTCGGGGGTCGATGCCTGCGGTCCCGGCGGGATCCCGAGCACGGCCTGCTTGTCGAACAGGGTCCACTCCGCGGGGACCTTGAAGGCCGTCCGGAGCGATGTGTTGCGGACGTACTCGTGCGAGGGGCCCGCGCACGAGGCGGCGATCGAGGCGGCCAGGGCCCCGGCGAGGACGACGCGCAGGGAGCGCCGACGGGACATCCAACCATTATGGATGGTTGTGCCCGGAAGGGAACCCATGGGTGCTCCGGGTATCGACACGGCGTCCGGACCCCTGTAGGCGCGCTCAGCCGCGGACGGGGCGGCCCTCGAACGGGATCGACAGCGCGATCGTCGTGCGGGTCTGGACCTCGCCCTTCTCGCGGAGGCGCCGGATCAGGTCCTCGAGCGCCCCTGTCGTCTTCGTGCGCACCTTGAGGATGTAGTTGGCCTCGCCGGCGACGCTGAAGCAGTCCTCCACCTCGGGGAAGTCGCGGACGCGATCGGGCAGGTCGTCGGGCTGGGTGGGGTCCAGCGGCGTGACCGCGACGAACGCCGTCACGAACAGTCCGAGCGACTCGGGATCGACGACCGCGCGGTAGCCGCGGATCGCGCCGAGGGCCTCCAGCTTGCGAACCCGCTCGTGGACCGACGACGCCGCGAGACCGACGCGCCGCCCCACGTCCGCATAGGTCGCCCGGGCGTCCTCCTGCAGCGCCGCGATGATCTCGAGGTCGCGCTCGTCGAGCACCCGGCTATCGTACGCCGCGCCCCGACCGGCCGAGCCCGAGGTCCGGGCCGGCCTACGCGACGAACCCCTCGACGGGCGATTCCCCCACGACCGCGGGCCGGGGTAGAACCGGGGCGCGACCCACCTCTCCCGGGCGCGAGGGAGCGAGGGGGCCGTGGTCGAACGTCCCGCGATCCGCCGCGACACCGCGTCGCGGACGGAGACCGCCCGGGCGAGGGTCCTGACGCAGCTGCATCCGGCGCTCGCGAGCCGCTACACGGCGCTCGTCGCCGCGGTCGCACACCGGGTGGAGGCCGGGCTCGCGCCGACGGTCGCGGCGAACCGGCTGGCGTTCGCCTCGGTGAGCCCGCCCGTGGTCGCGCTCGCGCCGTGGCGCACGGAGCGCGCGGCGTTCGCGACCCGGTTGGCGGCCATGGCGCGACGGGCCCCGTGCCTCGTGTTCGCGGACGTCCGCGACTGCTACGCGACGATCCGACCGGAGGTCGTGCGGGCCTCGCTCCTCGGGCTCGGCTGCGCGGCGCCGGCGGCCGACGGCGTGGCCCGGTTCCTGCGCTCCCTCCGTGGACGAGGGGTTTCGGGGCTCCCGGTGGGGCCCGGCGCGTCGGCCGTCCTCGCGAACGCCGTCCTGGCGCGCCTGGACGGGGCGCTCGCCGACGCGCACGTCCCGCACCTGCGCTGGGTCGACGACGTCGTGGCCGTCCCGCCGGATCTCGACGCCGCCGCGGCCGTGCTGGCCATCGTGCGCGAGACGCTGGCCGCGGCCGGCCTCGAGCTGAACGAGCGCAAGACGCGCGTCGTCCCGGATCCGCGGTCGCTCTCGGGAACCGGCACCGTGTCGATCGCGAGGGGGCGGACCCCGGTCGGCTAAGCTCGCGCTGCCATGCGCACCCTGTTCCGCGCGTCGCGCGTGCACACCCTGTCCTACCCGAGGACGGGGGAGTGGCTGCTCGTCGACGGGCGCCACGTGCAGCGCGTGGGGACGGGCGATCCCCCCGACGCCGATCGCGTCGTCGACCTCCCGGGGGCGACGATCGTGCCCGGGTTCGTGGACACCCACGTCCACCTCACGGGGACGGGGGTCCACGCGCAGGCGCCCGAGCTCGGGACGGCCCGCTCGGCGGCCGACCTCCTCGAGATCGTGCGGGGCGTGGTGGCCCGGCACGCAGGGCCGGTGCTCGTCCACGGGTGGGACGAGTCCCTGTGGGCGGACCGGACGCTGCCGACGCTCGACGAGCTCGACGCCGCCTGCGAGCGACCGCTGGCGGTCGTCCGCGTGGACGGCCACCTGACCCTCGCGAACACGGGGGCGCTGAAGGAGTCGGGCGTGCTCGACCGCGACGGCGTCGAGGTCAACGACGCCGGCTCGCCCACGGGGCGGGTGACGCGCGAGGCGAACGCGGCGCTCCGCCGCTGGTTCTCCACGCACCTGGCCGAGCGCGACGTCGAGGAGCTCCAGCTCGCGGCGGCGAGCCTGGCGGTCTCGCACGGCGTGACGACGATCCACGAGATGTCCATGCCGCACGAGCGCGGGATCCGCGACCTCGAGATCCTGCTCGGGCATCGCTCCCGGCTGCCGGTGGACGTCGTGACGTACGTGGCGACGACCGACATCCCGCAGGTGATGGACCTCGGCCTGCGCCGGATCGGCGGCGACCTGCCCGTCGACGGCTCGATCGGCGCGCGGACGGCGTCCGTGTCCCGGCCCTACGCGGATGCCGGCGAGCACGGCGTCGCGTACTTCGAGGACGACGCGCTCGCGACCTTCTTCCACGACGGCCACCTCGCCGGCCTGCAGGTCGGGGTCCATGCGATCGGGGACGCGGCGATCGAGCAGGTGGTCTCGACCTGGGAGCGGGTCTACCAGATGCTCGACTCCCGCGGTCGCCGCCACTTCCGCGCGCGCCGCCATCGGGTCGAGCACTTCGAGATGGCTGAGCCCTCCGTGATGGAGCGGGCCGCCGCCCTCGGCCTCGGGATCAGCGTGCAGCCGACGTTCGACGCCGAGTGGGGCTTCCCGGGGGGCCTGTACGAGCAGGGCCTCGGGTGGGATCGCGCCGCCGGCATGAACGCCTTCCGTGACCTCCTGGACCGGGGGCTCGAGGTCGGAGCCGGATCGGACACCCCCATCACGACCGTCGATCCGATGGTCGCGCTCGCGGCGTTCGAGCACCACCACGACCCGGCCCAGCGGCTCACGCGCGAGGAGGCGATCCGCGTGTGCACGACGGGGAGCGCCCGCCTCGCCCACCAGGAGGACAAGAAGGGCACGCTGGAACCGGGCAAGCACGCCGACTTCGCCGCCTACGACGTCGATCCGCTCGAGGTGGACGATCTGAAGGGGACGTTCCCGATCCTGACCGTCAGCCTCGGCCGCGACGTCTACGCCGCGTGACCGGCCGGTCAGCAGGTGATTTGACAGCCGCCCGCCGCCGGGCGTAGCTTGCCTCGTGCGTCACCGCTCCGGCGGGGGCGCACGGAGGACCCGAGAGGCTGAGTAGAGAACGCGGCGCCCCGGCGCCGCGGCCCCAAAGGCCACTCGGGTCCTCTCCTTTCCCGTCTGCATCCGACGACCCCTCGCGTCGCCTTCGCGCGCTCCGCCCGGGAATGCACGGGTGGGACGTCTCGGTTCAGGCCAGGGACCCTTGCCAGGCACGAGCCCGGCAGTAGAATCCCCCGGCCGAGGAGGGGACCGAGTGGAAGACGCCGACGGAACGCTCGAGGACGAGGAGCTGAGCGAGGAGGTCGACGAGGGCGAGGACGGCGATGAGAGCGGCGCCGACGCCCCGGCCCCGGCCTCGGCACCCCCGGCGGCCGACGAGGACGTGGAGTCGATCCAGGACATCCTGGTCAAGCAGGAGGCCCGGGAGGAGGCCGAGGAGGAGGACGACTCCGTCCTGAACCTCACCCGCGAGGAGCGTCTGGAGCCGCTCGCGGTCAAGGTCGTGCCGCCACAGCCCACCGAGTTCATATGCAAGAAGTGTTACCTGGTGAAGCATCGCAGCCAGCTGAAGGACAAGGCGAAGATGCTCTGCCGGGACTGCGCCTGAGTCCCCTGCGCACGCGCCTTCCGCTGGCGCTGCTCGTGGCCGCCCTCGCGGGCGCGCTCCAGTCCCTGTCCCTGCCTCCCGCGGCGTGGTGGCCGATCGCCTACGTCGCCCCGATCCCGCTCCTGTGGCTCCTGCGCGCGGCGCGACCCGCCCGAGGGGCCCTCATCGGGTTCGTGTTCGGCGTCTGCTACTTCGGCGCACTCCTGTACTGGATCCTGCTCTTCGGGGAGCTGGGGTTCGCGGCGCTGGTCCTGATGTCCGGGGGGTACGTGGCGCTGTTCGGCGCCCTGGCGCCGGCCGTCTGGCGCCCGGAGCGACCGGTGCTGTCGACGATCGGGCTGGCGGCCCTCTGGACGGTGCTGGAGTGGGTGCGCGGCGCCTTCCCGCTGGGCGGCTTCGCGTGGGGCCAGCTCGGTGTCACGCAGGTCGACGCGCCGACGCTGCCGCTCGCGGCCGTCACCGGCGTCTGGGGCCTGTCCTTCCTCGTCCTGCTGGTCGCGGGGCTCCTGCTGCTCGGGCTCGAACGGTGGGGGAGGGGGGCGCGCGGCTCCCCGGTCGGGTACGGGCTCGTCGCGCTCGCGCTGCTCGCCGCGCCGGCGCTCATCTCGGTGCCGGCCCCGGACGGACCGGTCCTGGACGTCGCGGCCGTCCAGGTCGACGTCGAGAGCGTGGAGCACCTCGGCGGCGTCCAGGAGGACCTGGCGGTGGCGGGCCTGAACGTCGAGCAGCACCTCACGCTCGCGGCTGATCCTCCGGACCTCGCGATCTGGGGCGAGGGCGCCCTGGACCCCGGCGCCCTCGAGGACCCGGGGACGTTCGCCCTGGTCTCCGGCGCGATCGCGGAGGTGGGGGCTCCGACGGTCGCCGGGGCGGTCGTGAACGACCCCGACGGCGGGCAGCGGACGTCGACGCTCGCGTTCGACGGCGACGGCGTGGTGGTCGACCGCTACGACAAGGTCCGCCTCGTGCCGTTCGGCGAGTACGTCCCGTGGCGGCGCCTCCTGGAGGGGCCGATCGACGCGATCGACCAGGTCGCCGTCGACCGGGTGCCGGGGGAGCGGGTGGAGAACCTGAACATCGAAGGCCTCCCCCCGTTCGGGACGCCGATCTGCTACGAGAACAGCTTCCCGGCGATCCCTCGCGCGATGGTCGACCAGGGTGCGGGCTTCCTCGTCGTGACGATCAACAACGCGTCCTACGAGCGCACCGCCGCCTCCGAGCAGCACCTGCAGATGAGCCGGCTCCGAGCCGTCGAGAACGGCAGGTGGGTCGTCCATGCCGCCGTCTCGGGCATCAGCGCGTTCATCGATCCGGACGGCGCGATCGTGGACCGGCGGGAGCTGTTCGAGCCTGCGGTGATGCGCGCCACGATCGAGAGCTCCACCCGGCGCACGATCTCCTCCCGCATCGGGGACCTCACGGCCTGGGCGAGCCTGGCGCTGGTCCTCGTCCTGGTGGCTCTGCCCCGGCGCCGCGTCGGCCCCTCGCGGCCCCTCGAGTCGCTGCCCGAGGACCCGAGAGCCCTGGTGGTCCTGCCCACCTACGACGAGCGCGCGACCGTGGAGCAGGTGCTGGACGGCGTCCTGTCGCTGCCGCACCGGATCGACGTGCTCGTGGTCGACGACGGGTCGCCCGACGGGACCGGCGAGGTCGTCCGGGAGCGGGCCGCGGCCGATGCACGGATCCGGCTGGTCCAACGCGATCGGAAGTCCGGGCTCGCGAGCGCTTACGCGGTCGGGTTCGAGCGGGCGATCGCGGAGGGCTACGACCTGGTGGTCGAGATGGACGCGGACCTGTCGCACCGACCCGAGGAGCTCCCGCGCCTGCTGGAGGCCGCCGCGGGTGCCCACCTCGTGGTGGGGAGCCGGTACGTGCCCGGTGGCTCGGTCACGAACTGGAGCCGCGCCCGCCTCGCCCTGTCCCGAGGCGGCAACGCCTACGCGAGGTTCTGCCTGGGCCTGGAGGTCCACGACGCCACGAGCGGCTTCCGGGCGTACCGCAGGGCCGCGCTCGAGGACATCACCCGCACCCCGATCCGCTCCGACGGCTACGGCTTCCAGGTGGAGCTCGTCTTCCGTGCCCACGACGCCGGGTACACGATCGCCGAGGCGCCGATCTCGTTCCGGGAGCGGGCGCACGGCCGTTCGAAGATCAGCCGCCGGATCGTGCTCGAGGCGCTCTGGCTGGTCACGATCTGGGGCCTGCGCGAGCGCTTCCGCCCACGTCCGCACGGGCGGAAGCTCCCGTCGTAGGCGCGCCGAGAATGTACGTTATGACAAGTCCACTTTCCTCACCTCACCCCTTACCCCTCAACCAACCCTCCCCCAGGGCGCCAGCGCCAGCCTGCGGGATCTCGGATCGTGCCTCGAGCTGCCCGTTTCCCTAACTCGAACGGATGAACCCGATGCCGCCTTTGGACCGATGGCCTACGATGCCGAACGCCGTACACTAGGGCCGGCGTGGGACGGTCCTGTCCCTCCGATGTCCTAGCGCGGGACCCACGGGGTCGGGAGGTCGCAGATGCGAGGCAGCACCAACAACCGTAGGCGCTCGAGGAACGCGGGCCGCGTTGCGGTGGCCTTCGCGGTCGTTCCCCTCCTCTTGATCGTCGGCCTCGTGGCCGCGACCGGGGCCGGAGCGAGGGCGCTGCTCCAGCCCGACACGAAGAACCTCGTCGGATCGGCGTCGATGGACTGTGAGGGGCTCCTGTCGTGGAGCTTCACACTGTCCAGCGATCCGCTCGGCGACACGGTGACGGTCACGATCGACGGCACCGTGGTCCGTTCGGGCCCGACGTCGTCGACGAGCGGCAGCGGGTCGGCCACCGTCGACCCGAGCGTGAGCCACACGGTGGCGTTCACGTGGCTGGACAGCAGCGGCCGCCTCCTGGACTCCGACCAGGTGACGGTGCCCGCCCAGGAGGCGTGCCCCACGCCCAGCCCGAGCCCCTCACCCAGTCCATCGCCGAGTCCGAGCCCGTCGCCGAGCCCGAGCCCTTCACCGAGCCCGTCGCCGAGCCCGAGCCCCTCCCCCAGCCCGAGCCCTTCACCGAGCCCTTCGCCGAGCCCGAGCCCCAGCCCTTCGCCGACCCCGAGCCCCAGCCCTTCGCCGACCCCGGATCCGGACGTCTCGATCGAGAAGAGCTCGAACGCTCCGAACGCCGGCGTGGAGTCGGGCGAGTCGTTCACCTACACGATCACCGTCACGAACACCGGTGACGGAACGGCGGAGGACGTCGTCGTGACCGACCGGGTCCCGTCCGGCCTGACGATCACCGACGTGAACGGCCCCGGTTGCTCCACGTCCGGCCAGGACGTCACCTGCCAGGTCGGCGACCTCGCCGCGGGCGCGTCCGTCACGATCACGATCACCGTCACGGCGACCGACGACGCGTGTCCGGACGTCGAGAACTCGGCGACCGTGGAGTGGACCGAGGGCGGGACGACCGAGTCGGAGGACAGCGACCCGGTGGAGACCGACGTCGACTGCGTCGGTGGTGAGACCGTCACGCCGCCGCCGCCCACCGTGACACCCCCGGACGGCACGGCCTTCACGGGGGCGAGCGAGACGGCGGTCATGATGGGCTTCGCCGCGATCGCGCTCCTGATCCTCGGGAGCGGTCTCCTGTTCGCCGGCTACCGTCGTCGCACGTCGATCGAGCCATAGGTCGGGAGGACCGTCGAGGTCCCGGCCCCATCGGTCGGGACCCCGCACACGGCAGACGCGAAGGCCCCGGATCTCGGTCCGGGGCCTTCGTCGTTGCCGGGCTACCCGTAGAAGATCACGGTCACCCAGAGGTGGCCGTTCGTCCGCACGACGCCGACCGCCGCGTGCTCGAACGTCGTCCGCAGGATGTTCTCCCGGTGGAGCTTGCTGTGCATGAACGCCGACTGGAGCCCGTCGAGCGTGGTCCCCACGCCGACGTTCTCCCCCGCGAGCGACCAGCGGTAGCCCTCGAGCGCCGCGCGGATGTCGTCGGCGTCGGAGTGGAAGATCTGCCCAGCGTCCGCCATGGCCTGGCTGTGCCGCTTCGCGTAGCGTGAGAGCCGTGCCGCGAACGCGAGCTCGTCGCGCTCGCGCTGTTCCCGGTCCTCGTTCGTGAGCGCCAGCATCTGACGCCGGCGTCCGACCCGCTCATCGGCGTCCGCATCCGTCCGGACGCCACCCACCCCGAGCACGATCAGCCCGGTGAGCGCGAGGGCGAGCGCACCTCGCAGCTTCCGGCCGTCGGAGAGAAGGAGCATCTCGAGCCTCCCGACCCTCGGGTCCCGTGGGGACCGAGCCCGTCGAGGCTCGGGTCCTTCGGCAGCCCGGCCGCCTCCCCTCCAGGAGGCCCGGCGCTTTGCGTCCCGCCGTCACCGGCGGTTTGCCTGTTCGGGACCGACCCGTCCGTTCTTGCCACCGCAGGTATCGGTCGCTCCACGGCCGGTCTTGAGCACGAGATGGCCCGGGATGACTAGTCGGCGCGCGCCGGTCGCCGCAGGCCCAACGGCCGATGTCGGGCGCGACGCAGGACTACCAGCGCAGCTTGAGGTGGCGAGCGGCGCGCGCCTCGTCGAGCCGGCGGACCGGCGTCGTGACGGGGGCGTCGTGCAGGAGGTCGGGATCCTCGTGCGCCTCGCGATGGGCCCGGCGCAGCGCGTCCGCGAGCCCGTCGAGCGTCTCCTTCGTCTCGGTCTCGGTCGGCTCCACCATCATCGCCTCCTCGACCACGAGCGGGAAGTAGACGGTCGACGGGTGATAGCCGAGGTCGATCACGCGCTTGGCGACGTCCATCGCGCGGATCCCGGTCTCCTCCTTCAGGCGGCGCGCGGTGGCGACGAACTCGTGCATCGGCCGGCCGTCCGGGTATTCGAGCGGGAACACGTCCTTCACCCGGGCGGCCAGGTAGTTCGCGTTCAGGACGGCGCGCTCGGCGACCTCCGTCAGGCCCTCGCGCCCATGCAGGAACACGTACGCGTACGCACGGACCAGGACGCCGAAGTTCCCGAGGAAGCCGTGCATCCGGCCGATCGAGTCCGGCTCGTCCTCGTCGAGCCGGAAGGCGCCGGTCACGTCGTCACGAGCGACCCGTGGGACGGGCAGGTACGGCACGAGCGTGTCCGTGACGCCCACCGGCCCGGCGCCCGGCCCTCCCCCACCGTGCGGGGTCGCGAACGTCTTGTGCGTGTTGATGTGGACGATGTCGAACCCCATGTCCCCCGGACGGCACCGACCGAGGATCGCGTTCAGGTTCGCGCCGTCGTAGTAGACGAGCCCGCCGACGCCGTGGACCACCTCGGTGATCCGCTCGATCTCCTCCTCGAACAAGCCGAGGGTGTTCGGGTTCGTGAGCATCAGCCCGGCGACGTCCTCGTCGACGAGCTTCTCGAGCGCGCTCACGTCGACCAGCCCGCGCGCGTCGCTCGGGATGTGGATCGCCTCGTAGCCCGCCAAGCGGACGCTGGCGGGGTTCGTCCCGTGCGACGAGTCGGGGATCGCGACCTTCTTCCTCGGGTCCCCGGCCTTCGCGTGGTGCGCGCGCATGATCAGCAGGCCGGTCAGCTCGCCGCAGGCGCCCGCGGGCGGCTGCAGCGTCGCGCGCGCCATCCCGGTGATCTCGCCGAGCGCGCGCTCGAGGTCCCACAGGAGCTGCAGGGCGCCCTGGACCGTGGCGTCCGGCTGCAACGGGTGCAGCCGCTGGAAGCCCGGGAGCTGCGAGACGGCCTCCGCGATCTTCGGGTTGTACTTCATCGAGCACGACCCGAGCGGGTACACGCCGGTGTCCACGCCGTAGTTGCGTTGCGAGAGCCGCGTGTAGTGGCTCACCAGGTCGCGCTCGGCGACCTCCGGCAACGCGGCGGGGCGCTGCCGCTCGAATCCCTCCGGCACCGAGGTCTCGGGGACGTCCAGCAGCGGGAGGCTGAAGGCGCGCCGGCCCGGACGCGAGAGGTCCATGATCGTCCCCTGGCGCTCGATCGGCCCCTGCGTGCGGACCGGCGCCCCCGTCGCGGTGGCCTCAGGCGTCGGCACCTCGGGGATCATCCGAGCGCCTCCTTCAACGCGCGGGCGAGCCCGTCGATCTCCTCCCGCGTCCGCCGCTCGGTGACCGCGACGAGCAGCCCGTGACCCTCGGCGTCCGGCAGCGGCACGCCCGCGAGGTAGCCCCGCTCGATCGTCCCCTCGAGGACCTCGGCGGCGGGACGGGGCAGCCGGAGCGCGAACTCCTTGAAGAACGGAGCCCCGGGGAACAGCAGCTCGACGCCGGGCACCTCGGTCAGGCGCTCGGCCGCGTAGGCGGCCTTGGCCGCGCAGGCGCGCCCGAGCTCCTCGAGCCCCTGCGGCCCGAGCCAGCCGAGGTACACGGTGGCCGCGATCGCCATCAGCGACTGGTTCGTGCAGATGTTGCTGGTGGCCTTCTCGCGCCGGATGTGCTGTTCGCGGGCCTGCAGCGTGAGGACGTAGCCGACCCGGCCGTCGAGGTCGAGCGTCTCCCCCACGATCCGGCCCGGCAGGTGGCGCACGTCCTCCTGGCGGGTGGCGATGACGCCGAGGTAGGGACCGCCGAAGTTCAGGTGGTTGCCGAGCGGCTGGCCCTCCGCGACCGCGATGTCGGCGCCGAGCTCGCCCGGCGGAGCGAGCACGCCGAGGGACAGGGGATCGAAGACCTGGATCGCCCGGGCGCCGGCCGCCCGCGCCGCGTCGAACAGCTCCCTCGCGGGCTCGAGCAGCCCGTACGCGTTCGGATGCTGCACGATCACGCAGGCCACGTTCGACGCGAGCTCGGGCGTCCCGCCTCGCCCCTCGGACACCTCGAACAGCTCGGGCTCGTAGCCCGCCCCCCTGCCGTAGGTCCGCAGGGTCTCGACGGCGCGCGGGTCGACGGCGGAGCTCACGAGCACCCGGTTGCGTCCGGGCGCCGATCGCGCCAGGTTCACGGCCTCGGCGAGCGCGGTGGCGCCGTCGTACAGCGACGCGTTCGACACCTCGAGCCCGGTGAGCTCGCAGATCATCGACTGGTACTCGAACAGCGCCTGGAGCACCCCCTGGGAGAGCTCCGGTTGGTACGGCGTGTAGGAGGTGTAGAACTCCGAGCGCCCCGCGAGCGCCCAGACGACGGCCGGCACGTAGTGGTCGTACGCGCCCGCTCCGGCGAAGCAGACGAGGTCCGCGGCGCTGCGGTTGCGGGCGGCGAGCGCCCCCAGATCGGCGAGGATCTCCATCTCGGAGACCCCCTCGGGCAGCGCCAGGGGGCGGTCGAGACGGACGGACGGCGGGATCTGCCGGAACAGCTCGTCCAGGCTGCCGAGCCCGATCGTCTCCAGCATCCCGCGGACGTCGTCGTCGGTATGCGGCGCGAACCTCATCCCGAGGGGGCAGTGTAGCCGTTCCGGCCGAGGTCCCCGCACGGTCCCGAGCGCGGGGTCAGCCCGAGACGTCCTCCAGGCCGTACTTCGAGACCAGGGACAGGTAGTCGCGCTGGTAGAAGATCTTGCAGTTGACGCCCGGGTAGAGCTCGCGAAGCCGCCGGACCTTGCGGTTCTTCTTCGTGACGAGCTTCTGGTTCAGCGTCGTGATCTCGATGTAGAGGTCGTAGAGCGGCAGGTAGAAGTCGGGCGTGAAGCGCTGCACGACGCTCCCCTCGCGATCCCACTCGAGATCGAAGGACCGCGGCTCGTACTCCCAGTCGATCTGGGAGAAGTCGAGCAGCTGCGCGAACTGGCGCTCGCTGGCATGCGCGAACCGGACGGTGTCGCTCCTCAGGGCCGGCGGCGAGGCCGCCGTGGCGCTCTCGCTCACGCGCCTCCTGCCGCGCGGGTGCCGCGGCCCCTCTTCCGGCCGCCCTTGGCCAGGGTCCCCTCCAGATCCGTCCATACCTTGTCCACGGCGATCGCGAAGACCCCCTGCCCGCTCGCCAGCAGGTCGACGACCGCTTCGGGGGACTCCACCTGGTAGATACGGTTCCCGTCCGATACCAGGGTCGTCCCCAGGGCCGGCTCCTTGAGGTCCCGGAGCGTGGCCATCGCCTTGCGGATCTGCTGGAGGTTGACGCCGCTGTCGAGCATGCGCTTGATGAGCTTCAGCACCGCGAGATCCTGGAACGAGTAGAGCCGCTGGGTCCCGGAGCCCTGGGCGTCCTTCACCGAGGGTCGGACGAGCCCGGTCCGGGCCCAGTAGTCGAGCTGGCGGTAGCTGATCCCGACGATCTTCGTGACCTCGGGCACGCGGTATCCCTGCTCAGCCATGACAACTCCGTAATTACGTGGGCGTCGCCCAGGCTAGGCGGCGGTCCGGGCCGTGTCAATCATCCGGATGACGGGGCGCGGGAGGCCGGGTAGGGTGCCCGGATCCACGACCCCGGGAGGTACGGGATGCCTGCTCTCCGCCCCGCCGCGCCGCGCCGACGCGGCCTCGTCGTCCTCGTCACGACCGCGATCCTCCTGCTCGGGGTGGTCGGGGCGCCCGGTGCCAGCGCGGGACCGGGGGCGCGAGCCCGGATGCTCGACCTCATCAACGAGAGCCGGGAGCGCCACGACCTCCGCGTCCTCAAGCTCAACCCCGCCCTGTCCGAGGACGCCGAGCGACACACGAGGAAGATGCTCCGCCAAGATCGCATCTTCGACCCCCCGAACCTCGAGGAGATCCTGTCCCCCTACCCGTACGAGCACCTCGGCGCGGCCGCCGTGGGCTGCGACGACACCCTCCGGGCCCTCCATCGCGCACTCATGGACTCGCAGGTCCACCGGGACATCATCCTGCACCCGGACCTCCGCAGGGTCGGCATCGGGGTGATCCGGGCGGACGAGCGCAACCTGTGCGGCCGGGACTCGTTCTGGGTCACCGAGCTCTTCTACGGCTGAGGACCGGCTACTGGAAGTCCTCGGGGTTCACGCTCTCGAGGAACTCGCGGAACTTCTCGACCTCCTCGTCCTCCTCGCCCTCGTTCGGGATCAGGATCGACGCCTCCGAGAGCACCTCCTCGTTCGCGAAGATCTTGCATCCCAGCCGCACCGCGAGCGCGATGGCATCGGACGGGCGCGAGGAGACCTCGTACGTGCTCCCGTTGCGCTGCATGTTGATCAGGGCGTAGAACGTGCCGTCGCGCAGCTCCGAGATCACGATGCTGTCGACCTGGACGGCCATCTCCTCGAGGATGTTCTTGAGCAGGTCGTGCGTCATCGGGCGCGGCGTGACGATGCCCTGCAGCACGAGAGCGATCGCCGAAGCCTCCGGCTGACCGATCCAGATCGGGAGGAACCGCTCCCCCGTCGCCTCCCGCAGCAGCACGATCGGGGAGTTCGTGGGGAGCTCGACGCGCACCCCCGCGAGCGTCATCTCGATCAACATGGCACCGTGAGCGACCGTACACCCCGCCCAGGAGTCGGGCAACCTAGGACGTCGCAGGGGCCTCCGGCAGGTAGGCATCGAGCGCATCGGGAGCGTCCTCCAGTGCCGCGAGATCTTGCACCGCAAGGATATCGGGGATGTTCCGGTACCGCTCACGGAAGTCCAACCCGTACCCGACGACGAACACGTCCGGGCATTCGAACCCTCGGTAGCGGATCTCCAGCGGGGCGATGCGCCGCGCCGCCTTGTCCAACAACGCGCACACCTGCACCGACGACGGGTTCCGCGATTCGAGCACCGAGATCAGGTACCCGAGCGTCAGTCCCGTGTCGACGATGTCCTCGACGACGATCACGTCGCGGCCGCCGATGTCGTCGTCCAGGTCCTTGACGATCCGCACGCGCCCCATCGACTCCGTCGCATCGCCGTAGCGCGAGAGCGACATGTAGTCGATCGAGACGGGCAGGGCGATCGTCCGGACCAGGTCCGCGAGGAACATCGAGCCGCCCTTGAGGACCGAGATCAGGACGGGCGCGCGCCCCTCATAGTCCCCGGTGATGGTGCGGCCAAGCTCCTCGATCCGACGGCGGATGTCCTCGCGCTCGAAGAGCACGGTGGCGACGTCCGACATCTGGCGGCGATGCTACCCGCTTTCGGGCGGTGGTGGCGGCGCTCACGAGAAGAGCGCGTCCATCAGACCCGCCGCCGCGTCGGCCAGGGCGCCGAAGGCCCGGCTCCACCACGTCCCGCCGTCCTCGAGCGGTGGCGGGGGTGGCACGTCCGTGACCACGAGCGGGACCTCCCCGAGCACGAGGCCGTCGGGCGAGGAGACCACTACCCGGCCGATCGCCTGACCGCGTCCGGGCGGGTAGCGCACGCCGGAGTCGACCACGACGACCCGCCGCACGTTCCCCTCGACCGGCACGAGGGCCTCGAGGGCCGCTCCGGAGGCCACGGGGACCTCGCGCCCGTCGATCCGGACCGTGCCGAGCGAGCGCCCCTCCTCGATCACGATCCGCCGCTCGAACGCGGCGAAGCCGTGGTTCAACAGCGCGGCGGCCTCCGAGAAGGCCTCGTCGGTCTCCCCCAGCACGACCGCGAGGAGCCGCTCGTCCTCGCGTTCGGCAGCCCCGACGATGCAGAACCCGGCGGCGCTCGTGAAGCCGGTCTTCACGCCGACCGCGCCCGGATACAGCCACAGCAACGCGTTGCGGTTCTGGACGATCCGCGGCTCGCCGTCGGGTCCGGGGATCGTGTGCGTCCGCGTCGCGACGATCTCCGCGAAGCCGGGCAGGCCGTACGCCGCTCGGGACAGGCGCGCGAGATCGCGGGCTGTCGAGGAGCCGGCGTCGTCGAGCCCGTTGGGCGAGGCGAACCTCGTGCGCGACATGCCGAGGCGGATCGCGGTCCGGTTCATGATCTCGACGAATCCCTCCACGGTGCCACCGACGTGCTCGGCGAGCGCGACCGCCGCATCGTTCGCCGACTGCAGGAGCAGGGCGTACAGGAGCTCCCCCACCTCGATCTGCTCCCCCGCGACGAGACCGAGGCTGGAGATCCCGGGGACCCGGCCGCTCGCCGCCTCCTCGCTCACCGTGACCACGTCGATCGGCGACGTCCGCGCCATGACGACGTACGCGGTCATGATCTTCGTCAGGCTGGCGACCGGTCGGCGCTCGGCCGGGTCGAGCGCGAACAGGGCACGGCCGGTGTCGAGGTCGACCAGGAGGGCCGAGCCCGCGTCGATCGTCGGCGGAGGAAGGCCCACCGGCGGCGTGTGCAGGACGCTCGGGAACGGCGAGGGCGACGTGCTCCCGCCGGGGACCGGCACCGGCGTGGGCGGCGGTGGCGCGACGGACTGCGCCCGGCCCACCGAGGGGATCACCGCGACGCCTGCCAACGCCACGAGCAGCGTGGCGGCCGCGAAGACGTGGCCGGTCCGACGGGCGCCGCGCGCGGATCGGCTCCCCCGCCGCCGGTCCGTCGGAGCCACCGCCTCGGTCAGCCGGCGAGGTGCTGGCGGAGGTTCACCCGCAGCAGCGCCTGCTTGAGCTTGCGTGAGGCCTTCGCGAGCTCGGTCAGCGACACCGCCGCCGCCTTCCGGGCCTCGGGGTTCCGCTGGCGGAGCTGCGGCATGACGATCGTCTCGAAGAACGAGGACTCGCGCTCCGCGAAGTGCTTGTACATCGTGAGGTGACGGGGCTCGACGCCGTAGCGGAACAGGTCCTTCACGATCGACAGGACGATGTAGTCGTCACCGTCGTAGTAGGGGGCGGCCTCGGGGCCGTGCGAGCAGACCAGCCCGAACGACTCCAGCTCCCGGATCCGCTCCCGCTCGATGCCGGTCGCCGCCGACATCTCCTCGATCGACATCTGGAGCCCGGTCGGGGGCTCGGCGAGCTCCTCCGCGACCTCGCCGTCCGCCGAGCCGGCCGGCGCCATCTCGACCTGGCCGTCCTCCTCCTCCTGGTGCAGGAGCCGCTCCTTGATCACCTTGAGAGGCAGGTACTCGTCCCGCTGCATGCGCAGGATCGACTTCAGCCGCTCGACATCCTTGTCGTAGAACTTCCGGTAGCCGGAGGGGGTCCGCTCCGGGTCGATGAGACCTTCGGACTCCAGGAACCGGATCTTGCTGATCGTGATGTCCGGGAACTCGGTCTTCACGGACACGAGCACTTCGCCGATCGATTGATAGTTCCGGGTCGCCATCGCCTCACTCTCCCGCGAAGAAGACGAGCTTGAACTTGCCGATCTGCACCTCGTCGTGCGGCGCGAGCTTCGTCACGTCGACCCGCTCGCGGTTGACGTAGGTGCCGTTCATCGAGCCGAGATCGTTGACGTACCAGCCGTCGGAGCGTCGCCGGAACTCGGCGTGCTTGCGGCTGACCGTGATGTCGTCGAGGAACACGTCGCTGTCCGGGTTCCGGCCGGCCGTCGTGACGGCGTCGTCGAGCAGGAAGGTGGACCCGGCGTTCGGGCCGTGCTTGACGAGAAGGAGAGCCTGACCGGCCTCGAGCTCGTCTTCGGGGAACGGGAACTCGTCGGAACCTTCACCTTCGACCTCCACCGGGGTGATGCCGATGGTGGTGTCGTCCTGCAGCGCAGCCCCGCAGTTCGCGCAGTAGCGCGCCTCGTCCTTGTTGGGATGTCCACAGCGGGTGCAGTACACGCTCGAGCGCTCCCGATCCCGATCCTCCGCCTCAGCCTGTCCCTCCGAAGTCTCAACCTCGACCTCGAGAGCGTCTCAACGCTACAGGCCGGTATGGGGAGGGTCAACCGACGCTCGGGGGCATCCTCCAGGGCCGTCTCGTCCGCAGGTCGAGCGAAGCCCGAAGGTAGCCCGGGCTCAGCTCTCCTGCTGCTGGACGAGCCCCCGGTAGGCGGCGGCGTCCATCAACCCGTCGAGCTGCCCCGGGTCGGAAGCCTCGATGACGACGATCCAGCCGTCGCCGTAGGGCTGCTCGTTCACGAGCTCCGGGTGCTCGTCGAGCAAGGGGTTGCGCTCGGCGACCGTCCCCGAGACCGGCGCGTAGACGTCGGAGACCGACTTCGTGGACTCGACCTCGCTGAAGGGCTGGTCGACGGTCACGGCCGTGCCGAGGTCCGGCACGTCGACGTACACGACGTCGCCGAGCGCGTCCTGGGCGAAGTCGGTGATGCCCACGCGCACCCGCCCGTGCCCCTCGTCGCGCACCCACTCGTGCTCCTTGGTGTACCGAAGGTCCTCCGGGAACTCCATCGCGCACTCCTTCGCCGTCGCGAGCAGCCGGAACCTAGCACGAACGGGTTCGGCGCTCGGCCGTTCAGCGCTCGCCAACGAGGACCCGTCGCAGGTCCCCCGCGTACAGGACCGTGGCGACGTAGTACTCGACGATCCCCCCGGCGAAGAAGATCCAGCCACACGCGAGCGCCGCGGCGGCGAACGCGTAGTCGAGCGTGCCCCAGGCGACGCACCCGATCGCGACCATCAGCGTGAACGTGGCGACCTTCCCCAGGTACCGCACCTCGATCCTGACCCGGCGCGACCACAGCAACGCGACCCCGACGACCAGCATCAGCACGTCCCGCACGAGGATCAGGAGCGCCGCCCACAGCGGGAACGCCCCCCGGATGACCAGCGCGATCAGGCCGGCGGCGATCGCGAGCCGGTCGGAGACGGGATCGAGCACCTTGCCGAGCTCGGAGACCTGACCGGTCGCGCGCGCGATCGCGCCGTCGACCCAGTCGGTCGCGAGCACGGCGCCGAACAGGATCAACCCGGCGAACGTCGTGTCCTCGTCGACGATCAGCGCGAAGAAGACCGGGATCAACGCGATCCGCAGGAAGGACAGGACGTTGGGGATCGTGAGGATCCGGTCGGCGTTCCCGGGGGAGGCCGGCGTCATCTGCCTGAGCCCCCCATCGCGTCGGGCCGGCCGGATTTGAACCGGCGACCTTCTGACCCCCAGTCAGACGCGCTAACCAAGCTGCGCCACGGCCCGCCGGACGGAGTCTACCCGGCGGGCTCGTCCGACGGGGGCGCCGCGTCGCGCCGCCTCCGGCCCCTCCCCTGCCC
>DATBMU010000083.1:0-11735 GCA_036554665.1 Actinomycetota bacterium | reverse complement strand
GCATCGCGGCCGCCCGGTTCAGGCGGCCGCGGCCGCGAGCGGTGCGAGACGGATGAACCCCGACACGCTCACGGGCGACAGGAACTCGAGCGGGTCGAGGTACGTCCCGTCGAGCCGCACGCCCATGTGGAGGTGCGCGACGGCGGAGCCCGCGTGCCCCGAGCCCGTCGTCGCGATCGGGGCGCCACGGGCCACGACGTCGTCCCGTCGCACGAGGACGGAGGAGAGCCACGAGTAGGTGCTGGTGAGGCCACCGCCGTGGTCGAGCGTCACGAACAGATGGCCGCCGACCGGCCCCGCGAACGTCACGAGCCCGTCCTCGGGCGCGAGGACCTGGGTGCCGATCGGCACCGCGATGTCGATCCCCCGGTGGCCCGCGCCGAAGGGCGTCTCGGGCGGCTCGAACACGCCGATCACCGGTCCGAGCACCGGCCACGTCCAGGTCCCCGATACGGCGGGCGCCGCTTGCGTCGGCACGGCGGCCCCGATGAGGAGGGGGAGGATCGCGCGCAGCAGCAGCACGGCGTCCTCCTTCTGTCACGTGGGCCGACGGTAGCGTCACGGCGCGGCGCGCGCAGTGACGTGGCGCACACGGAGCCCAGAGGCGCGGTGGCTACTCCGTCTCGACGAACTGGAGCCGCAGCTGGCCGACGGCCTTCGTGTGGATCTGGCAGACCCGCGACTCGGTCACGCCGAGGATGTCCCCGATCTCCGCGAGCGTGAGGCCCTCGAAGTAGTACAGCGTGACGACGATCTTCTCGCGCTCGGACAGCGAGTTGATCGCGGCGGCGAGCAGCCCGCGCGTCTCCTGCCCCTCGAGCCCGGTCGTCGGGTCGACGCCGCGGTCCGCGAGCGTGTCGAGGAGCGAGACCTGCTCGCCGCGGTCCGTCCCGACCGAGAGCAGCTCGTCGAGCGCAAGGACCGAGACGAACGAGATCTGGTTGATCACATCGTGCAGCTCCCGGAGCGAGACGCCCAGGCGCTCCGCGAGCTCGCGCTCGCTCGGTGCGCGCTTAAGGATCGACTCGAGGTCGGCGTAGGCCTTCTCGATCTCGCGCGCCTTGAAGCGCACGGAGCGCGGGACCCAGTCCATCGCGCGGAGCTCGTCGATGATCGCGCCCTTGATGCGCGGGATCGCGTACGTCTCGAACTTGTTGCCGCGGGCGGGCTCGAACTTCTCGAGCGCGTCGATGAGCCCGAACATCCCGTACGAGACGAGGTCGGCCTGCTCGACGCTGGCCGGTAGACCGGTGGCCACGCGGCTCGCGACGTACTTGACGAGTGGCGCGTAGTGCAGGATCAGGCGCTCGCGCGCGGACGGGGATCCGCTCTCCTTGAACTCGGCCCAGAGCTGCGCGAGCTCGTCGAGCCCGTCCGACGCCGGAGCGGCATCGACCACCACGGCGGCCGGCTTCTTCGCGCGGACGCTCCTGGAGGAGCTCACCGCCTTCGCCGATGCCTTACCGGCAGCGGCCTTCGCGGGCTCCTTCTCGGTGGCCTTCGCCCCGCGCGGCATCAGGCCCTCGGGTGGCTCTGCCGGTAGGCCTCGAACAGGCGCGAGCGGGTCACGTGCGTGTACCGCTGGGTGGTCGCGACGCTGGCGTGACCGAGCAGCTCCTGGACCGCCCTGATGTCGGCTCCTCCCTCGAGCAGGTGGGTGGCGAACGTGTGGCGCAGCGTGTGCGGCGTCACACGCCTCCCGGCCAGCGACGCGTTCCCGTATCGTGCCACAAGGCGTCGGATGTCGCGTACCCCGAGCTGGGTGTTCTTGCGGTTCAGGAACAGCGCGCTCGTCGGCGCTTCGGAGGCCATGGCGGGGCGTCCGTCCCGGATCCAGGCACGGATCGCGTGCCTCGCCGGGTCCGAAAGCGGCAGCTCGCGCTCCTTCGAGCCCTTGCCGAGCACCAGCACGCGGCCGCGATCCACGTCGACCCGGTCGAGCGTGAGCCCGGCCACCTCGCTCACCCGAAGGCCCGAGCCGTACATCAGCTCGAGGATCGCGCGGTCGCGGAGCGCGATCGCGCGCTCGAGCTCATCCTCGGCCGACGCCTCGGGCGCCTCGACGAGCGCCGCCGCCTCGGGCACGCGGAGCACCGTCGGCAGCCGCGAGGCCACCTTCGGGCGCCCGAGCAGCGCCGCCGGATCCACGGGGACCCGCCCGGTCGCGGCCGCCCAGCGGAAGAACGTGTGGATCGCGCCCACCCGCCGCGCGACCGAGGCCCGCGAGTACCCGAGCGTCACGAGCTGCGCGAGGAACCGGCGCAGGTCGTTCAACGAGGCGACGGACAGCGACCGGTGCGAGCGCGCGAGGAACCGCGAGAGCTGCGACAGGTCCCGTCGGTAGGCGACGAGGGTGCTCGCGGCCAGGTGGCGCTCGAGCGCGAGATGGTCGCAGAAGCCCTCGATCAGGGCGGCGTCGCGGCGGGGAAGGTCCTCGCGGGCGGCCATCGGATGCACGCCCGTTGTACCAACCGCCGCACGGGCGTTCAAGCGCCCCGAGGCCGTCCCCGCGACGGCCTACGATGGGGTCGGATGGAGCTCGACCTATTCGTGACGCCGGGGCTCGGGGACAACAGCTACCTGGTCACCTCCGGCGACGAGGCCGCGGCGATCGACCCCCAGCGGGACGTGGGGCGCATCGTCGAGGCCGCGGACGGCCGCGGGGCTCGGATCCGCTACGTCGTCGAGACCCACGTCCACAACGACTACGTCTCGGGGGCGGCGGAACTCCGCCGGGCGGTGGGCGCCGAGGTCGTCGTCCCCGCGGACGCCGGGTACACCTTCGACGTGACCCCGATCGGCCACGGCGACGAGATCGCGATCGGGGAGGCCAGGCTCGTCGCCCTCGCGACGCCCGGCCACACGTTCGAGCACACGAGCTACCTGCTCCACGAGCCCGGCTCGACGACGCCGTCGAGCCTCTTCTCCGGTGGCAGCCTCATCATCGGCACCGCCGGACGGACCGACCTGCTGGGGCCCGAGCACACGGACGAGCTCACGCGCCTGCAGTACCGGACGATGCGCCGGCTCTCCGAGCTGCCCGACGACGTGGCGCTGCTGCCGACCCACGGCGCGGGCAGCTTCTGTGCGACGTCCCCGCCCGGTGACCGGCGGACGTCGTCGATCGGCGCCGAGCGGCTCGGGAACCCGGCCCTCGCCGAGAGCGACGTGGCGCGGTTCACGCGCCAGCAGATGATCGGGCTCCCGCGGTACCCGCGCTACTACGCGCACATGGCGCCGATCAACCGAGCCGGTCCCCGGGTCTTCGGGGACGTCCCGCTCCCAGCCCCGCGGACGGTCGACGAGGTCGCGGCGCTCCTCCGCGGAGGAGCGTGGCTCGTCGACGCGCGCGACGGTGCCTCCTTCGCGGCGGCGCACGTGCCGGGCTCGTTGAACGTCCCCCTGGAGCCGTCGTTCGCGAGCTACGTCGGGTGGCTCGTGCCGTTCGACGCCCCGATCGTGATGCTGATCCCGGACGCCGGCTCGCTCGTCGAGGCCTCGACGCAGCTGTTCCGGATCGGCTACGAGCGGCTGGGGGGCTTCCTGGACGGAGGGCTCGACGCATGGCAGGCGGGCGGACAGGAGGTCGCCGCGTACGGGACGCTCGACGTCGGGGACCTGCTCGACGAGCTGCGACGCGGCGACGCGGGCGAGGTGCTCGACGTGCGCCAGCCCTCGGAATGGGAGGCGGGCCACCTCGAGGGGACCCGTCACCTGTTCGTCGGCGACCTCCCCGCTCGCCTGAGCGAGGTCGATCCGCGGACCCGGACCACCCTCGTGTGCGCGAGCGGGTACCGATCGGCGATGGCCGCGAGCCTGCTGGCGCGCGAGGGGCACCCGGTCCGGCTCGTCCCCCGTCACGGCGTTCCCCGCGCCCTCCGGATCCTGCACGCCTCAGCCTGAGGCCGCGCTCCCCCGGAGCGTCGACTCGAACCGGCCGCCCACGTTGCGGACCAACCCCCGTAGCTCGAGCCGCATCAGGATCGCGACGGCCTCCGGGACGCTCGCGCCGAGCGCGGCGGCCACCCGATCGGGCAGCGTCGGTCCCGCGAGCCTGTCCAGCACCCGGCGCTCGTCGGCGGACAGCTCGGCTAGATCCGGCCCCGCCCCGGCCTCCGGCGCGAGGCCGAGGTCCTCGATCAGGTCGGCGGGCCCGCGGATCATCGTCGCGCCGTCGCGGATCAACCGCAGGGGGACCGAGGACAGGGCGCTCGTGACGGGGCCCGGGACCGCGTAGACATCGCGGCCGAACTCCATCGCATGCTCCGCGGTGATCATCGACCCGCTCCCGGTCGCCCCCTCGACGACGACGGTCGCCGCGGACAGTCCGGCGACGATCCGGTTGCGCGCGGGGAAGTTGCGCTGGAAGGGCGGTGTGCCGGGCGCGTGCTCGGAGACGATCGTGCCCGAGTCGCGGATCCGCTCGAGCAGCTCACGGCTCCCGCGTGGGTACGGGACGTCGACGCCACACCCCATCACGGCGACCGTTCCACCTCGCGCGTCGAGCGCCCCGAGGTGCGCCGCCGCATCGATCCCGCGCGCCGCGCCGCTGATCACGGTCGCCCGCGCGACCCCGAGCGCCCGCCCGATCCCGAACGCGACCTCCCGGCCGATCTCCGTGCAGCTCCGGGCGCCGACGACCGCCACCGCGGAGCCCACGTCGGGCAGGTCCGCGCCGATCACGTACAGCAGCACCGGCGGATCGTGGATGTGACGCAGCTGGCTCGGGTACGAGGGGTCGTCCCAGGTCACGATCCGAGCCGCACAGGCGTCGGCGGCCGCACCGATCGACGCCGGGTCCAGGGTCCGGGCGAACGCCCGGTCGCGCTCGCTCCCCGCGCTGCCGCGACGGATGTCGGCCAGGACCGCGGACGCGGTCCTGTGCTGCTGCGCGCGCTCCAGGAGCCGACGCGGGGTCAGGCCCTGCAGGGCGGACAGCACGAGCGCCGCCGATCGGTCCTCCGGGGTCCCGACGAACCCGACCGGCCACGTCGGCCAGGGTGGTCCGGACGCCCCCTCCGGCGCGTCATCCGACACGCACGGCGCTCCCGCTCGGCTCCGTGGCGCGGTAGGCGAGCGCCTCGACGACGTGCTCCGAACCGACCGTGTCCGCGCCGGCGAGGTCGGCGATCGTGCGCGCGACCTTCAGCGCTCGGTCGAAGCCCCGGCCGGTGAGCGCGTGCCGATCCACGGCCTCCGCGAGCAGGTCGCGGGCGTCCGTGGCGATCCGCGCCTCACGCCGGACGGCGGGGCCGGGGAGCTGGGCGTTGCAGTGGAAGCCGGACGACCCGTACCGCCGGCGCTGGCGCGCCCGGGCCTCCTCCACCCGCGCTCGGACGGCGACCGACGGCTCGCCGGTCGCCTCGCCGAGGAGCTCGCTCCGGGTCAGCCGGGGCACCACGACGCGGAGATCGACGCGGTCGAGCAAGGGTCCCGACAGCTTGGCCCGGTAGGACTCGACCCGATGGTCCGGGCACGTGCACCGGCGAGCCGCATCGCCGTGGAAGCCGCACGGACAGGGGTTGGCGGCCGCGACGAGCGTGAACCGAGCGGGGAACTCCGCCGAGCCGGCGACGCGGGTCACGACGACGCGCCCGTCCTCGAGCGGCTGCCGGAGCCCCTCCGTCGCGTCCCGGCGGAACTCGGTGAACTCGTCCATGAAGAGCACGCCGTGGTGCGCCAAGCTCACTTCGCCGGGCCGCAGCGACGAGCTCCCCCCTCCGAGGAGCGCCGCGATCGAGACCGTGTGATGGGGCGCCCGGAACGGGCGCTCCCGGATCAGGCCACCCGCGTCCAGCAGCCCGGCGACCGAGTGCAGCTGCGTGACTTCGAGCGCCTCCGCGCGCGTCATCGTCGGCAGGATCGTCGCGAGGCGCCGGGCGAGCATCGTCTTGCCGGCGCCCGGCGCCCCGATCAGCAGGATGTTGTGGCCCCCCGCGGCCGCCACCTCGAGCGCCCGCCGGGCCTGCGCCTGCCCGCGGATCTCGGCGAGGTCGACGGCGTGCCGGCCGTCCCGCGCCGGCTCGCCGATCTGCGGCGGGGCGGGCACCCACGCGCCCCGGAAGAAGCCCACGACGTCGCGGAGCGACGGCGCGCCGACCACCTCGAGGCCGTCGACGAGCGCGGCCTCGGCGGCGTTGGCCGCGGGGACGACCACGCCCTTCGAACCGCGCCGCGCGGCCGCGATCGCCACCGAGAGCATCCCCGGCGTCGAGACCAGCGTGCCTCGCAGCGAGAGCTCACCGGCGAAGACCCATCCCTCGAGCCGGCGGGCTCGCGCCTGTCCGGACGCCGCGAGCACGCCCATCGCGACCGGCAGGTCGAGCCCGGGACCCTCCTTGCGGAGGCTGCCCGGCGACAGGTTGACCACGACGCGACGCAGCGGCCACTCGAGCCCGGCGTTCTCGACCGCGGGGCGGATCCGGTCGCGGGCGTCCTGCACCGTCGCGCCCGGCAGGCCCGTGAGGGTCAGCGACGGGAGCCCGCGACCGATGTGCGCCTCGACGACCACGGGGTGACCGCGCACCCCCACGACGGTGACCCCGACGACACGCCCGTACACGGTCGGCGGACGCTAGCGCACGACACCGACACGCCGGCGGCTCAGAACGCGTCCTCGAAGATCTCCACGTCGGCGCCGACGCCCCCGAGCCACACGCTGGCCACGTCGAACCTGATCCCCGAGTGAGCGCTCGGTCGCGCCGCGACGAACGCCTCCGCAAGCTGCCGCAGCTTGCGTCGCTTGGACCACGTGACGGCCTCGTACCCACCGCCGAACGCGACGCCCGAGCGCGTCTTCACCTCGCAGAACACGAGCAAGCCACCGCGCTCCAGGACGAGGTCCAGCTCACCGAGCGGGCATCGCCAGTTGCGCGCGATCGGCCGGAAGCCACGGCGGAGGTAGACGCGGAGCGCGGCGTCCTCGCCGTCGCGTCCCCGCGAGGAGCGGTCGACGATCGCATGGACGGCCATGGGGGCACGCTAGGACCCCCCACCGACACGGCTACTCGGGCAGCGTCGGTGACGCCTCGTCCGGGCGCAGCTCCTCGACGTTCACGTCCCGGCGGGTCAGGACCCGTACGCTGGCGACGAACCGGGCGGGACGGAACATGTCCCAGACCCACGCGTCGCTCAGGCGTACCTCGACCCAGCCGCCCTCGCGGTGATCGAGCTCCACCTGGTTCGCGAGGTAGAACCGGCGCTCCGTCTCGACGACGTAGGCGAACATCGGGACGACGTCGCGGTACTCCCGGTAGAGCTCGAGCTCGCGCTCCTCCTCGAACCGCTCGATGTCGTCGTCCTCGTGGTCGTTCACGGCACCTCCGTCTCCGGCTCGGGATCGACGTCGTAGTACCCGGTCCGCAGCCCCTTGAAGGAGTACCGGTGGATCGGGGTGGGGCCGTGACGCCGGATCGCGTCGCGGTGCTCCGCCGTCCCGTAGCCCCGGTTGTGGTCGAACCCGTAGAGCGGGAACCGCCGGTGGTACCGGTCCATCATCCGGTCGCGGGTGACCTTGGCAACGATCGAGGCCGCCGCGACCGAGGCCGTGACGGCGTCGCCCTTCTTGATCGACAGGTTCGGTACCGACAGCCGCTTCACCGGGAAGCCGTCGGTGAGCACGTAGTCGGGCTCGGGGGCGAGCCGCAGGATGCATCGGCGCAGCAGCCAGACGTTCGAACGGTGTAGCCCGCGACGGTCGATGCGGCCCGGCATACATCGGCACACCGACCACGCGAGCGCGTCGCGGACGATGCGCCCGTAGGCGACCTCCCGCTGGCCGGCCGTCAGGACCTTGGAGTCGTTCACGCCGTCGAGGTCGAACCCCTCCGGCAGGATCACCGCCGCCGCGACGAGCGGCCCGGCGAGCGCCCCGCGCCCGGCCTCGTCGGCCCCGGCGATCAGGCGGAAGCCCTGCTCCCGCAGCCCGCGCTCGTAGCGCGCGAGGTCGAGCGCTACCGCACCCATCCCGCCCTCGAGGGCGGCCAGATGATCACGAACGCGCGCCCGATCACCTTGTCCACCGGCACGAACCCCAGCCCGTACCTCGAATCGTTCGAGTTCAGGCGATTGTCCCCCAGGACGAACAGCGATCCCAGCGGCACCTCGACCGGGCCGTAGTCCCGCGTGTCCTCGGGGCCGCTGAGGTAGGGCTCCGGGATCCGCTCGCCGTCCACCAGGAGGTTCCCGTTGCGGAGCTCGACGACCTCGCCCGGCAGACCGATCACCCGCTTGATGAAGTCCTCGTGCTCCGGCCGCGCGAACCCGAGGGCCTCGGACAGCCAGTGGAGCGCCCCGCCGACGACGCCGCGGTCCGGGCCAGGGCGCCCCTGGGGGTCCGCGAAGACGATCACGTCGCCGCGCGAGGGCTCGTCGAGGACCTTCGTCACGAGGACGCGGTCCCCGGGCTCGAGCGTCGGCTGCATCGACTCGGAGGGGATGAAGAACGCCTGAACGACGAAGGTCTTGAGGACGATCGCGAGGGCGAACGCCAGGACGATCAGGACGGGCAGCTCGCGCAGGAAGGACAGCGGGCTCCGATGCGCGGCCGCGGCGGGCGCCTCGGGCGTCGCCACCGGGGTCCGGGTCGTCGTGTCGGCCGGATCGATCGAGCCGGACGGGCCCGACGACACCGACTAGCCCTGGTCCTCGGCCTCAGGCTCGGCGGACGCCTCGCCGGCCTCCGCCGCGACCTCGGGCTGCGGCTCGTCGGCGGGCGCTGGCTCCTCGGCGCCGGGCTCGAGGACCTCGTCGTCCGCAGCCGCCGATGTGACGTCCTCCGGCTCCGCGGCCGCGGTCTCGTCCGGCTCCTCCGCGTCACCCGCGGCGCCGGCACGTTCTGCCTCGGCGGCCGCGATCGCGGCGAGCTCGTCCTCGCTCAGGCGCCGCTCCCGGATCCGCGCCTTCTTCCCGCGGAGCTCGCGCAGGTAGTAGAGCTTCGCCCGCCGAACGCGCCCGCGGGTGACCACCTCGAGCTTGGAGATCGACGGGGAGTGGACGGGGAAGGTCCGCTCGACGCCGACGCCGAAGGAGATCTTCCGAACCGTGAAGGTCTCCTGGAGCCCGCCACCCTGGCGGCGGATCACCACGCCCTGGAACACCTGGACCCGCTCCCGACCAGCCTCCACGACCCGCACGTGCACCTTGACGGTGTCCCCCGGACGGAACTCTGGGAGGTCCGTGCGGAGATAGGCCTGGTCGACGAGATCGGTCTTGTTCATGGCGGGAGCCCCATGGTAGCAGGCGAACCTCGCGCGCCCGACTCAGCGTTCCAGCAGGTCGGGGCGGTTCCGGCGCGTCTTCTCGAGCGCCGCCTCGCGCCGCCACCGTTCGATCTCCGCGTGGTTGCCGGACAGCAGGACATCGGGCACCGCCATCCCCCGGAACTCGGCCGGGCGCGTGTAGTGCGGGTGGTCGAGCAGCCCGTCGCTCCCGAACGAGTCCCGCTCGTGCGACTCCTCGCGCCCGATCACCCCGGGGACGAGGCGGGTCACGGCCTCGAGCACGACGAGCGCCGGGATCTCGCCCCCCGAGAGCACGTAGTCGCCGATCGAGACCTCCTCGGCGGGGACCCCGAGGACGACGCGCTCGTCGACGCCCTCGTAGCGCCCGCAGATCAGCACGAGCCACGCCTCGTCCGCGAGCTCACGGACCAGCGCCTGATCCAGCCGGCGGCCCGCCGGCGAGAGCAGCAGCACGCGCTTCGGCCCTTCGCCGAGCGCTTCGACCGCAGCGAACACCGGCTCGGGCTTCATCACCATGCCAGGCCCGCCGCCGTAGGACTCGTCGTCGACCTGGCGGTGACGATCCGTCGCGTGCAGGCGGATGTCGTGGACGCGGATGTCGACCGTGCCGGCCTCGATCGCCTTGCCGAGCAGCGACCCGCGCAGCGGGCCGTCGAGGATGCCGGGGAAGATCGTCAGGACGTCGATCCGCACGAAGGCAGGCTAGCGCGACGATGCCGGACGAGCGCGCCCCGAGGGCGCCGCGGCGGCGGATCCCTACGCGGAGGTCGTCAGTCCCGGGATCTCGTGGACGACGATGCGCCTCGCGTCCACGTCCACGCTGACGAGCACGTCCTTCAGGACCGGGATCAGCGTCTCGACCCCGGCGTCGTCGACCACGGACCAGACGTCGTTCGCGGCCGTGTGGATCACCTCGCGGACGACCCCGAGCGGCCGGCCTGTGTCGGTCTCGAGCTCGCACCCCTCGATCCGGTGATCCCACCAGGAGCCCTCCGGCAGCTCGGGGGACGAGGACTCGGGGACGACGAGGAGCGCTCGCTGGAGCTCCTCCGCCCTCGAGCGGTCGCCGATCTCGCGGAACCGCACGAGGAGACGGTCGCCGTGCCGTCGCGAGGAGACCACCGTCAGCGCCAGGCCGTCCTCGGTCCAGACGATCGCGCCGTCGGCGAAGCGCTCGGGCACCTCCGAGATCACGAGGACGGCGACCTCGCCGTGCACGCCGTGCGGCCGGGTGATGCGCCCGACCGCGACGGTCGGCTCGCCGGCCATGGGCCTCCCCTAGTCGGCGATCTCGACGTGGACGTGATGCACGCCGGCGCGGATCGCGGCGGCCTTGATCACGGTGCGGATCGATCGGGCGGTGCGCCCGCCGCGGCCGATCACCTTGCCCATGTCGTCCGGCGCCACGCGAAGCGTCAGCTGGACGCCGCGATCGCCCGACACCTCGGAGACCTCGACGGCGTCCGGATCGTCGACGATCTCGCGCGCGAGGTACTCGAGGAGGTCGCGCACGTCCGTCAGGACGCGGCCGAGGCCGCCTTGGCCGGCTTCGTCGCCGCCGGCCGCTCGGCCGTGAACTTCTCCCAGATGCCGACCTTGGTCATGAGCACCCGGACGGTGTTGGAGGGCTGGGCGCCGACCCGCAGCCAGTGGAGCGCGCGCTCCTCGTCGATCTCGATGACCGAGGGGGCCTCGAGCGGGTGGTATTTGCCGATGTTCTCGATGAACCGGCCGTCGCGCGGGCTCCGCTGGTCCGCGACGACGACGCGGTAGAACGGACGCTTCTTCGCGCCCATCCGCCGCAACCTGATCCGTACCGCCATGTCCGCTCTCCCTAACCGATCCCGGGCATCTTCGGCATCCCCGGGATCCGGGGCATGCGCTTGCCGCCCATCATCTGCTTCATCATCTTCCGGGCCTGCTCGAACTCCTTGAGCAGGGCGTTCACGTCCGCGGTGGTCGCTCCGGACCCCCGGGCGATCCGCAGGCGCCGGGACCCGCCGATGATAGCGGGATTCTGCCGCTCCTCCCTGGTCATCGACTGGATGACGGCCTGCGTGCGGGCCATCTGGGCGTCGTCGATCTGCAGGTCCTTGAGGGCGTTCTTCCCCCCCGGCACCCCGGGGAGCATGCCGAGCAGGTCCTGGAGCGGGCCGAGCTTGCGCACCTCCTGCATCTGGACGAGGAAGTCCTCGAGCGTGAACTTCGCCTCGAGCATCTTCTTCGCGGCCTCGGCGGCCCGATCGGCGTCGAGGTTCTCCTGCGCCTTGTCGATCAGCGAGAGCACGTCGCCCATGCCCATGATCCTCGAGGCCATCCGGTCGGGGTAGAACGGCTCGAGGTCGCTCGTCTTCTCCCCCGTGCCGACGTAGAACACGGGGCGACCGGTCACCGACGTGATCGAGAGCGCGGCCCCGCCCCTCGCGTCGCCGTCGAGCTTGGTCAGCACGAACCCCGTCGTGTCCACCTCGGCCATGAACGCTCGCGCCTGCA
>DATBMU010000033.1:0-9868 GCA_036554665.1 Actinomycetota bacterium | reverse complement strand
TCCTCGCGCTCGGCGCGATCGTGGTGATGGCCGCGGCGAGCTTCGACTACAGGTTCCTGAAGGTCTACGCCGGCCTGATCTACGTCTCGTCGGTGGTCCTGCTCCTGCTCGTGCGGACGCCGCTCGGCACGAGCGTGAAGGGGTCGCAGCGGTGGTTCGAGCTGTTCGGGTTCCAGCTCGCGCCGTCGGAGATCGCGAAGCTCGCCGTCATCGCGATGCTGGCCGCCTTCCTCTCCGAGGTCCGCGGTGAGCTCACCCTGCAGGACGTCTTCCGCGCGACCGGTCTCGCGGCGATCCCTGCCGTGCTCGTGTTCCTCCAGCCGGACCTCGGGACGTCGATCGTGTTCGCGGCGATCCTGGTCGGCGTGCTCGTCGTCGCGGGGACGCGGCCGCGCTACCTCGCCGTGCTCGCGCTCACGGCCGTCGTGCTGATCTTCGCGGGGTTCCAGGTGGGGCTGGTGAAGGAGTACCAGCTCGTGCGCCTGCAGGCCTTCCTGGATCCGGGGAACGTCGACGCGGATGCGCTGCACAACCGCGAGCAGGCGGAGATCGCGATCGGCTCCGGCGGCCTGCTCGGGCTCGGGTACCTGCAGGGGACGCAGACGAACCTCGACTTCGTGCCGGAGCAGCACACGGACTTCATCTTCACGGTGGTGGGCGAGGAGTTCGGGTTCATCGGCGCGATGACCCTGCTCGGGCTCTACGGGATCGTGGTCTGGCGCGCCTTCCGGATCGCGATGATCTCGAAGGATCCGTTCGGCACCTACCTCGCGGCGGGGATCGCCTCGATGCTCGCGCTGCAGATGTTCGTGAACGTCGGGATGACGGTGGGGATCATGCCGATCACGGGGATCCCGTTACCCTTCGTGTCCTACGGGGGGAGCTCGCTGCTCATCAACTGCGCGGCGGTCGGGACGCTGCTGAACGTCCACATGCGCCGCTTCACCTGATCGGGCTCAGTCGGTCTCCAGCGCGATCGTCCACAGGAAGGTCGATCCGTCCGGCCCGGAGGTCTCGAGCACGACGTCCCCGTCCATCGCACGGGCGGCCGTCCGCGCGAGCGCGAGGCCCATCCCGGTTCCCTGGTGGACGCGCCGGTTCAGGTCCTCGAGCTGCTCGAGCGGCCCGAAGATCCGCTCGCGGTCGTGATCGGAGATCCCGCACCCGCGATCGCTCACCCGCACCTCGATCCGGCCGAGGCCGAGGACGACCTCGACCCCGACCGGGCTCCCGTCGGCCGAGAACCGCAGCGCGTTGTCGACGAGCTCGTCGAGCACGCGCCGGGCGACCGTGCGGTTGAGGTGCGCCGGGGGGAGCGGCGTCTCTGCGGTCACGCGGACGCGAGCCTCGGACTCGGCGACCTCGCAGGCGACGTCGGCGACGTCGACCTGCTCGGTCAGCCCCGCATCGATCGTGAGCTCGAACCGCTCGAGGAGCCGTGCGAGGTCCTTCGCGCGAGCCACGAGTCGCGGCAGGAGCTCCGCCTCCTGCTCGGGCGTCGCCTGCCCCTTCGCGAGCGTCTGCGCGACGCCGAGGATCACCGTGACGGGCGTGCGGAGCTCGTGCGACAGCCTGGCCACGAGGTCGTGCCGGCGCGCCGCGCGCTCGACGAGCGCGCCCTGGGCGGCCTCCAGCTCACGCGACCGCCGGCGCTCGCGCTCGAGCGCCTCCGTGAGCTCCTCGATCACCCGAGGCGTCACGGCGGGCGAGAGCACCGCGCCGCCCTCGGCGGCCTTGAGCACGGCGTTGAGGATGTCGTCGCCGTCGGAGTCCTTGAGCACGTAGCCCGAGGCGCCCGCGACGAGCATCTCGCGCACGATCTCCTGGTCCTCGTGCCCGGAGAGCGCGACGACGCCGATGCCGGGGAAGCGCTGCTTGAGCAGGCGGGTGGTCTCGATCCCGTCCATCTCGGGCATGCGGACGTCCATGAGCACGACGTCCGGCTCGAGGGCGGGCACGAGGTCGAGCGCCTGGAGCCCGGAGTTGGCCTCCCCGATCACCACGAGGTCGCCGGCGTCGAGCAGGGAAAGGAGCGACTCGCGGAAGCCGGCGTTGTCGTCGACGACGAGGACTCGTACCCGCCGCATCTCGGCGGCACGGGGAAGCAGGGCCGGTTCCATCGCTGACACAAGCATCGTCACGACGGGCCCCCCGCGGTATCAGGCGCCCGCCCGTTTCCTCCCGGTGCGCGGGCCGACAACCGGATGACCGGAAGGACTAGTACATGCGCCTCAGGGCCGCCGGGCCTTCGAGCCGCTATCCTTGGCGCAGGCTTGCCCGCCGGGCGCGCGGCCATCCGGGCCGCGGGACCGCCCGGCGAGGTACGACGAGGCGTGGCCACGGCCCCGCCGGCCCCGGGCGACGTGCCCGGCGTGCCGCGGCCGGACGGCCCGCCGGGGACAGGGTTTTCCGCGTGCGCAACGAAGCGCCGCAGGGGCCCGGCGACGAGGGCGTCGCCGCTCCCGTGCGCATCGAGGATCCGAACGGTGATCCCGCCGCACCTCGAGCACGACGCGCGCGCCCCCGGACCACCGGGTCCGGTGATCCCTCCCCGGCGGCGACGGCCCGCGCCTCCCGCAGTCCGAAGGGAGCGAGCATGACCGACGAGTCCGCCCCGGCCACCCAGGCGATCGCCTCGGAACCCGAGGGCGCGAACGAGGACGGCGCGGCCGCGCCGGGCTCGACCACCGGCACCCCCCGACGCCGCCGCCGCGGAGGTCGCGGCCGCGGAGGCAGGGGAGGGGCCGGAGGCGGCGGAGCCCGGAGCGGAGCCTCCACGGCCCGGGCCGGGACCGCCACGGCCGATCCCGAGCCGGAGATCGACCTGGACCGCCAGCCGGGTGAGGTCGAGCGGCTCGAGACGGCGACGATCCAGGAGGCGGACGCCGGTTCGCCATCCGGCTCCGGCACCGCCCGTCGCCGCCGCCGTCGCGGAGGCCGCGGGCGCGGAGGCGCCGCTCGACGCGCGACCGCCGGGGGAGGTGCTTCCGGGGCTCCGGAGGCGGGACCGGCCGGAGCCGCCGGGTCCGAGCCGGTCGCCGACGAGGAGATACCGACGGGCGCGGAGGGCGGAGCGCCAGACGCGCCGTCGTCACCCCGCAAGCGCCGCCGTCGCGGAGGCCGCGGGCGAGGACGCACCTCGGCAAGCGCTGCGGCGGCGACCGAGTCCGCGACGGAGACCGCGGAGGCGGCGCCGAAGCCGAAGGCCACGAGGACGCGCTCTCGCTCGGGAACGGGATCGACGAAGGCCGTCGCGACCCGGCCCCGCGAGGCCAGGCCGGCGAAGGAGCAGGCCCCGGCCGCGGAGGCCCCGGCGTCGACCCGGCTCAAGCGGCAGCGCCAGAGCCGCCAGGTGCGCCGCCGGCGCGACGTCACGCCCGCCGTCGAACGGGTCACCGACAAGCTGATGGTCATCACGGAGCACGGGGACCGCGACCAGATCGCCGTGCTCGAGGGACGGGACCTCGTGCAGCACTACGTGACCCGTCAGGGCGCGCACTCGATGGTCGGCAACGTGTACCTCGGGCGGGTCCAGAACGTGCTGCCCGGCATGGAGGCGGCGTTCGTGGACGTCGGCCGCGGGCGCAATGCCGTCCTGTACGCGGGCGAGGTGAACTGGTCGCCCGAGGACCTGGAGGGAGCGCCACCTCGGATCGAGCACGTGCTGAAGAGCGGGCAGTCGGTCCTCGTCCAGGTCACCAAGGACCCGATCGGCGGCAAGGGCGCGCGTCTGACCGCGCAGATCTCGCTGCCCGGCCGCTACCTCGTCCTCGCTCCCGACTCCAACGTCACCGGCATCAGCCGGCGCCTGCCCGACGGCGAACGGCGGCGCCTGAAGACGATCTACAAGAAGCTCAAGCCCGACCCCCACGGCCTGATCGTCCGCACCGCCGCCGAGGGAGCGAGCGAGGAGGAGCTCGCCTCGGACCTGAACCGGCTGCTCGAGGAGTGGTCGGCGATCGAGAAGCGGGCGAAGAAGGCCAAGGCCCCGGCCGTCCTGTACGAGGAGCCCGAGCTCACGGTCCGCGTCGTGCGCGATCTGTTCACCGACGAGGAGTACCGGGATCTCGTGACGGACTCCCCGAGGATCTACCGGCTGATCGCGGACTACCTGCGCGAGATCGCGCCCGACCTTCTCGCCAAGGTCCGGCTGCACGAGGGCAAGCTGTCCGCGTTCGAGGAGTTCCACATCGTGGAGCAGATCCACAAGGCCCTGGACCGGAAGGTGTGGCTCCCCTCCGGCGGCTACATCGTGATCGAGCGGACCGAGGCCCTCACGGTCATCGACGTCAACACCGGCAAGTCGGTCGGCAAGACCAACCTCGAGGAGACCGTGGTCAACACGAACGTGGAGGCCTCGCGCGAGGTGGCCCGGCAGCTCCGCCTGCGGGACATCGGCGGGATGATCGTGATCGACTTCATCGACATGCTGCTCGAGCAGAACAAGAAGAAGGTGATCGACGCGATGAAGGAGGCGCTGGCGCAGGACAAGTCCCGCAGCCAGGTCTTCGACATCAGCCCGCTCGGGCTCCTCGAGGTGACGCGCAAGCGGGTCTCTGGTGGACTGCTCGATGCGTTCTCCGAGACCTGCCCCACCTGCGAGGGCCGGGGACTGCTCCTGACCTATGACGTGAACTGAGTGGGGCCGAGGCCCCGCCGAGCGAGGAGGACCGAAGCGATGTACGCGGTGATCCGGACGGGCGGCAAGCAGCAGAAGGTGAAGCCCGGAGACGTGGTGGAGGTGGAGTACCTGCACGCCGAGGGCGACACGGTCACGTTCCAGCCGCTGCTGGTCGTGGACGACGACGGGAAGACGCACGTCGGCAAGGAGATCGAGCGAGCGGTCGTGACGGCCAAGCTCGTCGGCGAGCAGAAGGGCGACAAGGTCCACGTCTTCAAGTACAAGAACAAGTCCGGCTACGCCCGCAAGCAGGGGCATCGCCAGCTGATGACGCTGCTCGAGATCTCCGAGGTCAAGCTCCCGACGCGCCGCTCGCCGTCGAAGAAGGCCGCCGAGGAGCCGACGGAGGCCCAGGAGCCGAAGGAGGCCGAAGAGCCGGCCGCCGGGTAGGGCTCTGGTACCCTCGAACGACCATGGCGCACAAGAAGGGTGGCGGGTCGTCCCGCAACGGTCGCGACTCCGAGTCCAAGCGGCTCGGCGTGAAGGCGTTCGGCGGTCAGGAGGTCTCGGCCGGCTCGATCATCGTGCGCCAGCGGGGAACCAAGATCCATCCGGGCCGCGGCGTCGGCAAGGGCAGCGACGACACGCTGTTCGCCACGACCGACGGCACCGTCTCGTTCCACGAGTCACGCGGCCGCCGGTTCGCCTCGGTCGAGCCCTCCGCCTAGCTAGCTCCTCGCCGCGGCGACGGCCGTCTTGACCTGCCGCTCCCACTCGCGCAGCAGGGCCTTCTTCTCCCGGTTCCACATCCCCAGGTAGCTCACGTTCTGCCGGCGGACGCGACGTTTCGAGGGGCCCCGGCCGCCGATCCCCGGCTGTGTTGGGACGTCGGGCACCTCGAGGGGCGGCGGCTGCACGAAGTAGAACGCGGTCTTCTTCGGGCCCTCGGAAGTCTCCCGGACGATCATGAGCACCGGCGAGCCGCGCAGGCGCCTCGCCTGGACCACGTCGCGGAGCGGGTACCGGCGCTCGGGACGCTGCTCGTCGCGCGGCCCGAACACCAGCGCGTCGCTCGCCAGGACGAGCGAGCCCTTCACGTCCTCGAGGGACGATCCGGGCTCGAGGTCGACCGCCCACACCGTGACCGAGGCCGGCATGGCCGCCATGATGCCGCGACCGGCCCGGTTTCGGCCACAATCTCGCGCGTGGCGTTCGTCGACGAGGTGACGGTGTTCGCGCGCGGAGGCCGGGGCGGAGACGGCTCCCCGTCGATCCTGCGCGAGCCGTACAAGCCGCGGGGCGGTCCCGACGGCGGGGACGGCGGTCGCGGCGGTGACGTCGTCTTCGAGGTCTCGCTCGGTGTGCGGGACCTGTCGTGGCTCGCCGACCACCCACACCTGCGGGCGCGCCCCGGCGGGCCGGGCGGGAAGAGCCGGCGGACCGGACGCGACGGCGAGGACCTGGTCGTGTCGGTCCCGGACGGGACGCGCGTGGAGGACGAGGGGTCCCTGCTCGCCGACCTCGTCGGCGAGGGCGCTCGGGCGGTCGTCGCGCGCGGGGGACGCGGGGGTCGGGGCAACGCCTCGCTCGCGACGCAGCGCAACCGCGCGCCCCGGTCGCCCGAGGCGGGTGAGCCGGGCGAGGACCTCCGCCTGTCGGTCGAGCTGCGACTGGTCGCCGACGTGGGGCTCGTCGGGCTGCCGAACGCCGGGAAGTCGACGCTGCTCGCGACGCTCACCGCGGCGCGCCCGAAGATCGCCGACTACCCCTTCACCACCCTCTCGCCGAACGTCGGGGTTGCCGGCGACGAGCATCGGTTCGTCGTCGCCGACGTTCCCGGGCTGATCGAGGGTGCGAGCCAGGGCCGGGGGCTCGGCGATCGGTTCCTGCGGCACGTGAGCCGGTGCCGCGCGCTCGTGCTCGTCGTGGACCTGTCCGCGGACGATGCGGCGGCCGATCTCGCGACGCTCCGGGCGGAGCTCGCCGCGTTCGACCCCGGGCTGCTCGAGCGGCGCTCGGTGGTGGTCGGCACGAAGACCGACCTCGCGCCCGACGCGGATCCGCAGGCGGTGCTCGGCGCGGACGCGATCGGGGTCTCGGCGGTGACCGGCGAGGGCGTGGAGCGCCTCCGCGAGCGGCTCGCGAAGGTCGCCGCGGAGGCGGCCGCCGCCGAGGAGGAGCGGCAGGCCTACGTCGTGCTCCGCCCGGCTCGACCGCGGTTCACGGTCGAGCGCGAGGGCGAGCGCTTCCGGGTCGTGGGCCGCGGCGTCGAGCGGTGGGTGACCGAGGCGAACCTGGACGACCCGCGGAACCTGGCGCGGCTGCAGCGGCGGCTCGTGAAGGAGGGCGTCGAGCGCGAGCTCGAGGCCGCCGGCGCCCGCCGCGGCGACGAGGTCGTGATCGGGAGCGTCGCGTTCGAGTTCCTGCCGGGCGAGGAGATCGGCGACGGCGCGTCGTGACGACCCGCTCCGCCGGGAGGCGGAGGCCGGGGAGCGCCTCGGCGTCCTCGGAAATCCCGGGTCGCGGCGCGACCCCACCGTAGGATGGGCGCCGTGGGACGGCGCCTGGGCGTGATGGGCGGCACCTTCGATCCGATCCACTACGGACACCTGGTGACCGCCGAGGAGGCTCTCGTCCAGTTCGCGCTGGACGAGGTCGTGTTCGTCCCGACGGGGCAACCGTGGATGAAGGAGGGGAGCGAGGTCTCGCCTTCGGAGGACCGGTACCTGATGACGGTGATCGCCACCGCGAGCAACCCGCGGTTCCGCGTCTCGAGGATCGAGGTCGAACGCGAGGGCCCCACGTACACGGTCGACACGCTGCGCGGCCTCGCGGCGGAGAACCCCGACGCCGAGCTGTACTTCATCACCGGCGCCGACGCGATGTTCGAGATCTTCGAGTGGAAGGACACGGACGAGGTGCTTGCGCTCGCCCACTTCATCGCCGCGACCCGCCCCGGCTACGACCTGCGACGGTTCGAGGCCGCGACGGCCACGAAGCACCCCAACGTCAGCATCATGAACATCCCCGCGCTCGCGATCAGCTCCACCGACGTGCGCACCCGGGTCCGTGAGGGCCGGCCGATCCGGTACCTCGTGCCCGAGGGCGTGAAGAGCTACGTCGAGAAGGCGGGGCTGTATCGATGACGCGGCGCGCCGGGGTGGTGGTGCTCGTTCTGGTCCTGCTCGCCGCCTCGGCGACGGCGGCGCTGATCTTGACGCGTGACGAGGAACGGACGCCCGTGCCCGTCGTCCAGGAGCATGCGGACGGGCTCGCGCTCGTGATGGTCCGCGCGCCCGGCGGTCCGTTCGCCGCGGTCGTCGGTTCCACGGGCGGGGAGGACGGCGCCGTCGTGGTGCCGACCGAGGTCCAGGTCACGATCCCGGGCCAGGGGGAGGGGACGCTCCGCGAGGCGCTCCAGCTCCCGCCGCGGCAGGCGGCCACGACCGTGGCGAACCTGCTCGGCGTGTGGGTGGACCACTCCGCCGTGCTCGGCCCGGAGCGGCTGTCGGCGGTGATCGATCGCGCCGGCGGCATCACCGTTGGCGACGAGGTCCTCGACGGCGCGGGCGTGCTCGGGATGCTCGAGGAGGCCGGCGAGGGGGGAACCGCGGCGTTCGCGCTCGTGATGCAGGGTCTGCTGGAGGCGGACGCGGAGTGGCAGCCGCCGGATCTCGCGAAGGCCGACTCGCCGTCCTCGGTGCTCGATATCCTCGGGTCGGCGGCCGGCGCCACCGTCGCCACGGTGCCGTCGGTCGAGGCCGCGACAGACATCTTCCAGGCGGAGCCCGAGGCGGTGCGCGCGACCCTCGTCGAGGCGTTCGGCGGCCCGGACCGCGAGGTCGTGAGCGTCATCGTGCTGAACGGCAGCGGCGTCCCCGGCGTCGGCGAGCTGGTCGCCGAGCGGATCGTGCCGGGTGGGTTCCGGGTCGTGGTCTCGGAGAACGCCTCGAGCTTCGACCACGAGGAGACGCTCGTCGTGGTCGGCTCGGCCGACGACGTCGCACTCGGCCAGGCTGTGCGAGACTTGCTGGGGACCGGGAGCGTGAACGTGTCCGTCTCGTCTGGCATCGCCCCGGTCACCGTGGTGGTGGGGAAGGACCTCGGAGGTTGATCAGCATCGAAGGACGGCGTGCCGGGTAGGCCCGAAGGGTCGGAGGAGAGCCGCGAGACCGCCGTCGCCGCGGCGCGGGCGGCGGCCGCGAAGCAGGCCGAGGGCATCGCGATCCTGGACGTCCACGGTCTGATCGTCATCACCGACTACTTCGTGATCTGCTCGGGGACCACCGAGCGCCAGGTGCGCACGATCGTCGAGGAGATCGAGAAGGCGCTCCGCGGGCTCGAGCGTCGCCCCGTGCGCCGCGAAGGCGAGACCGAAGGCCGGTGGGTGCTGCTGGACTACGTGGACGTGGTCGTCCACGTGTTCGCCCAGGAGGAGCGCGAGTACTACGACCTCGAGCGGTTGTGGCTCGACGCCCCACGGGTGGACTTCGAGGACCGGGGGCAGGCCGCGGTCGGTTCGCTAGACTGACCCGCCGCGGGCCCATAGCTCAGCTGGTAGAGCGTCTGGCTGGCAGCCAGAAGGTCAGGGGTTCGAATCCCCTTGGGTCCACGATCGCAGGGAGCGCGCCCAGACGTCGGCGGAGCTCGAGGCGGAACGAGTAGCGCCGAGGCTCGACCCCATGGCGGGGCGCAAGATAGGCTCCTCCGCATGGAGGATGAGGCCACGATCTCGCGTTGGGAAGACGTCGGAGCGCGGATCGCGGTAGCAGCTGGCGTCCTCGCCGCGATCGCGGTCCTGTGGCCGAAGGGCAAGAAGTCGTCGGTGGTCGCGCGCCCGAAGGACCCCTCACACAAGATCGTCTGCAGCTGTGACTGCGCACGCAGGGAAGGCAACGTGATCACGAGCTGGGAGGAGACGTTCGACACTCCTGCTGAAGGGTGCGCATCGCTGAACGGCGTCACCTGCAACCACCCGAACGGGAAGCAGGGGAAGCTCGGCAACTGCAGCAAGAAGTCGGTCCCGGTCTCTCGGGCGGACGTGGTCGGTCCCGAGGACGTCATCACCGTCAAGTCCTAGTAGGGAGGGCCCCTGCGGCGAGATGTCGCGGGCCCACCCGGGGGGATGATGGATGCGTATGCGACCGAACACACCACGACGATGACGCGCTCGGTCGGTGACGGACGCCTGGCCGACTACCTGAACGACCATCTCGCGGGAGCCGACGTCGGGGTTCGGCTCGCGGA
>DATBMU010000016.1:0-26038 GCA_036554665.1 Actinomycetota bacterium | reverse complement strand
GGCGGCGCGGATCCACTCGACCGGCGACCTGCAGCGCGTCGCCGCGCACTGGCGCCAGCTCGTCGAGCGGCAGCAGGCGGTCGACGGGGAGACGACTCTCCATTCGCGTCGGCGGCTGCACGCCTCGACGACGTTCCTCGGCATGGTCCGTGGTGATTTCGACCTCGACGCCGAAGGCGGCGAGACGCTCCTCACCGCCCTCCGGGCGGTGCTCGACGCGGAGTCGAGATCACGCGGGGCGGAGGACGACCGAACGCCGGCCCAGCGTCGGGCGGACGCGCTCGTCGAGATCTGCCGTCAGTGGCTGGACTCGGCCGACCGTCCTTCCGTGGCGGGCGAGCGGCCGCATGTGACCGTGACGGTGCGGGCGGAGGCCCTGAGCGCGGATGGGACAGGCCCGACCGAGCTCGACCACGCCGGCCCTGTTCCGGCTCAGGTCGCGCGGCGGCTCGCCTGCGATGCATCACTGATGCGGGTGGTGCTCTCGGCGCGGTCCGAGCCGCTCGACGTGGGCCGCCGGACCCCGGTGGTGCCGCCCTCGATGCGGCGGGCCGTGGTCGTGCGTGATCGGCGATGCCGGTTCCCGGGGTGCGACCGCCCGCACACGTGGTGCGACGCCCACCATGTCGTTCACTGGGCGGACGGAGGGCCCACGGCGATCCAGAACCTGCTGTTGCTCTGCCGGCGCCACCACCGGCTCGTACACAAGCCGGGCGGGTTCAGGCTGGAGCTCGTCGACGGGAGGCCGGCGTTCCTCCGGCCGGATGGGACGCGGATGGAGGAACGGTCTCCGCCGTAGCGGTACCCTCCCGATCTCGTCGCTCGGAGGGAGGCCCATGGACATCCGGCTGGACGCCGTCGTGCTCCGAGGGGAGGACGCCGAACGGATCGACTATCCGGATGACCGGATCTGGCTCCGTGCCGTCGGGCACGGCGACCTGCAGGTGGCCGACTACACGAGCACGGATCGGGAGGGACCGCCGCGGCACCGGCATCCGTGGGACGAGGCGCAGATCGTCGTCGACGGGTACGTCGAGTTCCTCGTCGGCGACGCGTCCGAGTGGATGGGCGGCGGCTCGGGAACGGTCCAGCTGCTCCCTCGCGGAGTGGCCCACGCGATCCGCGTGCCGAGCGGCGAGGCCCGGATCGTGCAGGTGTCGATCGGACCTCCGTACGACGCGTTCGCGAGGGAGATGGCGTCCCTGTTCGCGGAGGGGGCACCGTTGGAGCGGATCGCCGAGGCGGCGGCGCGCCACGGCGTCGAGCTGGCCTAGCCGATCGCGCCCTCCATCTGGAGCTCGATCAGGCGGTTGAGCTCGACCGCGTACTCCATCGGGAGCTCGCGGGTGATCGGCTCGATGAACCCGTTCACGATCATCGCGGAGGCCTCGGACTCGGACAGGCCGCGGCTCATCAGGTAGAAGAGCTGGTCCTCGCCGATCCGCGCGACCGTGGCCTCGTGGCCGAGCTGCGCGGTCTCCTCCTCGACCTCGACGTACGGGTACGTGTCCGATCGCGAGATCTCATCGAGGATCAGCGCGTCGCACCGGACCATCGACTTCGCGTGGTCGGCGCCCGGCTCGACCCGCACGAGGCCGCGGTAGCCGGTACGACCGCCGCCCCGGCTGACCGACTTGCTCGTGATGATCGACGTGGTGTGCGGCGCGGCGTGGATCGCCTTGCCGCCGGCGTCGGTGTGCTGCCCCTCGCCGGCGAACGCCACGCTCAACACCTCGCCGCGCGCACCCTTGCCGAGCAGGTAGATCGACGGGTACTTCATCGTCACCTTCGAGCCGATGTTGCCGTCGATCCACTCCATCACCGCGTCCTCGTACGCGGCCGCGCGCTTGGTGACGAGGTTGTACACGTTGTTCGACCAGTTCTGGATCGTCGTGTAGCGGACGCGGGCGTTCTTCTTCGCGATGATCTCGACCACGGCCGAATGCAGCGAGTCGCTCGTGTAGATCGGCGCCGAGCAGCCCTCGACGTAGTGCACGTACGCGCCCTCGTCGGCGATGATCAGCGTCCGCTCGAACTGGCCCATGTTCTCGGCGTTGATCCGGAAGTAGGCCTGCAGCGGGATGTCGACGTGCACGCCGGGCGGAACGTAGATGAACGACCCTCCGGACCACACCGCCGAGTTCAGCGCCGCGAACTTGTTGTCGTTCGGCGGGATCAGCGTCCCGAAGTACTCCCTGACGATCTCCGGATGCTCGCGCAGGCCCGAGTCCATGTCCGTGAAGATCACGCCCATCGACTCGAGCTCGTCCTTGATCTTGTGGTACACGACCTCGGACTCGTACTGCGCCGACACCCCGCCGAGGTACTTCTTCTCGGCCTCGGGGATCCCGAGCTTGTCCCACGTGCCTCGGATCTCCTCGGGCAGGTCGTCCCACGTCTTCGCCTGCTTCTCGGTGGGCTTGAGGTAGTAGTAGATGTTGTCGAAGTCGATGCCCGACAGGTCTGCGCCCCACCACGGCATCGGCCGGTCCTGGAAGTGCCGGAGCGCCTTCAGCCGGAACTTCCGCATCCACTCCGGCTCCTGCTTGATCCACGAGATCTCCTCGACGACCGCCTCGTTCAGGCCGCGCTTGGGCTCGAAGACGTAGTCGACCTTGTCCTTCCAGTCGAAGCGATAGCCCTTGCTGAGCTCTCGGAGGTGTTCTTCCTGGCTGACGGCCATGGCAGGTCCTTCCCGACGGGCGTGTCCCACCCGTCCCATCGAGGATACCCACGGCCCCCGTCGAAGTCCACCCGCTGGGTCGGAATACGCCCTCGGTCGCCCGTCGTCGCAGGTCACAGCGGTGGTCGGCGGGGGCTGGGGCGGGCGCCGGAACGGCGCCCGCCCCATGGGGAGAGGGCGGGTTGCCTCCCCGTGCCGGCCGCTCCGCGGCCGGCACGACCATCGCTACCCCATCTCGACCGGCGCGCCGACCAGGGAGCCGTACTCGGTCCAGGACCCGTCGTAGTTCTTCACGTTCGGGTACCCGAGCAGCTCGGTGAGCGCGAACCACGTGTGGGAGCTGCGCTCCCCGATCCGGCAGTACGCGATCACCTCGCGATCGGGGGTCACACCCTCGGCCTCATAGAGCGCCGCGAGCTCGGCGGCCGACTTGAAGGTGCCGTCGTCGTTCGCCGCCTTGACCCAGGGGACGTTCGCCGCGCCCGGGATGTGGCCGGGCACCTGCGCCTGCTCCTGTGGGAGGTGGTCCGGCGCGAGCTTCTCGCCCCGGAACTCCTCCGGCGAGCGCACGTCGACGAAGGTCGACCGATCCACCTTCGCGAGCACCTCCTCGCGCAGCGCGCGGATCGCCGGTCGCTCGGGCCCGTCGATCGTCGTCCGGGCGACGCCGTGGGAGGGCTCGTCCTGCACGAGCTCGCGGCTCTCGAGCTCCCACTTCTTGCGCCCGCCGTTCAGGAGCTTCACCGCATCGAAGCCGCGGAGCTTCAAGATCCAGTACGCGTACGCGGCGAACCAGTTGTTGTTGCCGCCGTAGAGCACGACCGTCGTGTCCGGGCCGACGCCGGCCGCGGACAGCAGGTCGGCGAGCTCCTCCCGGCCCACGTAGTCGCGACCGACCTCCGCATGCAGGTCGGAGCTCCAGTCCCAGCCCACGGCGCCACGGATGTGTCCCTTCTCGTAGGCCGTGGTGTCCTCGTCGACCTCGATCACCCGGATCCCCGGGTCCTCCAGATGCTCCTCGAGCCAGTCGGTCTCGACCAGCGCGTCGGGGTTCGCGTACGGCAAATCCGATCCCTCCTTCGGTCGTGGACGAACGGAGCGCCGCCGAGGCGGCGCGGACGAGGCCCGGCGTCCGGATCGCCGGGACCGACGACCGGACGCTACCGGCCGCCGGTCGGGCGCCGCGGTGTCACCGGGCACCCCGGGGATGTGCCGGACAGCACAGCCGGGACGGGATCATCACGCCCACCAGCCCTCGGCACCGCGTCGGGATCATCTCCGACTCCCCCACTCGGATTTGCAGGTGCAAGTCAACCCTCGGTCGGGAACGACTGTCAAGGGCAGGGCAGGGAACCGCAGATCCGAGGTGGGTCAGAAGTAGCCGAGGGCGGCCTTGGCCTCCTCGGACATCATCTCGGGCGACCACGCCGGCCGGAGCACCATCTCCGACTCGACCTGGTTGACACCGGGCACGCCGGCGAGGAACGACTCCATCTGGTGCTCGATCAGCGGCCCGATCGGGCAGCCCATCGTGGTCAGCGTGTACTCGATGTGCACGAGCCCCTCCGGGCTGATGTCGACCTCGTAGACGAGGCCGAGGTCGACGATGTTGATGCCGAGCTCCGGGTCGACGACGTGGCGCAGCGCGTCGAGGACCGCCTCCTCGCTGACCGCGCCCGTCGCCCCCGAGGCGGTTCCGGGCGTGCCGGGGTCGGCGATCGCCTGCTCCTTCTGGGTTTCGTCGATGGCCAAGGTTAGTTCCTTCGGGGAAGCGCAGCCTCTATCCTAGGGACGCCCTCGGGCCGATGACTATTCCCATGACCGATACGACGCCGATCCGCATCCTGATCGTGGACGACCACCCGGTCACCCGGGAGGGCCTCCACGCCGCCCTCGACCTCGCGAACGACGTGGTCGTGATCGGCGAGGCCAACAGCGGCGAGGACGCCGTGCAGAAGGCGGGCGAGCTCACACCCGACATCGTGTTCATGGACGTCCGGATGCCCGGCATGAACGGCATCGAGGCGACCAAGGCCATCCGCCAGACGTCGCCCGACACGCGGGTGATCCTCTTCACGGTCGACGAGTCCCGGGCGTCGATCTCCGAGGCGATCCAGGCGGGGGTCTCCGGCTACCTGCTGAAGGACGCCTCCGCCGACGAGCTCGTGAACGCCGCCCGCCTCGCGCTCGAGGGCAAGGCGGTGATCCACCCGCAGCTCACGCGCGCGTTCATCGAGGAGGTCCAGATCGCGGAGAAGCGCGTGGAGTCCCCTCCGCTCTCCAAGCGCGAGAAGGAGATCCTCCAGAAGGTTGCGTACGGCGCCACCACGAAGGAGGTCGCCCACGACCTCGGGATCTCCCCCCACACGGTCAAGACGCACCTCGAGCGGATCTTCGAGAAGCTCGGCGCGAACGACCGCGCGCAGGCCGTGGCGATCGCGATCCGCAGCGGCCTCGTGGAGTAGCCCGGCAGGGGGACGGACCGTCCCCCATCGCTCAACCCGCCGGGCCGAACGCCGATACCTTCGGAGATGGCCACCAGGGTGCTGCTCTGCGACACCGCCGACGGTCTCGCACAGCTCCAGTACTCCCTGCTGAAGTCGGGGGCGGCGCTGGAGATGGAGGTCGTCACGGACGGGTTCCGTGCGGTGGAGGTGGCCGCCCGCACGCAGCCGACCGTCGTCGTGGTGGAGATCGGCCTCGAGGGCCTGTCCGGCACGGACCTGGTGCGCCGGCTCCTCGCGATCGTGCCGGAGACCTCCGTGGTGTGCTGGACGAACGTCTCCTCGCCCGTGATCGCTGCGCAGATGCTCCACGCGGGCGCGTCCGCCTACCTGCTCAAGGAGGACGGGCCGGACGCCGTCCTGCGCGCGATCCGCGCGGTGCTCGAGGGCAACGTGGCGCTCAGCCATCGGGTCGGGGCGCAGCTGTCCGACCGGCTCGTGAGCGAATCGACGCAGCGGCGCGACCTGGAGATCGCGCTCGGCGAGGTGGCCGAGCGGCTCGAATCGCTCACGACCGCGAAGGCGGACTTCCTCGCGAACATCTCCCACGAGCTGAGGACCCCGGTCACGGTCGCCAAGGGCATCGCCTACGTGTTGAAGAACCGGGGCATCCCGGAGGAGGAGCAACGCGAGTTCCTCGGTCAGCTCGAGGGCTCGCTCGAGAAGCTGATGATGCTGATCGACGAGATGCTCACGATCGCGGACCTGGACCGCGGGACCCTCACGCTGAAGCTCGCGGAGGTCGACCTCGCACCGGTCCTGTCGCACGTCGCGGACGAGATCGGGCGCCAGTACACGCACGTGGGGATCCGGCGGGAGGTCCCCGATTCCCTCGTCGGGCCCGCCGACCCGGTCCGGTTCGCCGAGGTGGTCCGGCAGCTCCTGGACAACGCGTGCCGGTACACGCCCGAGACGGAGGAGCGTCCGGTCGTGCTCAAGGGTCGCGCGATGTCCGAGGGCGTCGTGGTCTCGGTCACCGACCACGGGACGGGCATCCGGCGCGACGTCATCGCCAAGGCGTTCAGCGAGCCGTTCACCGCCGGCGAGGACATCCTGCGCAAGGAGCGCGCGGGGGCCGGCGTGGGGCTGCACATGGCGCGGCAGATCGTGCTCCAGCACGGAGGCATCATGTGGGCCGATCCGCTCCCGGCCGGGGGCACGCGGGTCTCGTTCGTCATCCCGGCGCACGCGGGCGACACCCTCACGAGGCCCCCGAAGCTGTCGGAGGCCGACGCCTCCGATCCCGGCGCCGAGCCCGTCCCGGACGACGACGACGGCACCGTCGTCCCGTTCGTTCACCGCTCCTCGAACGCCAGCTCCTCGTAGGCCCCGACCACGGTCGCGAGCCGCCGGACCGCCCGCCAGAGCTCGCTCGCCTCGCCGCCCGTGAAGTCGCGCTCCTCGATCGGGACCTCCTCGACGAGGTAGGTGGGGATCCCGGCTCGGGCGCCCTCGAGGGCCAAGCGGAGGTTCGCGACATTGCCCGGCCCGAACGGCGCGTCGCACACGATCAGGAGATCGGCGGCCTCGATCAGCTCCCGGCACGCCTGCGAGGCCTCCGCGTCCACGTGCGAGAACGGCGGAACGCTGACGCGGACGAGGTTGAGGCGCTCGGCCACGGCGGCGTCCGTGTCCGAGCCGTGCAGCACGCCGACGCTCACGTCGTAGCCGGCCCCCGAGAGCCGGCGCATCACGCCGGCGCCCCGGCCCGCGCCGCCGATCACGTGCGCTCGACGGCCGATCGGCGCGGTAGCCGGGGGCGGCGGGCCGACGCGGACGCTCGGCCGGCCCGTCAGCTCGTCGGTCACCACGTCCGCCTCGACCCCGTACACCTCCCGCAGCAGCGCCGGCGTCACCACGGTCTCCGGCGTGCCCTGCGCCACGAGCTCACCGCGATGCAGCACGGCGAGCCGGTCGCAGGTCGAGGCGGCGAGGTCGAGGTCGTGCAGGACCGCGAGGACCGCGGTCCCCTCGCGGGCCGAGAGCCCCCGGACGATCCCGAGGAGGTCGAGGACGTGCCGAACGTCCAAGTGGGTGGTCGGCTCGTCGAGCAGGAGGAGCGGGGCGTCCTGCGCGAGGGCCTGCGAGAGGAACACGCGACGGCGCTCACCGCCGGAGAGCTCGTCGATCGGTCGATCCGCGAGGTGCTGGACCTGCGTGGCCGACATCGCGGCCCGGGCGAGCGCCCAGTCCTCCGCGCGGCCGCCGCCCCATCGCGACACGTACGGCGTCCGTCCCATCAGCACGACCTCGAGGGCGGTGAACGAGAACGCGGGCGCGAGCTCCTGCGGCACGACCGCGACGAGCCTCGCCGCCTCTCGCGCGCTCATGGCGAGGAGGTCGGCGCCCCCGACCCGCACCCGTCCGGCCGTCGGGCGCAGCGCCCGAGAGGCGACGCGCACGAGCGTGGTCTTCCCGGAGCCGTTCGGGCCGACGAGGCCCACGATCTCGCCCCGCCGGACCGCGAGATCGACCCCCCGCACGACCGGGTCCGCCGCGTACCCGGCCGTCACGCCCTCGATCTCGAGCGTGGGCTCAGGCCCGAGCACCGGCGCTCCGTCCCTGGCGGCGCAGCAGGAACAGGAAGAACGGCCCGCCGAGCAGCGCCGTGACGACCCCGACGGGCAGCTCGGCCGGAGCGACCACCGTCCGCGCCACGACGTCGGCGAGGATCAGCAGCGTGGCCCCACCGAGCACCGACGCCGGCAGCAGGCGGCGGTGATCCGCGCCGACGACGAGCCGGAGCAGGTGCGGGGTCATCAGACCCACGAAGCCGATCACGCCGGCGACCGAGACCGCCGCGGCCGCCAGGAGCGCCCCGACCGCGATCGCCCGACGCTTCAGCCGGTCGACCTCGATGCCGAGCTGGGCGGCGCGCTCCTCGCCGAGCGCAACCAGGTTCAGCTCGTGGGCCACGAGCGCGGCGCCCGCGAGACCCAGGATCACCGCCGGCAGGACGAGCGCGACCGATCGCCACCCCTCCGCCACGAGCCCGCCGAGGAGCCAGGCGTAGATGTCGCGGATCGCCTCGCCCGAGAACGACATCACGAGCGACATCAGGCTCGAGATCACCGCGGCGACCGCGATGCCGGCGAGCAGCAGCGTCGCCACGTGCACGGCGGGCCCGATCCGGGCGAGCCGGTAGACGACGAACGCCGTCACCGTCGCCCCGGCGAACGCCGCGAGCGGCACGCCGAGCGCGGCGAGCGAGCCGCCCCCGACGGTCACGATCACGACGACGGCACCGAGCGCGGCTCCCGACGACACGCCGATGATCGCCGGGTCGGCGAGGGCGTTGCGGAACAGACCCTGGAACACGGTCCCGGAGGCGGCCAGGGCACCGCCGACGATCCCGGCGAGGACCACCCGCGGCAGTCGCAGCTGGAGGACGATCACCTCCGCGGCCCGCGTCACGTCCTCGGGCCGGTCGGTGAGCCCGAGCTTCCACGCGACGATCCGCAGCGTCGTCATCGGCGAAACCCACACGGCGCCGACGGCCACGCCGAGCAGGAAGGCCGCCCCGAGCGTCAGGCCGAGCCCTACGAGCACCCGCCGGTACCGGGCGGCGGTGCGGACCGTCACGCGAACGCGTCCGGGTGCAGCGCCTCGGCGAGGAGGCGGAGGCCCAGGAGGATGCGCGGACCCGGTCGCTCGACGAGGTCGGCGTCGACCGGGACGACCCGCCCGTCGGCGACCGCGCCGATCGCCTGGAAGCCGGCGCGCCGGGCCACGGCCCTCGGGCTCGCGCCGGACTCGGAGGAGACGAGGTAGACCTCGGGATCCCGCGCCACCAGGTCCTCGACCGACCACTCCGGGTACTGCTGGTCCGCCGAGGCGGTGACCGGGTCGCACCCGGCGCGCTCGAGCAGGTCGTAGATGAAGGTGCCCGGTCCCACCGTGAACAGGGGCGGGTAGAACGTCTCGTAGAAGCAGCTCACCGGCTGGACGTCGCCGACCGCGGCCTCCACCTCGTCGGCGTCGGCGCGGAGTTCCTCGACCAGGGCCGCCGCCTCCTCGGTGGCGCCGGTGATCCGCCCCGCCGCCTCGATGTCCAGCAGGAGGTCGTCAAGGTCCGTCGCGTCGAGCGTGACCACCGGGACCCCCAGCTCACGGAGCCGGTCCTTCCATTGGTCGCCGCCCTTGATCGTGAGGAACAGGTCCGGCTCGAGCGCGACGACCTGCTCGACGTTCGGGTCGACGCCGAAGTCGCCGGCCCCGCCGATCTCCTGGATGTCGGCGGCCTCGGCCGGGTGGTCGTCGAAGGGCCCCGACACCCCGACCAACCGGTCGCCCAGCCCGAGCGCGAACACGATCTCGGTCGCCGACGGGGCGAACGTCACGATCCGCTCCGGCGGCGAATCGATCGTCACCGAGACCCCGTCGTCGTCGGTGAAGGTGACGGGGAACGTCGCGGCGGGCGAGGATCCGGGGCTCGCGCCGGTCGGTGACGCACCGCTCGGTGACGCACCGGTCGCCGACGGCCCGGAGGCCGGGGAGGCGCCGTCGGCACACGCGGCGGCGAGGAGGAGCAGGAGGAGGAGCAGGAGCCCGGATCGGGAACGGGTGGGTGTCACGCGCGTCTCCTTTCGTGCGAAGGACGACCCGTGCGCTCCCCGAGGCAGGTCTCCTGGCTCCCGGATCCGCGCTCCCCCGACCCTTCCCGAGCCAACGGCCCAGTGGTCCCGTCGGGTTCGCTCCCCGGTCACAGTGGCGCGACCGCGCCGGATTCTCACCGGCTTCCCTCTTCGCGGGGACGGGATCGGCCCGCCCCCGCCTCCGACCGGACGACGAACCTGTGCGTCCGGTGCGCCTCGAGGCACGAACTCTGGAGTTGTGACGCGGATCGTACCCCGATCGCCCGAGTCGCGCCGTCGGGCGCCGGAGCGACCTTCGCCCTCGCCGACGCGACCTACGGAGGTGGCAGGGAACCGCAACCTCGGTCTATGCTCGCCCTCGGGTATCGGCTGGGTGCGGAGACTCCTGACCTGTTTCGTGGTCGCCCTGGCCGCCGCGGGCTGTCGCGGCGCGCCCCTGCTTCCGACCCCGGGGTCGTCGACCCCCGAGGTGCTGATCACCGAGTCGCCGACCCCCTACCGGGAGGTGTCCGCGGCATCCGTCACGGCCGTGCTGCCCGACGCATGGCACCCGCGACTGGCCGCGACGGGTGACGATCCGCGCCAGGGGCTGCTCGCGGCACCCCGCCCGGGAGCATGGAGCGGCGACCGGCCGCCGACCGAGGGCTTCGCGGCGATGTGGATCGACGCGACCGAGGTCGGCGTGCCCTCCGACTACTACTACCTTGCCGCCGCCGGCCCCGCGCTCGACCTGATCACCCGCTCGCCCGAGTGCAGCGCGACGCGCGACCGCGTGATCGCCGACCACCGGCCGGAGTTCGCCGCGGGCGAGCCGGACTCGCCCGGCGACTACGTGGCGACCGGTGCCGGCACCTGCACCGTCGGACGTCAGCCGACGAGATGGGCGTACTTCGTCGCGGCGCCCGGCTACGGCCCGGTGCGGGAGATCGGCATCCCGAGCTCGGGCCTGTACGTGGTCGTCGCCGTGATGCCCGACTCGCCCGGCGCGACCCGTCAGCTCGGCCGCATGCTCGAACGGACCCGCTTCGGCGAGGCCACGGTGGCCGAGCTCATCGCCGCCGCGGAGCCGCGCCCGCTGCCGGCGCTCGAGCCGATCTGAGCTAGCGCGGCGAGCGGTCCACGAACGGCGGATCCACCACGCGCGCGGGTGCGCGCCGGCCCCGGATGTCGATCCCGAGCTCGGCGCCCGGTTCGGCCACGTCCGGGGGCGACAGGTAGGCGAGCGCGATCCCCGTGCCGAGCGTCGGCGAGAAGGTTCCGCTCGTGACCTCCCCCACCGCCTCGTCGCCGGCGAGCACCCGCTGGTGGGCGCGCGGGATGTGCCGGCGGTCCGCCGTAACGAGGCCGCGGAGCCGGCTCGGCAGGCCGTCGGCGCGCTGACGCTCGAGCGCCTGCCGGCCGACGAAGTCCCCCTTGTCGAACGCGACCGCCCAGTCGAGCCCCGCCTCCAGGCTCGTCCGGTCGGGTCCGAGGTCCTGTCCGTACAGCGGGTAGCCCATCTCGAGGCGCAGCACGTCCCGCGCGGCGAGGCCGCAGGGCTCGATGCCCGCGTCCGACCCGGCGCGGCGAAGCGCCTCCCACAGCTCGACCGCGAGCCGCCCGTCCGCGAAGACCTCGTACCCGCGCTCGCCCGTGTAGCCCGTTCGCGCGAGCACGACCTCGCGCCCCCCCCAGCCGACCACGGCGCAGCCGCGGAACCGGAGGTCCGATGCCTCGGGCCACAGCGCCGTCACGACGGCGGGCGAGGCCGGTCCCTGGATCCCGAGGAAGCACCAGTCGTCGTGGACGACGACCGCCCGGTCACCGGCGGCGTCGCGGAGGGCGCCCACGACCAGGTCCGTGTTCGAGGCGTTCGGCACGACGAACCACCGATCCTGCGCGAGGCGGTAGACGAACAGGTCCTCCTCGACGCCTCCGCGCTCGTTCAGCAGGTGGTGGTACTGCGCGCGCCCGACGTCGACCTTGCGGAGGTCGTTCGTGAGGACGCGCTGGAGCCCGTCGAACGCGGTCCCCCCGACGACGTCGACCTTGCCGAGGTGGCTGAGGTCGAACAGCCCGACGCGCTCGCGCACCGCGCGATGCTCCGACAGCGCGCCCGCGTATTCGATCGGCATCAGCCAGCCACCGAAGGGCGCGAGCTTGGCCCCGAGGGAGCGATGGACGTCCTCCAGGGGGCTGTGACGCGGCTCGGGATCCGTCATCGACGCCATCGTACGTTCGAGCCGATCCGCGGCGCGACGCCGGGAGCCTGAACGGGAGGGCGGAGCGGACAACCGCGGTAGCATGGTCGCTCGATGTCCGACGCCTACGACGTAGTCGTGGTCGGCGCCGGCACGGGCGGCTACGCCTGTGCCCTGCGTCTGGCCCAACTCGGCAAGCGCGTCGCCCTGGTCGAGCGCGACGAGCGCCTCGGCGGCACGTGCCTCCTCCGCGGGTGCATCCCGACGAAGGCCCTCCTGCAGTCCGCCGCCGTCATGGACGCGGTGAACCGCTCCGAGGAGTGGGGCATCAAGGCGAGCGGCGAGCCCGACTGGACGCAGATCCAGGCGTTCGAGACCAAGGTCGTCGACAAGCTCGTGTCCGGCCTGACGGGGCTCGTCAAGGCGCGGAAGATCGACGTGGTGCGAGGAACCGCCCGCGTGGCGTCCGGGCCCGCGGTCGAGGTCGACGGGAGGACCCTGTCGGCGACCGACGTCGTGCTCGCGACCGGGTCGGCCCCCAAGCTGCTGCCGGGGATGGAGCGCTCGGCCCGGGTCATCACGAGCGACGAGGCCCTGTGGTACGGGTCGATCCCGACGTCGGCGGTGATCATCGGGGCCGGCGCGATCGGCCTGGAGTTCGCGAGCTTCTACCGCTCCATGGGCGCCGAGGTGACCCTGGTCGAGGCGCTGCCCAGGATCGCGCCGCTCGAGGACGAGGACGCCTCGAAGGAGATCGCGCGCGCGTTCCGCAAGCGCGGCATCGCGGCGCACGCCGGCGCCTCCGTGCAGGAGGTGAAGGACGACGCCGACCAGGTGGAGGTGACGTTCGAGGCCGGCGGCAAGACCCGGACGGCGAGCGCCGACGTCTGTCTCGTCGCCGTCGGACGCGGTCCGGTGACGGAGGGGCTCGGGCTCGACGAGGCGGGGATCCGGACCGACCGCGGGTTCGTGACGGTGGACGCGCAGCTGCAGACGACCGTGCCCCACGTGTGGGCGATCGGCGACGTCGCGGCGACGCCCCTGCAGCTCGCGCACGTCTCGTTCACCGAGGGTTACGCCGTGGCCGAGCGGATCGCCGGCACGCCGGTGCCCGAGATCGACTACACGGGCATCCCGAGGGTGACCTACTGCTCCCCCGAGATCGCCTCGGTCGGCCTCACGGAGGCGCAGGCCATCGAACAGGGCCACGAGGTCGACGTCGAGAAGCTCAACCTGCAGGGCGTCGGCAAGGCGAACATCGTGGGCGAGGGTGGGCTCGTCAAGATCGTGGCCGAGCGGGGCGGCGGCCCGGTGCTGGGCGTCCACATGGTCGGCCCGCACGTGACCGATCTCATCTCCGAGTCGATGCTGATCGTGAACTGGGAGGCCGTGCCCGTCGAGGTCGCCGCGCTGATCCACCCGCACCCGACCCTTTCCGAGGGCGTGGGCGAGGCCTTCCTCGCGCTCGCCGGCAAGCCGCTGCACGGAGCGTGAGATGGCGACGAAGGTGACGGAGAAGCGGCTCGCCGCCGAGGACTGGCGTGCGGGGCTGTCCGACGACCGGCTGAAGGAGCTCCTGCACACGATGAAGCTCTGCCGGTACTTCGACGAGCGGATGGAGGCGCTGTACCGGCAGGGGCGCCTGCCGGGCGCGATCTACTCGGGCCGCGGCCAGGAGGGCACGCACGTCGGCGTCGCGTCGGCGCTCCGCAAGGACGACTCGCTGTTCCCCACGCACCGCGACCTGTCGGCGCAGCTCACGAAGGGCCTCGAGCTCCGCCGGGTGATGGCGCAGTTCTGGGGCCGGATCGACGGCTACACGCGCGGGCGCGACGGGAACAGCCACATCGGCGACTGGTTCGGCAACCGGACGTGGACCGTCATGTCGCACCTGCCGATCGCGTACCCGGCCGCGTGCGGGGCGGCGCTCGCGTACCAGCGCAAGGGCGAGCCTCGCGTCGCAATGGGTATCTGCGGGGACGGCTCGACCTCCAACGGCCGCTGGCACGAGGCGCTGAACGTCTCCGCCGTCTACCGGCTGCCCGTCGTGTGGGTCGTGAACAACAACCAATACGCGTACTCGACGCCGAACACCCTCGAGTTCGCGGTCCCGACGATCGCCGAGCGCGCGGCGGCCTACGGGATGCCGGGGGTGCGGGTCGACGGGGCGAACCTGCTCGAGGTGTACGCGGCGGCGCACGAGGCCGTCGAGCGCGCCCGCGAGGGCGGCGGCCCGTCGCTGATCGAGAGCGTCTCGCTGCGGTGGCGCGGTCACGCCGGCCACGACCCCGCGAAGTACGTCCCGAAGGAGCTCCTCGAGGACCACATGGAGCACAAGGACCCCGTCAAGCGATTCGAGGAGCTGCTGCGGACGAACGACGTCGTCGACGACACGTTCGTCAAGGAGGTCGACGAGCGCGTCACCGCGGAGTTCGAGGACGGCTACCGATTCGCCCTGGACTCGCCGTTCCCCGAGCCCGGCGACGTGACGAAGGGCCTTTGGGTGGAGGACGGCTATTGGACGAGCGAGCCCGGCCGCGGGGGCGGCACCCAAGCCTGATGGGCGCGACCGGGGGTGCGGGGGCTCAAGCAGTGAGCGAGCGGGAGCGAGCGAACGTAGCCCCCGCTGCGAAGAAGACGGTCGAGGCGGGGGCCGCCGGGCACGGCGCCGAACCGCGCGGCAAGCGCTCGGAGAGCGGCGAGGCGACGTACCTGATCGCGATCGCGGAGGCGCTGTGGGAGGAGATGGAGCGCGACGAGCGCGTGTTCCTCCTCGGCGAGGACATCGGCGTGTACGGCGGCGCCTTCAAGGTGACGGAGGGCTTCATCGAGCGATTCGGCTCCGAGCGCGTGATGGACACGCCGATCGCCGAGGAGACGATCGTCGGCATGGCGCTCGGCGCGGCGATGGAGGGGCTCCGCCCGGTGGCCGAGTTCCAGTACGCCGACTTCATGTCGAGCGGGTTCGACTCGATCACCACCGCGCTCGGCCGGTACCACTACCGCAGCGGCGTGCCGGCGCCGGTCGTGCTCCGAGGTCCGTCGGGTGGCGGCGTCCGCGCGTCGAGCTTCCACTCGTTCAACCCCGACCCGTGGTTCGCGCACTCGCCGGGCCTGAAGGTCCTCACGCCGGCGTTCCCGAGCGACGCGAAGGGCCTGCTGAAGTCCGCGATCCGCGACGACAACCCGGTCGTGTTCCTCGAGCACAAGTGGATCTACCGCCGCATCAAGGAGGCCGTGCCGGAGGACCCCGACTTCCTCGTGCCGATCGGCGAGGCCGACATCAAGCGCGAGGGGCAGGACGTCACGATCGTGGCCGCGGGCATGATGGTGCATCAGGCGCTCGACGCCGCTGAGCGCCTCGCGCAGGAGGGCATCGAGGTTGAGGTGTTGGACCTGCGTTCGGTCGTCCCGCTCGACACCGAGGCGATCCTCACCTCGGTCGTCAAGACGAGCCGCGCGATCGTGCTCCACGAGAGCCACCGCTTCCTCGGCGTCGGCGCGGAGGTCGCCGGGCTGATCGCCGAGGAGGCGTTCGAGTCCCTCGACGCGCCGGTCGTGCGGCTCGCGCCGCCGAACGTGCCCGTGCCGTTCTCGCCGGCGCTGGAGGATGCGTACCTGCCCCAGGTCTCCGACATCGAGGACGCCGTCCGCAAGCTCTCCGCCTGGTAACGGGGGTCAAGCAGCCGAAGCGATAGCCCGTCGAGGAGGGCTCAAGCAGCGAAGCGATAGCCCTCGAGGAGGGTCCGATGCAGGTCAAGATGCCGCAGCTCGGCGAGACCGTGGTCGAGGGCACGATCCTGAAGTGGCTGAAGCAGGAGGGCGAGGAGGTCGCCCAGGACGAGCCCCTGTTCGAGATCTCGACCGACAAGGTCGACACGGAGGTCCCCTCGCCCGCCGCGGGCACGCTGTCGAAGATCCTCGTCGCGGAGGGGCAGACCGTCTCCGTCGGAACGGACCTGGCGACGATCGACTCGGGCGACGGCGAGGCCGGCGACGGCGACGCGCCCGCCGCGGCCGCCCGGCCCGAGGCCGCCACGCAGTCGCCGCCTCCGACCGAGGCTCCCGCCGGGCAGGCCGTCGGCACGCCGGTCCAGGTGAGCGCACCCGTCGAGTCGCCGCAGGTGGAGCCGGCGGCGGCCGTCCCCGCCGCCCAGGCGCCCGCCTCCGGAGGCACCACTGCGCCGTTCGCCGACCGGGGACCGCGCTCCCAGATCCTCTCGCCGCTCGTCCGCAGGCTCGCGACCGAGCACGGCGTCGATCTCGCGCAGGTGGAGGGCACCGGCACGGGCGGCCGGATCACGAAGAACGACGTGATGACGTTCGTGGCCGGGCGCGGCGCCGTTGCGGCGTCGGCCACCCCGGCTCCGCCTCCGCCGCCCGCCCCGGCGGCCCTGCAGGGGGTCCCCGCGCCGGCGCCGGTGGCGGTGGCCGGCGGTGACGAGGTGGTCCCCGTCTCCCACATCCGCAAGGCGATCGCGCAGCACATGAAGGCGAGCCTGGACGTCTCCGCCCGGGCGTGGAACGCCGTCGAGGTGAACCTCGAGAACGTGGCCCGCCTGCGCGAGCGGCGCAAGGAGGCCTTCCGCGCGCGGGAGGGGTTCGGGCTCACGTACATGCCGTTCGTGACGCGCGCGGTCAGCGAGGCGCTGCTCGCCCACCCGATGGTGAACAGCGAGCTCCGCGGCGAGGAGATCGTGCTGAAGCACTACGTGAACATGGGCATCGCGGTCTCCTACGACGAGGGCCTGATCGTGCCGGTGCTGAAGGGCGCCGACACGATGAACCTCCTCGGGATCGCCCGCGCGATCAACGATCTCGCGGCACGGGCACGGGCCAAGCAGCTCCAGCCGGACGAGGTCCACGGCGGAACGTTCACGATCACGAACGCCGGTCCGTTCGGCTCGATGATCTCGGTGCCGATCATCAACCAACCGCAGACGGCGATCCTCGGGTTCGACGCCGTCGAGAAGCGCGCGGTCGTGATCGACGACGCGATCGCGATCCGGCACATGGTGTACCTCTCGCTGTCGTGGGATCACCGTGTGATCGACGGGGCCCTCGCCTCACAGTTCCTCTCGAGGATCAAGCAGAACCTCGAGACGTGGGACTTCGCCGAGGATCTGGCGCTCTAGCCGGATGCGCCGGGGTCGTCTGATCCGGCCGGCGGGCCTCGTCGCCTACGACGGGGCGAACGACGCGATGCACGAGCTCGCGGCGGCGCGCGCGCGCGGCGAGGCAGAGGACACCCTGATCCTCCTCGAGCACCCGCCCGTCTACACGGCGGGCCGGCGCTGGAAGCCGGACCACGTCGTGTGGAGCGAGGACCGGATGCGCGCGGCGGGCGCCGAGCTGCGGTACATCGACCGCGGGGGCTCGCTGACGTTCCACGGGCCCGGGCAGCTCGTCGGGTACCCGATCCTCGATCTCGGATCTCGCCCGGACGCGCTGCGGTACGTGCGCGACCTGGAGGAGGTCGTGATCCGTGCGTCGGCGGATGCCGGGGTCACCGTGCACCGCAGCGATGTCCAGACCGGTGTGTGGGCCGGAACGCGCAAGGTCTGCGCGATCGGGGTGCGCCTGATGCGGATGCGCGTCTCGCTCCACGGGTTCGCGCTGAACTGCACCACCGAGCTCGGCTGGTACGACGCGATCGTGCCCTGCGGGCTGTCGGACGAGGGGGTGACGTCGCTCTCGGAGCTGGCTGGGCGCCGGATCACCGTCGAGGAGATGGCCCCGATCGTCGCCCGGCGCTTCGAGGAGGTCTTCGACCTCCGACTGCAGAGCGAGGAGGTCGCGTGGCCACCGTCGAGGGAGCCGATCGCCGCCGCATCCGCGAGCTGACCGAGCGGGAGCGCGCGCGGTTCCTCGACGATCGCCCGATCAACGCCGCGATGCTCGAGCGCGCCGCGCGTTCCATGCCGCTCGGCGTCCCGATGGCCTGGATGGCCTCGCTCCACGGCCATCCACCCCTGTACATGGAGCGCGGGGAGGGTGCGCACCTCGTCGACGTGGACGGCCATCGGTACCTCGACATGAACATCGCCGACACGTCGATGTTCTGCGGCTACGGGCCGGAGCCCCTCGTGCGAGCCGTCAGCGAGCGCATCCGCCTCGGTGCGCAGTTCCTGATGCCGAGCGAGGACGCGATCGCGGTCGCGGAGGAGCTCGGGCGTCGGTGGTCGCTGCCGAAGTGGCAGTTCACGCTCTCGGCGACGCTCGCCAACGTCGAGGCGATCCGCTTCTCCCGGTTCCTGACGGGCCGGCCGACGATCGTCACGTTCGACGGCAAGTACCACGGCCACGCGGACGAGCTGCTCGTCGCCGTCGAGGACGGCCGGAGCGTCCCGGAGAACCCCGGCCTCCCGCCTGGCGTCGAGGCCCACGTCCGCGTCGTCGCCTTCAACGACGTCGACGGCCTCGCTCGCGCGCTCGAGCCGCGGGACGTCGCCTGCGTCCTGGTCGAGCCGGCTCTGACCAACGTTGGCGTCGTGATGCCGGACGACGGCTTCCATGCAGCGGTGCGCAGGATCGCGCGTGAGGCCGGGACGGTGCTCGTCGTCGACGAGACGCACACGCTGATCTGCGGGCCGGCGGGCCTCGTCGGCCGCTGGGGGCTCGAGCCGGACATCGTCACGCTCGGCAAGTCGATCGGCGGCGGCGTGGCCATCGGCGCCTACGGGATGACCGAGGAGGTCGCAGCTCGCCTGAGCGCGATCGACGAGTACCACGGCCCCGGCGCGGGCGAGGAGGAGCTCCCGACCGGCGGCACGCTGTTCGGGAACCCGCTGCAGATGGCGGCGGCCCGCGCGGTCCTGGAAGACGTCTTGACCGACGACGCCTACGAACACGCCGCGCGCCTCGGCGCGCGGGTGGCCGACGGGATCGATTCGACGGCGGTCTCCGCCGGGCTCCCGTGGACGGCGCATCGCCTGTTCCCGCGGTCCGGCTACGCGTTCACGGGGCAGCCGGCGCGCACCGGCGCCGAGGCGAGGGCCCTGCACGACGGCGAGCTCTGGCGACTACTCCGGCTCTGGATGGCCAACCGCGGCGTCTGGGAGGCGATGGAGTGGGCGGGCCCGGCGGTCTCCGTCGCGGCCACCGACGCCGACGTCGATCACTACCTCAGCGTGCTCGGCGAGCTCGTGACGGAGCTCGTGGCGTGACCGAGGGACGGATCCACGACGCGGCCGCGCGCGGCTTCGAAGCGGCGGTCGAGCGCTACCATCGCGGACGTCCCGGATACCCGGACGACGCCGTCTCCTACCTCGTTCGGGAGCTCGGGATCGGCCCCGGCCGCGCGGTCGTGGAGCTCGGCGCCGGAACGGGCAAGCTCACGGAGCTGCTCGTCCACACGGGAGCGACCATCACGGCGATCGAGCCCGTCGAGGCGATGCGCGAGGCGCTGCGGCGCACCTGCCCCACCGCGACGGCGCTGGACGGCACCGCCGAGGCGATCCCGCTCGCCGACGGCAGCGCGGACGCCGTCGTCGTCGCGCAGGCCTTCCACTGGTTCGACGGCGACCGCGCGCTCCGCGAGATCCACCGCGTCCTGCGGCCCGACCGCGTCCTCGGCCTGATCTGGAACGTGCGGGACGAGGCGAGCGACTGGTCGGAGCGGCTCACCGCGATCTTCGACCGGCTGGCGGGCGACGGGCCCCGGTACCAGGACATGCGCTGGCGCGCGGCGTTCGAGCGCACGGATCGGTTCGCGCCGCTGCACCACCGGGTGGCCTACCACGTCCACGAGGTGACGCGGGACGGCTTCCTGGACCGGGTGCTCTCCGTGAGCTACGTCGCGAGCGCCGAGGAGACCGAGCGCGCCCGCGTGATCGACGAAGTGAACGAGCTGCTCGACACGGACCCGCAGCTCGCCGGCGCCGACGTCTTCCTCATGCCGTACCGCACCGACGTGTTCTGGTGCGTGCGGCGCTGAGTCAGGCCTCCGCGACGAGCGCGTACCGGGGCCGGTGCTCGAGCCACCCGAGCGGCCACCCCTCGTGCTGCGCCGCCGCCCACTCGACGTCGCGGAGGCGCTTGAAGCGCACGGCCGACCACCCGGCCTCGTGCACCGTCCGGATCATCGGCGCCGGCGACGACCCGCCCGCGAGCGGGAGCTCGGCGAGCACGTCCTCCGGGTACGGCGCGTGGTGGTCCGGCGGCGTGCCCAGCAGCCGGCGGAGCCCGTGCGCCGCGGTGTTCTTGAGGCGATCGATCGGGCCGGATCCGCCCCAGACCCCCTCGAACAGCACGAGCCGCGCAGCGACCCCCCTCCACGCGCGCAGCGCGGCGACCGGGTCGGGCAGCGTCCACAGGACGTGGCGCTCGATCACCGCGTCGAACGGCCCGGGCGGAGGCTCGGTCGCCGAGCCGACCACGATCCGCACGCGGTCCGAGAGACCGCGCTCGCTCGCCTTGCGTTCCGCTTGCGCGAGCATGCCGGGCGACAGGTCGAGCGCCGTCACCGTGTACCCGAGCTCCGCCGCGAGCAACGACAGCGCCCCGGTCCCGGCCCCGACGTCGAGCACGGAGGCACGCGGCTCGGGCAGCGCATCGTGGAGCGCCTGGCGCCAGGCCGCCGCCTCGAGCGGATCCGAGATCGCGTGCGACCTCGTCGCGTCGTAGCCGGAGGCGTCCCGGTCCCAGTACTCGCGGATCCGGCCGTGGAGGTCGGTCATCAGAACAGCGCGCTCGCGAGCTTGCGCCGGTACTCGATCACGAGCTGGTCGTCGTCGCCGAGCACCGCGAACACCTCGAGCATCGCCTGCCGTGCCTCGGGGTCGTCCCGCAGCGCGCCGAGCATCCCGTCCAGCGCCTCCCGGTACGAGCCCTTCGCGGCGAGCCGCTTCGCGCTCGCGAGCGTCCCGGCCTCCGCGATCGCCGCCCACGAGCGGACCTCGACGCCGGCCAAGACGCGCTCGGCGTCGCGGTCGGGCAGCAGCGGCATCAGCGTCTGTCGCGCTTCCTCGTCGCGTCCCGTCTCCGCGAGCACGCGTCCGAGGCCGAGCCGCGCCTCGCGGTTCTCACCGTCGGCCCCGAGCGCCTCCCGGTACCTGGCCTCCGCGTCCGGCAGATCGCCTTCCTGCTCCTCCTCGAGCCCGCGCTGGGCGTCGAGATCGGCCTCGGTCGGCATGAGCTTGTCGATGAACTGGTTCACCATCTGCTCGGGCAGCGCCCCCACGAACCCGTCCACCGGCCTCCCGTCCTTGAAGGCGATCACCGTGGGGATGCTCTGCACGCCGAACTGCCCGGCCGTGTACGGGTTCGCGTCGACGTCGAGCTTCGCGAGCAGGAAGTCGCCACGCCGCTCCCCCGCCACCTTCTCCAGGATCGGGCCGAGCGTCCGGCACGGGCCGCACCACGCCGCCCAGAGATCGACCACCACCGGCCGCCGCTTCGACTCCTCCACGACCGCCCCGATGAAGTTCTGATCGGTCGCCTCGATGACGACCGGTTCCGTCTCTTCGATCTGCACCATGGGTGTCCTTTCCGTTCCTCTCAGGGTACCCGTGCGCGCTTCAACAGCAGCGCGTTCACCGCGACGAGCAGGCTCGAACCGGACATCGCGAGCGCCGCGATCTCCGGTCGGAGCGTGAGCCCCGCCCACGCGAACACCCCGGCGGCGATCGGCAACGCGAGCGCGTTGTACCCGACGGCCCAGCCGAGGTTCTGCCGCATCTTGCGCACCGTCGCTCGCGACAGACCCATCGCGGTCGCGACGTCGGCGGGATCGGCCCGCATCAGCACGACGTCGGCGGTCTCCATCGCGACGTCCGTCCCGCTGCCGATCGCGATCCCGACGTCGGCGCGCGCGAGCGCCGGAGCGTCGTTGACGCCGTCCCCGACCATCGCCACCGAACGGCCCCCGGTCTGCAGGGCGGCGACCTGGGACTCCTTGTCCTCCGGTCGCACGTCCGCGAGCACCTCCGTGATCCCCAGCTCGGCCGCCACGCGTTCGGCCGTGGCCCGGTTGTCGCCGGTCAGCATGAACACCTCGACGTGCTCGGACCGCAGCCGGGCCACCGCGTCCCTCGAGGTCTCGCGCACGATGTCGGCGAGGCCGATCACCCCGGTCGCCCGCCCGTCGACGCCGACGAACGCGACCGTCCGGCCGGCGCCGGCGAGCTCGGCTCCGAGGGCACCCATGCCGTTCGGCGAGATCCCCTCTTCGTCGAGGAGCCGCCGACTCCCGACGGCGACCCGCCGCCCGTCCACGTGAGCGACGGCCCCGGCGCCGGACACGGCTCGGAAGCCGGTCGCGCGCGGCACCTCGACCGAACGCGCCTCCGCGGCTTCGACGATCGCGACGGCGAGCGGGTGCTCGCTCTCGCGTTCAACGGCAGCGGCCAACCTGAGCAGCTCCCGCTCCTCCAGCCCCTCCACGCGGACGGACTCGACGGCCGGGCTGCCTATCGTGAGCGTGCCGGTCTTGTCGAACACGACCCGATCCAGCTCGGACGCCTGCTCCAGCGCGCCGGCGTCCTTGAACAGGATGCCGCGCCGGGCGCCCATGCCGGTGCCGACCATGATCGCCGTGGGCGTGGCGAGCCCGAGCGCGTCGGGGCAGGCGATCACCACGACGGTGATCGAGAACTGCAGGGCGGTCTCGAACGACGAGCCGACGATCCAGAACCAGGCCGCGAACGTCGCGATCCCGCCGCCGAGCGCCACGAGGACGAGCCAGAAGGCCGCTCGGTCCGCCAGCCGCTGGGCCGGCGCCTTCGAGTTCTGCGCGGCCTGGACGAGCGCGACGATCTGCGCGAGCGCCGTGTCGCTGCCGACCTTCGCGGCGCGGGCGCGGAGCGAGCCCTCCGCGTTGATCGTCGCGCCGATCAGCTCGTCGCCGGGGCGCTTCGCGACCGGGAGCGACTCGCCGGTGATCATCGACTCGTCGACGCTCGACTCCCCCTCCTCGACCACGGCATCGACCGGCACCTTCGACCCCGGCCGCACGAGGAGCAGGTCGCCGACGCCCACCTCCGCGGTCGGCACGTCGACCGGCTCGCCGTCGCGGATCACCGCCGCCATGGGCGGCGCGAGGTCGAGCAGCGCCCGGACCGCGTCGGACGCGCCGGCGCGGGCGCGCAGCTCCATCCAGTGGCCGAACAGCACGAAGGCCGCGAGCAGGGCGACGGCCTCGAAGAAGTGCTCGCCCTCGAGACCGAGGACGGTCGCGACCGAGTAGACCCAACCCGCCGCGATCGACGTCGCGACGAGGACCATCATGTCGAGGTTCCGGTTCCGCAGCGCCGCCACCGCTCCGCGGAAGAAGATCATCGAGCTGTAGAACACGACCGGCAGCGAGAGCACGAGGGAGACGACGTCGGTCGGGATCCCGAACGGCTCGGGCAGCTCGAGCCCGAGCACCTCCACCGCGATCGGCGAGTACAGGAAGATCGGAACCGCGAACACGATCGCCACGACGAAGCGCCGGCGCATGTCCGCGACCATCTCGTCGATCGACATGCCGGCGTGGCCCGCGTGGATGCCTGTCGGCGCCGCGGCGTCCGCCGGATGGCCCGCGTGCCCCGGAGGCTCGGTGCGCCCGGGCTCCTCGGCGGGGTCGCACACGTGGCCGGGAACCGAGCGGCCGGCGCAGTGGTACCCGCACTCCTCGATCCACCGCTGCAGGTCGGCCAGCGTCGTAGTGGCGGGGTCGTAGCGCACCGTGGCCGTCTGGTTCAGCGCGTTGGCCGAGACGCCCAGCACGCCGGGGCGAGACGAGAGCCGCCGCTCGACGCCGCGGCCGTCCATCACGTCGAGCAGGCCGCCCACCTGCAGGACGGCCTCGCGCGTCTCGGTCGTGGCGCCACCGTGACCACCGTGCCCGCCGTGTCCGCCGTGCATGGAGTGGTCCACGCCGGCTCCTACCGCCCGAACCGGCGCAGGCGCAGCGAGTTCGCCAGCACGGAGACCGACGACATCGCCATGGCCGCGGCGGCGATGACCGGGTTCAGCAGCCCGAACGCCGCGAGCGGGATCGCGGCCACGTTGTATCCGAACGCCCAGAACAGGTTCTGTGCGATCGTCCGGAACGTCGCCCTCGAGAGCTCGATCGCCCGGACGACGCCGTCGAGGTCGCCCGAGATCAGCGTGATGTCGCTCGCCTCGATCGCCACGTCGGTCCCCGCGCCGATCGCGATCCCGAGATCCGCCTGCGCGAGCGCCGGCCCGTCGTTGATGCCGTCGCCGACCATCGCGACGACCCGTCCCCCGGACTGCAACCGCCGGATCTCCTCGACCTTGTCCTCCGGATGGACCTCGGCCAGGACGCGGTCGATCCCCACCTGCGCCGCGATGGCCTCCGCCGTGGTCCGGTTGTCGCCGGTGATGATCCCCACCCGCACGCCGAGGCCGTGGAGGCGCGCGATGGCACCCGCGGCGCCCTCCTTGAGCGTGTCGGCGACGGCCACGACTCCTCCGGCCACCCCGTCCCAGCCGACCAAGAACACCGTGTACCCCTGCGCCTCGAACGCCTCCGCCTGCCGCTCCACCGACGGCGGCACGTGCAGCCCCTCCTGCTCGAACAGGGACCGGCGTCCCACGAGGACCGCGGTGCCGTCGACGACCGCCCGGGCGCCGCGGCCGGCGATCGCCCGGAACCCGGACGCGGCGGGGACCGAGAGACCGCGGGCGGCAGCCCCTTCGACGACGGCGCGCGCGATCGGGTGCTCGTTCCCCGCCTCGACCGCGGCGGCGCGCTCGAGCGTTTCCACGCAGCCGGCCGCCCCGACGAGGCGCATCCGACCCTCCGTCAAGGTCCCGGTCTTGTCGAAGACGATCGTGTCGACGCTCCGGGACCGCTCGAGGATCTCCGCTCCCCGGATCAGGATGCCGAGCTGCGCCCCTCGGCCCGTCCCCACCATCAGCGCGGCCGGCGTCGCGAGGCCCAGCGCACACGGGCACGCGATGATCAGAACGGCGACGGCCGGGACGAGCGCCGCCCGCACCGACCCGTCCACGGCGTACCAGCCGATCGCGGTAGCAGCGGCGATCGCGAGCACGACGGGCACGAACACGCCCGCCACGCGATCGGCGAGACGCTGGATCGGGGCCTTCGAGCCCTGCGCCTCGGCGACGAGCCGGGCGATCTGCGCGAGCGCGGTGTCCTCGCCGACGTGCGTGGCCTCGACGACGAGGACGCCGTCGACGTTGACCGTCGCTCCCGCCACCTGGTCTCCCGGGCCCTTCTCGACCGGAACGGACTCGCCGGTGAGCATCGACTCGTCCACCGCGGAGGCGCCCCCCAGGACCCGGCCGTCCACGGGGACCTTCTCGCCGGGGAGCACCTTGACGGTCCACCCGACCTGAACGGCATCGACGGGGAGCCGGAGCTCCTTGCCGTTGCGCAGGACGCGTGCGTCCTTCGCCCCGATCTCGAGCAGGCGCGTGATGGCCTGCGAGGCCCGACCCTTCGCGCGCGCCTCGAGCCACCGCCCCAGCGCGATGAAGGCGATGATCACCGCGGAGGTGTCGAAGTACAGATCCTCCATCCCGGTCAGCACCCAGACCGAGAAGAGGTAGGCGGCGAGCGTCCCGACCGCGATCAGCGTGTCCATGTTGGCGTCGAGCCGCCGGGCGCGGATCGCCGCACCCCGCAGGAACGGCCATCCGGCGTAGAACTGGACCGGCGTCGCGAGGATGAAGGCGCTCCACCTCGCCCACGGCTCGTCCATGAACGCCATGGACAGGACCATCGTCGCGATCGCGAGCGGCCACGCGACCGCCAGCCGGATCAGCCACGCCCGCTCCTCGCGACGGGCGGCCTCCTCCGCCTCGTCCACGTGGACGCGGACGTCGTAGCCGCGGGCCTGGACGGCGTGCCGGAGCGCGTCGAACGCCGGGGCGCCCTCGTTCAAGCGCACGAGGGCTTCACCCGTGGCGAAGTTCACCGAGGCGCGAACGCCCGGCTGCTTGTTCAGCGTCTTCTCGACGCGGGCCGCGCAGGAGCCGCACGTCATGCCGAGCACGTCGAGCCGCAGCTCGCGTTCCCGGATCGCGGTGTCGCTCACGGCCGGGTCACCTCCCGGCGAAGCGGGCGACGGCCGCGAGGAGCTCCTCGACCTTCTGGTCGCC
>DATBMU010000151.1:0-26285 GCA_036554665.1 Actinomycetota bacterium | reverse complement strand
GCGCGTGTCCCGCGCCTCCGTGCGCGTCGGCGGCGAGCCCGTGGCGGCGATCGGGCCGGGCCTCCTCCTGCTCGTGGGCGTCGGGAGGCAGGATGCCTTCGGCGAGTACGACCGACTGGCGGAGAAGGTCTTCAACCTCCGCGTGTTCGAGGACGAGCGGGGCAGGATGAACCGCTCGCTGTCCGACGTCGGCGGCGAGGTCCTCGTCGTGCCGCAGTTCACGCTGTACGGCGACGTCCGCAGGGGCCGGCGTCCGTCCTGGGACGGGGCCGCGCCTCCCGACGTGGCCGCCGACCGCGTCGAGGCCTTCGCGCGGGCGCTCGAGGCCCGGGGGGCGCGCGTGCAGCGGGGCGCGTTCCGCGAGCACATGGAGGTCGAGCTCGTGAACGACGGTCCCGTGACGCTCTGGATCGACGCCGCGGCCCCGTGAGGCCCGCCGGGCGCGGCAGCCGTCGGCGATAGGATGACCGACCGATGTACCTCGACGTCTTCTGCGACAACTCGTTCGAGTCGAACTGCTGGCTGATCGGGGCCGACGGTACGGACGAGGCCGTCGTCGTCGACCCGGGGTTCTCGCCCGCGATCGTGCGCCGGATGCTCGAGACGGAGGGACGGCGGCCCGTGGCGGTCCTCGCCACGCACGGGCACTTCGACCACATCGGGGGCGCCGCCGATCTCTGCGGTGACGACCTCCCCTTCTACATCCACGAGGGCGACGTGCTCGCGCTCACGGACCCCGATGCCTGGGGCGGGACGTTCGGCGGCACGCCGCCGGTCCCCGTCAAGGACGTCCGGACGCTCGGGGACGGCGACGAGCTGACCTTCGCCGGCTTCCGGATCGAGGTCGTGCACACGCCGGGGCACACGCCCGGATCCGCGTGCTTCCGGACCGACGGGTGGGTCCTGTCGGGCGACCTCGTCTTCGCGGGATCGATCGGGCGGAGCGACTTCCCGGCCTCGTCGCCGGCCGACATGGCGCGGAGCCTGTCCCGCTTCCTCGAGCTGCCCGACCCGATGGAGGTCTACCCGGGGCACGGCCCGCGCACGACCGTCGGTCGCGAGCGCGAGCGCAACCCGTTCCTGCAGGGGCTGTAGATGGAGCTGCAGCCGCCGCGGGGGACGCTCGACCTGTTGCCGCCGGACGGGGGCCGGATGCGCGCGCTGTACGACCGCGCGGCCGATCTCGCGCGCCGGTACGGCTACCGCTACGTCGAGACCCCGGGGTTCGAGGACGCCGAGCTCTTCTCGGCCACCTCCGGTCGGACGAGCGACGTGATCTCGAAGGAGGTGTACACGTTCGAGGACCGCGGGGGGCGCTCGCTCACGCTGCGCCCCGAGGGCACGGCGCCGGTGATGCGCGCCTATCTGCACCGACGGACCGACATGCCGACCCCCTTCAAGGCGTACTACCTCACCCGCATGTACCGGTTCAGCCGGCCGCAGGCGGGCCGGTACCGGGAGCACCGTCAGTTCGGGATCGAGGTGTTCGCGGAGGCGGGGCCGGCGGCCGACGTCGAGACGATCGTGGTCGGCGACCGCTTCCTGCGCGAGCTCGGCCTCACGCGGTACCGGGTCGAGCTCAACTCGATCGGCGACGGCACGTGCCGGCCGCCGTACCGGGAGGAGCTCGTCGCGTACCTCCGCGACAACCGCGACCGCCTGCGCGACGAGCACCGGGACCGGTTCGAGGACAACCCGCTGCGGGTGCTCGACTGCAAGGACGAGGCGTGCGCGGCCGTGGCGGCCGGGGCTCCGAAGATCGTCGACCGGCTGTGCGAGCCCTGCCGGGAGCACTTCGACGGCGTGCGGGAGGGGCTGCGCGAGGAGGGGCTCGACCCCGTGCTCTCCCCCACGCTGGTGCGCGGGCTCGACTACTACACGAGGACCGCGTTCGAGTTCGTCGCGGAGGGCCTGTCGCCCCAGCAGGCGACGGTGTTCGGCGGCGGGCGGTACGACGGTCTCGCGGAGGCGCTCGGCGGCCCGACCGTGGCCGGCGTCGGGTTCGGCATGGGGCTCGAGCGGGTCCTGCTCGCGTTGGGAGACGAGGCGATCGCGCCCCCCGAGGAACCCGGCCTGGCGGTCTTCGTGGTCGCGATCGGCGCCGAGGCCCGCGTGGTCGGCCGCGAGCTCGTCCGGGTCCTCCGGGGCGCGGGCGTGGCCGCGGACGCGTCGTTCGAGGACCGGCCGCTGAAGGCGCAGCTGCGGTCCGCGGACCGCACGGGCGCGGCGTTCGCCGCGATCCTGGGGGAGCGCGAGCTCGGGTCCGGCGTGGTGACGATGCGGCGGCTGGCGGACGGCGACCAACGCGAGGTGGCCGTCACCGACGTCGTGGACTGGCTCTCGACCGGGGCGGACGCATGAGCGAGCTGAGGACCGCGATGCGCACGCACGCGTGCGGTGAGCTCCGCGCGAGCGACGCGGGCACGTCCGTGACGCTCTGCGGGTGGGTCTGGCGCCAACGCGACCACGGTGGCGTCACCTTCGTCGACCTTCGCGATCGCGAGGGCCTCGTGCAGCTCGTCTTCCACCCGGAGGAGGCTCCCGCGGCCTTCGAGGTGGCGCAGGGATTCCGGTCGGAGTCGGTCGTCCGCGTCACCGGCGAGGTCCGAGCGAGGCCGGAGGGCACGGTGAACCCGGACCTGCCCACCGGCGCGATCGAGGTCGGCGTGCGCGAGGCCGAGGTCCTGAGCCCCGCGGACACGCCGCCGTTCCCCGTCGAGGACCGGATCGAGGCCTCCGAGGACCTGCGCCTGCGGTACCGCTACCTGGATCTCCGCCGGCCCGAGATGACCCAGGTGCTCCGCCTGCGTCACCGGGTCAACCGGATCGTTCGCGAGGAGATGGAGGCCCGGGGGTTCCTCGAGGTCGAGACCCCGCTGCTCACCCGGAGCACGCCCGAGGGCGCGCGGGACTTCCTCGTGCCGTCGCGGCTGCAACGAGGGTCCTTCTACGCGCTGCCGCAGTCGCCGCAGCAGCTCAAGCAGCTCCTGATGGTCGCCGGCCAGGACCGCTACTACCAGATCGTGCGATGCCTGCGCGACGAGCAGCCGCGGGCCGATCGGAGCTTCGAGTTCACGCAGCTCGACGTCGAGATGTCCTTCGTGAGCGAGGACGACGTCTTCGCCGTGATCGAGCCGCTGTACGCGCGCATCGTCGGCGAGATCGCCGGGGTGGACGTCGGGACGCCGTTCCCGCGCATGCCGTTCGACGAGATGCTCGAGCGGTACGGATCCGACAAGGCCGACCTCCGCTACGGCATGGAGCTCGCGGACCTCGGCGGGGTCTTCCGAGGGACCGGGTTCCGCGCGTTCTCCTCGGTCATGGAGCAGGGCGGGCTCGTGAAGGGGCTCGCGGCGCCCGGGGGCGCGGCGCTCTCGCGCAAGGAGCTCGACGAGCTCGTCGGGATCGCGAAGGCCCGGGGTGCGGCGGGGCTCGTGTGGGTCGCCGTCCAGAGCGACGGCGTTCGATCCCCGGTCGAGAAGCACCTGTCCGAGCCCGAGGTCGACGGGATCCGCGAGGCGACGGGCGCCGGCCCCGGCGACCTCGTCGTGATCGTCGCGGACCGGGCCGATCGGGTGCACGTCGCGCTCGACGGTCTGCGCCGCCACCTGGCGGACCGGCTCGGGCTCGTGCCGGCGGGGGAGTGGTCCTTCTGCTGGCTCGTCGAGCCGCCCCTGTTCGAGTGGAGCGAGGACGAGGGCAAGTGGGTCTCCGCGCACCACCCCTTCACGGCGCCGGCGAGCGACGACCTCGACCCGCGGACGGCGAGGTCCCGCGGCTACGACCTGGTGCTGAACGGGTACGAGATCGGGGGCGGCAGCATCCGGATCCACGACCCGGCGGTCCAGCACCGCGTGTTCGAGGTGCTCGGGCTGTCGGAGGACGACATCCAGGAGAAGTTCGGGCACCTTCTGGCGGCCTTCCGGTACGGCGTGCCGCCGCACGGAGGGATCGCGATGGGGATCGACCGGCTGGTGATGCTGTTGGCCGGCAAGGAGACGCTTCGCGACGTGACGGCGTTCCCGAAGGCGCAGTCGGGCGCCGACCCGCTGACGGGCGCGCCGGCTCCGGTCGCCGCGGAGCAACTGGACGAGCTCGGGATCGCCGTGCTCGCTCGACCCGACGAGGAGGCGTGATGGCCGAGCTCACCGAGAGGGACCTGGAGATCCTCACCGGCACGAACTACGCGACGCTCGTCACGATGGGCGCCGACGGCGCGCCGCACGCCACGGTCACGTGGGTGGACGCGGCGGACGGCTCGGTGCTGGTGAACACGGCGCAGGGACGCGTGAAGGACCGCAACGTGCGGGCCGACCCCCGCGTGGCGCTGACGATCATGCCGGGCGGCGATGCCTACGACTGGATCTCGATCACCGGGACCGTCGTCGACATCGAGACCGGCGAGCGCGCGGAGCGGCACATCGATGAGCTCTCGCACCGCTACGACGGGCACGGCTACACGTACACGCCCGGACAGGTCCGCGAGATCCTCACGATCCGCCCCGACCACGTGATCCGCTACAAGGACTGAGCGCGCGGTGGCCGACGCCCCCCTCGCGGCCAGGATGCGCCCGGCGACGTTCGAGGGGTTCGTCGGACAGGCCCACCTGATCGGTCCGGACAGCGCGTTGACCAAGCTCCTCGAGGGCGGCCACCTGCCCTCGATCGTGCTCTGGGGACCCGCCGGGACCGGCAAGACCACGCTCGCGTACCTGCTCGCGGACGCCGTCGGGGCCGAGCTCGTGCAGCTGTCCGCCGTCTCCTCCGGGGTCGCCGACGCCCGCAAGGTGATCCAGCAGGCCAAGGGCGGGCTCTTCCGCACCGTCCTGTTCGTCGACGAGGTCCATCGATGGTCCAAGGCGCAGCAGGACGTGCTCCTGCCGGCCGTGGAGGAGGGGGTCGTCACCCTGATCGGCGCGACCACCGAGAACCCGTACTTCTCGCTCGTGACGCCGCTGCTGTCGCGCTGCATCCTCCTGCGGCTCGAGCCGCTCACCCCGGAGGATCAGGGGACGCTCCTGCGGCGGGCGCTCACCGACGAGGAGCGGGGGCTCGGCGCGCTCGGGGTCGAGGTCGACGAGGAGGCGATCGAGCACCTCGTCGAGGTCGCCGGCGGCGATGCCCGGGTCGCGCTCACGGGCCTCGAGGCCGCCGTCCTGGCCGCGCGCGCCACGGGCGAGGACGTCGTCACGCTCGAGCGCGCCGCCGACGCCGTCCAGAAGAAGGCGATCGTCTACGACCGCCAGGGCGACGCCCACTACGACGTGATCTCGGCCTTCATCAAGAGCATCCGCGGCTCGGACCCCGACGCGGCGCTGTTCTGGCTCGCGCGGATGCTGGAGGCCGGTGAGGATCCTCGCTACATCGCGCGCCGGATGGTCGTGCACGCGAGCGAGGACGTCGGGCTCGCGGACCCGCGGGCGCTCCTCGTCGCGGTGGCCGCGGCGCAGGCCGTCGAGTACGTGGGGCTGCCCGAGGCGCAGCTGAACCTCGCGGAGGCCGCGATCTATCTCGCACGGGCGCCCAAGTCGAACAGCGTGCTCACCGCGCTGGGACGAGCCCGTGACGACGCCGCGTCGAGCGACCCGGTGCCGCTCCATCTGAAGGAGCCGGGCCACCCGGCGCTCCGCAAGCTCGGCTACGGCGAGGGGTACCGCTACCCTCACGACTTCCCGGGTCACCGCGTCGAGCAGGAGTACCGCCCCGTCCGGTTCCAGGGCAACCGCTACTACGAGCCCTCCGGCCAGGGCGAGGAGCCCGACGACCGCGCGACGCCGGCGACCTGAGCGCGGTCGGGCCTGGGTATGATGCCCCGGCCCGTACCCGGAGCCGAGGAGTCGTCATGATCGCAGCGCTCGACGGAGGAGACATCGCGCTCATCGTCCTGTCCGCGTTCTGGGGCCTGCTGGTCCTGTTCCTGTGCGTCGTCCTCATCAACACCTTCCGCGTCCTCGAGAGCACGAAGATGCTGATCGACGGGATCCGCGAGGAGACCGTCCCGCTGCTCACCGAGGTCAAGGGGTCCGTGGAGCGCACGAACCGCGAGCTCGACCGCATCGACGGGCTCCTCGTCTCGACCGGCGAGATCGTCCAGCGCGCCTCCCGCGTCTCCGCCCTCGTCGAGCAGGCCGCTTCGGGGCCGCTCGTGAAGCTGATCTCGATCGGAGCCGGGATCCGCAAGGCGGCGTCGCGCTTCGGCGGCAGGAAGGGCCAGGGCACCGCGTGACGGTCCGGCGATGAGGCGGCTCTTCTGGGTGGCGGTCGGCGTCGGCGCCGGGGCCGTGACCGCGATCGTCGGGATGCGGTTCGCGCGGCGCCAGGCGCGGAAGGTCGCGCCGGCGAACCTCGCCCGCGAGGCCCGAGGCGGGATGATGGACCTCGCGAAGCTCGTGTCGGAGTCCCTCGCGGAGGGGCGCGAGGCGATGCGCGAGAAGGAGGGCGAGCTCCGCTCCCGCTGAGCACCCGGCCTCGCCGCACGACCGTTCTCCGAGCCGGGCGCCGGGACGCCGTCGGTAGACTCTCGCGGATGGAGGGCCGCCGGATCCGCGAGTCGTTCCTCCGCTTCTTCGAGGAGCGGGGGCACCGGGTGGTGCCGTCGTCGTCGTTGATCCCGCCGCCCGAGTCCGGGCTGCTGCTCACGAACGCCGGGATGAACCAGTTCATCCCGTACTTCCTCGGGCACGCGCCCGCTCCCGTCCCGCGCGCCGTGACCTGCCAGAAGGTGTTCCGCGCGCTCGACATCGACAACGTCGGGCACACGGCGCGTCACTTGACGTTCTTCGAGATGCTCGGCAACTTCGCGTTCGGGGACTACTTCAAGCGCGAGTCCTGTGGCTGGGGCTACGAGCTCGTCACCCAGGGCTGGGGCATCGACCCCGACCGGCTGTGGGTGACGGTGTTCGAGACCGACGACGAGGCGATCGACGTCTGGCTCGACATCGGCATGCCCCGGGATCGGATCGTCCGCCGCGGCAAGGACGACAACTTCTGGTGGACGCACGCGGCGGGACCGGCGGGACCCTGCTCCGAGATCTACGTCGACCGCGGCGCGCGGTACGGGCGGGAGGGGGGCCCGGAGGCCGACGAGGAGCGCCACGTCGAGATCTGGAACCACGTGTTCATGCAGGACGAGGTCGACGAGCACCAGTCGATCCTCCGCGAGCTCCCCGCGAAGAACATCGACACGGGCGCGAGCCTCGAGCGGGTCGCGATGGTCCTGCAGGACGTCGACGACATCTTCGCGACGGATCTGGTCCGTCCGCTGCTCGAGGTCGCCGAGTCGATCTCGGGCCGGACGCACGGCCGGGACGAGCGGGACGACGTCTCGCTGAAGGTGATCGCCGAGCACGGCCGCGCGACCACGTTCCTGATCGCCGACGGCGTGCAACCCTCGAACGAGGGTCGCGGGTACATCCTGCGCCGCATGTTGCGGCGGGTGGTGAGCCACGCGCGGCGACTCGGCATCGAGACGGACGTGATGCCGGCGGTCGTCGGCAGGACCGTGGAGCTCTTCGGCGACGCCTACCCCGAGCTCGTCGAGAACCGCGCGTACGCGGAGCAGGTTGCGGCGTCGGAGGAGGAGCGCTTCGGAGCGACGCTCCGGCAGGGCATGACGGTGTTCGAGGAGGAGGTCGGCCGGTCCGGCGAGGGCGGGCGGCTCACGGGCGATGCCGTCTTCAAGCTGCACGACACGTACGGCTTCCCGAAGGAGCTCACGCGCGAGCTCGCCGAGGACGCCGGGCTCGAGATCGACGAGGCGCGCTTCGAGGCGCTCATGGAGGAGCAGCGGGAGCGGGCGAAGCGCGCGGCCAAGCGCGGGAGGGCCGAGGAGGAGCTTGCCGCGATCGCCTCGGACGCGGGACGGACGGAGTTCGTCGGCTACGAGGCGCTCGAGGCGCCGGCCCGCCTGGTGGCGATCTTGGGCGACGACGGCCGCATCGTTGCGGCGGGGGAGGGCGCGGAGGTCCGGTTCGTCCTGGACCGCTCGCCCTTCTACGCGGAGGCCGGCGGGCAGGTCGGCGACCAGGGGATCGTGCGGGGGCCCGGCGGCACGATCCGCGTGGTCGACGCGCAGGTCGGGCCGGGCGACCTGATCGTCCACGCGGGCGTGGTCGACGCGGGCGAGATCCGCGAGGGCGAGGAGGTGCACGGCGAGGTCGAGGCCGAGCGGCGTGAGGCGACCGCCCGGGCCCATACCGCCACGCACATCGTCCACTGGACCCTGAAGCACCTCCTCGGCGAGCACGCCCGGCAGGCGGGGTCGCTCGTGGCGCCGGGCCGGCTGCGCTTCGACTTCCCGCACCACTCGGCGGTCGGCTGGGACACGCTCGAGCAGGCGGAGGAGATCGCGAACGCCAAGACGACCTCCGACGACCAGGTGACGATCTACGAGACCACGTTCGACGAGGCGAAGAACCAGGGCGCCGTCGCGCTCTTCGGCGAGCGGTACGGGGACTTCGTCCGCGTCGTCGAGGTCGGGGACTACTCGGTCGAGCTCTGCGGCGGGACCCACGTCCATCACACGGGCCACGTCGGGACGGTCCGCATGCTGCACGAGGGCTCGATCGGCGCGGGGATGCGCCGCGTCGAGGCCGTCGTCGGGGCGGAGGCGCTGCGCGAGATCAACGTCGAGCGCGCCTGGCTGCGCGCCGTCGCCGAGGCCCTCGGCACGGACCCGAGCGGCGCCCTCGAACGCGCCCGTCAGCTGGTGGACCGCGTGAAGCGGCTCGAGACCGAGCAGGGCAAGAAGGACAAGGAGCGGCAGCGCGAGCGGGCCACCGAGATCGCGGCGACGGCCCGCGACGTCGCGGGGGCCCGGCTGATCGTCCGCGCCGAGGACCTGCCGGCCGACGGCCTGCGGGCGCTCGCCCAGGACCTGGCGAACCGGCTCGAGGACGGGTCCGGCGCCGCCGTCGTGCTCGGGAGCGCGCAGGGGGGCAAGGCCCTCCTCGTGGCCGCGTGCTCGACGAACCTCCAGGCCAGGGGCGTCAGCGCACCCGAGCTGCTCGGCCCGGCGGCGGAGCTCGTCGGCGGTGGCGCGGGCGGCAAGCCGGGGCTCGCGTTCTCCGGCGGGCCGAGGGGCGAGGCCACCGATCGCGCCCTCGAGGCGATCGAGCCGCGCCTGCGGGAGCTCCTCGGCGAGCGATGAGGGCCGGGCGAGCGCCCGCGCTCATCGCCGCCCGGGGGCCGCGATGAGCGCACCCGGTCGGGTCCTCGGCCTCGACCTCGGCGACTCCCGGATCGGCGTCGCGATCTCGGACGACGAGCGCCGGATCGCCGTGCCGCTCGGCACCGTCCGCACCGGCGCTCCCGGCGACGTGCGGGCCGTCGCCGAGCTCGTCCGCGAGCACGGCGTCGGGCTCGTCGTCGTGGGACATCCGCTGCTGCTGTCCGGCGAGGCGGGGGAGCGGGCGCATCACGCGGAGCGGTTCGCCGGTGCGCTCCGCGGCATCTTGCCGGTCCCCGTCGAGCTGCACGACGAGCGCCTGTCGACCGTCGAGGCCGAGCGCGCCCTGCGGGAGGCCGGCGCGACGAGCCGCGAGCGCCGCGGGGCCGTCGACCGCTCTGCTGCTGCCGTGATCCTGCAGTCCTGGCTGGACGCGGAGCGCGGAGGAGCCGGGACCGACTGACCGTCGGCGCGCGGGTATGCTCCGTGGCCGATGCAGGACACCGCACCCCCCCGCACCGACGCCCCGGCGGGCCGCCATCGAGCGGCGGGCCGGGGGAGCTGGGGCCTCCGCATCGGCCTCGTCCTCGTTCTCGTCCTCGCCGGGCTCGGCATCGCCGCGGTGCGGTACTACGACTGGTGCCAGGGGGCCTCGGGGCCGCGCGAGCCGGTCACGTTCCGCGTCGCGGAGGGCCAGAGCGGCTCGGACATCGTGGATGCCCTCCGCGAGGAGAACGTCGTGCGGTGCGGGATGGTCTCGAAGTGGCTCCTGCGCCGCAGCGGCCTCGAGGGCGAGTTCCGCTCCGGCTCGTTCGACCTGACCACGAACATGACGCCGGACGAGGCGTTCGTGGCGCTCACGGAGCCGGCCCCGCCGGTCCCCACGGTCCGACTTACGATCCCGGAAGGGTACCGGCTCACACAGATCGCGGAGCGCGTCCAGGAGGTCCTGGGGATCCCCGCGGCCCGGTTCCTGCGGGCGGCCGAGCAGGGCGACTGGTCCCTGCCCCCGTACCTGCCCGAGGGGACCGAGACCCCGGAGGGCTTCCTGTTCCCCGAGACCTACGAGTTCCTCGAGCAGCGGACGAGGGCCGCCGACGTGATCCAACGGCTCCTCGACCAGTTCGGGACCGAGGCCGAGTCGCTGCCGTGGGAGAACGCGGAGGAGCTCGGGGTCACGCCCTACGAGGTCGTGACGATCGCGTCGATGATCGAGGAGGAGGCTGCGCTCGCGGAGGAGCGTGCGGTGATCTCGGGCGTGATCTACAACCGGCTCGAGGAGGGGATGGTCCTCGGGATCGACGCGACGCTGCTGTACGACGACCCCACGCCCGACGGACAGCTGTCCTTCTCCGACCTCGAGGCCGACACGCCGTACAACACGAGGATCCACGGCGGTCTCCCGCCGACGCCGATCTCGAGCCCGGGGCTCGCGTCCCTGCGGGCGGCGCTCGAGCCCGCCGACACGCCGTACTTCTACTACGTCCTCTGCGGCGACGACGGCCATCACGAGTTCGGGACGACGCTCGCCGAGCACGAGCAGAACCGGGCGCGCTGCGGTGAGTGACGGCGGGCGCGCGGGTGGATCCCGCGCGCAGCCACGGGGGACCACGCGCGTCGTCGGGGTGATCGGCTGGCCGGCCGCGCACAGCCTCTCGCCCGCGATCCACAACGCCGCCTTCGCGGCGCTCGACCTCGACTGGGTGTACGTCGCCCTCCCGGTCCCGCCGGGCCGGGTGGCGGAGGCGGTCGCCGGGCTGCGGGCGCTCGGGTTCGCGGGCGCGAACGTCACGATGCCCCACAAGACCGAGATCGCCGATCTGATGGACGAGCGGTCCGAGGACGCCGAACGGCTGCAGGCGGTCAACACGATCGTGGTGGGGCCGGACGGGCTGTCGGGGCACAACACGGACGCGCCCGGCTTCGAGCGCTTCCTTCGGCGCGACGCGGGCTTCGACCCGGCGGGGCGGCGCGCGCTGCTGTTCGGGGCCGGCGGGGCGGCCCGCGCCTGCGCGCTCGCGCTCGCCCGGGCCGGGCTCGCCTCCCTCGTCGTCGCGCTCCGGGATCCCTCGCGCGCGGAGCCGCTGCGGCGCACGCTCGCGGGGACCGTCACCGAGGTCTCGGTGGTGCCCTTCGGGGACGCGCCGGGCCGGCCCGCCGACCTGGTCGTGAACGCGACACCGCTCGGGGCCCGGGGCGAGTCGCTCCCCAGCCCGTCGCTCGGCCCGGACGTGCTCACGGTGGACCTGTTGTACCGACCGTCCCAGACGCCGCTCCTGGCCTCGGCCCGGGCGGCCGGGGGCCCCGCGTTCGGCGGGATGGGGCTGCTGCTGCACCAGGCCGCGCTGTCCTTCGAGCTGTGGACCGCCCAGCCGGCCCCGCTCGACGTGATGTCCGCCGCGGCGCTCGCCGCCCTCGCGGAGGCCGAGGTGGGAGGCCGACCGGCCGAGGCGCCGGACGACGGCCCGGGCCATCCGGCCTGAGCCGAACGCCGTCCCTCAAGGAGCGTACGGCGGTGCCCGATGTCTCCTGGGAGACCACACGATGGAGGACTTCAACGCCCTCGCGGCGGCGCTCGGGGCGGGCATCGCCGACGTTCGCGCCTGCCTGATCCTGTCCAGCGACGGGCTCGTCCTGGGAGCCAATCCCGCGACGGCCGAGGCCGACGCGAGGCCGGCCCGGATCAAGCTCGCGGCGGTCGGCGAGCCCGAGCGCGGCTTCCTCCAGTTCGGCACCGAGGTGTGGTGCTACGTGCGACGCGGGCCCTACGCCGCCCTGGCCGTGACGGGCATCTCGGTCCGGCCGGGCCTCGTGATCGACCAGATGGAGCAGGTCCTGCTCGCGGCCGAGGAGGCCAGGTCGCGGCGCGAGGGGCTGCGGGCCGAGGCACCGGTCCCGGCGCCCGCGCCAACCACGAAGCCTCGGACGCCGCTGCACCCCGAGCCCAAGCCGGAGCCCGGTCCGCTCGAGGAGCCGGTCGTGATCCAGGCGCCGAGCGCCCTCGCGTCGGCCTTCGCGGAGGCGCTCGCGGAGGCTCCCGACGCCGGGCCGGCCGCCTCGCCACCGCCCGCGTCGGCCCCCGAGCCGGCCCGGCCCGAGCCCGCGCAGCCGGCCCCGGCGGCGCATCCGGAGGGAGACGAGGTCGATCGATTCTCGCTGGCGAGAGAGTTCTCGCGCCTGCTTCAGGACGAGCAGGACGCTGCCGATGGATAGGTCGACCTAGGCCCAAAGGACGTACGTCGGCGTGGTGACCACCAAGCGGAAGCCGAAGCAACTCGGTCAGATCCTGCTCGAACAGGGTCTGCTCAACCAGGAGCAGCTCGACCGCGCGCTCGACGAGCACCGCAACACCCCCAAGTCGCTCGGCCGCGTCCTGATCGATCTCGGCTACATCCGGGAGCGCGACCTGGTGAGCGCGCTGGCCCAGCAGGTCGGGCTGGAGTTCGTCGACCTGTCCGACTACCGCATCGACGCGGGCGTCGCGACGCTGATCCCGGAGGCGATCTGCCGACGCTACCGGGCGCTCGCGATCGACGAGCGCGACGGCAAGCTCCTCGTCGCGATGTCCGATCCGGCCAACGTCTACGCGCTGGACGACATCCGCACGATCACCGGCCGGGAGGTGCAGCCGGTCGTCGCCACCGCCAACGACGTCGAGCAGGCGATCGCGAAGTTCTCGGGCATGGGGGACCAGGTGGAGGCGCTCGCCTCGGAGGCGGTGGAGGCGCTCGACCAGGACGCGGATCTCGCCGACGTCGAGGCCGCCGTCGAGGACGCCCCGATCGTCAAGCTGGTCCAGGCGATCATGACCCAGGCCGTCGCCGACCGAGCCTCCGACGTCCACATCGAGCCGAGCGAGAAGGACGTGCGGGTGCGGTTCCGGGTGGACGGCGTCCTCCACGAGGTCATGCACTCGCCGAAGAGCATCCAGGGCGGCCTCATCAGCCGGTTGAAGGTGATGGCCGACCTGAACATCGCGGAGAAGCGCGTGCCGCAGGACGGCCGGGTCTCGATGCGCGTGAACACGAAGCAGCTCGACCTCCGACTCGCCACGCTGCCGACGGTCTACGGCGAGAAGATCGTGATCCGCATCCTGGACAAGAGCAATGCGCTGCTCCAGCTGTCCGAGCTCGGCTTCCTCGAGGGCTCCTACAAGCGTTACGAGGAGTCCTTCCGCCGTCCATACGGGGCGATCCTCGTCACCGGGCCCACAGGTTCGGGCAAGTCGACGACGCTGTACGCGACGCTGAACATCGTCAACAGCGCCGACAAGCACATCGTGACCGTCGAGGACCCGGTCGAGTACCGGCTCGGCGGGGTCAACCAGATCCAGGTGAACCCGAAGGCCGGGCTCACGTTCGCGTCCGCGCTCCGATCGATCCTGCGCGCGGACCCCGACATCATCCTGATCGGTGAGATCCGGGACCGCGAGACCGCGATGATCGCCGTCGAGTCCGCGCTGACCGGCCACCTCGTGCTGTCGTCGCTCCACACGAACGACGCGCCGAGCGCGATCACCCGGCTGATCGAGATGGAGGTCGAGACGTTCCTCGTGGCGTCCGCACTGGACTGCGTGGTGGCGCAACGGCTCGCGCGCAAGCTCTGCGAGCGATGCCGGGAGAGCTACACCCCGGAGCCGAGCGAGCTGCTCGAGGCCGGCGTCCCCGAGACGCGGCTGTCGGAGCCGGGGGACTTCTTCCGCGCGCTCGGGTGCCAGTCGTGCTCGAACACCGGCTACCGGGGCCGGATCGGGCTCTACGAGGTCATGCCCATGTCCGAAGAGATCGAGCGGCTCACGGTGGAGCGGGCGTCGTCCGACTCGATCCGTGTCGTCGCCATCGAGCAAGGGATGCACACGCTCCGCGACGACGGCCTCGAGAAGGCGCGCGCGGGCCTGACGTCCATCGAGGAGATCGCGAGGGTGGTGAAGTGAGATGAGCGTTGTCGAAGAGCAGGAGATCCAGATCCCGATCCCCGAGCTGCTCGAGGTGGTCCTCGAGCGGGGGGCGTCCGACCTCCACCTCACGGTGGGGGCGCCGCCGACGATCCGCCTGTACGGGGACCTCGTCCGGCTCGAGGAGTACCCGCACCTCACGCCGAGGGCCCTGCAGGGCATGATCTACGCGATCTTGCCCCAGAAGATGCGGGAGCGCTTCGAGCAGGAGCTCGAGCTCGACATGTCGTACTCCCTGCCGGGCAAGGCACGGTTCCGCGTCAACGTCTACCTGCAGCGCGACTCGGTGGGGGCGGCGTTCCGGCTGATCCCGTACGAGATCAAGTCGATCGAGAACCTGGACCTGCCGAGCGTGGTCGCCGACCTCGCGCGCTACCCTCGTGGATTCGTGGTGGTCACCGGTCCGACCGGATCGGGCAAGTCGACGACCCTGGCCTCCATGGTCGACATCGTGAACCGCGAACGACGGGCGCACATCATGACCGTCGAGGACCCGATCGAGTTCCTGCACCGGCACAACCGGTGCATCGTGAACCAGCGCGAGATCGGGGCAGACACGCACTCGTTCTCGCAGGCCCTCAAGCACGTCTTGCGCCAGGACCCCGACGTCATCCTCGTCGGTGAGATGCGCGACCTCGAGACGATCTCGACCGCGATCACCGCGGCCGAGACCGGCCACCTCGTGTTCGCGACGCTGCACACCCAGGACGCCCCGCAGACGATCGACCGCATCATCGACGTCTTCCCGCCCCACCAGCAGCAGCAGGTCCGCGTCCAGCTCGCCACCACCCTCCAGGGCGTCGTGACCCAGCAGCTGCTCCAGACGGCGGACGGACGCGGTCGGTGCGTGGCGGTCGAGGTCCTCGTGTGCACGCCCGCCGTCCGGAACCTGATCCGGGAGGGCAAGACCCACCAGATCTACTCGATCATGCAGGCGGGCGGGCGGTTCGGGATGCAGACGATGGACCAGTCGCTCGCCAACCTCGTGAAGGGGAACCAGATCACCCAACAGATGGGCTACGAGCGCTGCCACGACCCGGAGGAGCTGAACCGGCTGATCGGCGGCGGCGGGGCGAGCTTCGATGCCGGCTACGGCGCCGCGGCGGCCGCCGGCATCGTGATGGGCGAGTACTGACGGAGAAGGGTCGAGCGATGGCGACAACCTACGACTACAAGGTCCGCGATCGAACCGGGAACCTCGTCTCCGGGCAGCTCGTCGGGGACAGCGAGTCCCTCGTCCTGCAGAAGCTCCGCGAGATGGGCATGACGCCCGTCGAGGTGAAGAAGCACACGCAGGGGCTCCAGATGGAGATCAACCTCCGTCCGGGCCACGTCAAGCTGAAGCAGATCGCGATCTTCGCCCGCCAGTTCGCCACGATGGTGAACTCCGGCCTGCCGATCCTGCGCGCGCTGTCGATCCTCGGTGACCAGACCGAGAGCAAGGAGCTCGCCAAGGTCCTGATCCAGGTCCGCACGGACGTCGAGCAGGGGTCGTCGCTGTCCAACGCGATGGCCAAGCACCCCAAGGCGTTCAACAACCTGTTCGTCTCGATGGTCCGCGCGGGCGAGGCCGGTGGTGTGCTGGACGAGGTGCTGCTCGAGCTCGCCGACCAGATCGAGAAGGAGGTCGAGCTCCGCCGGAAGATCAAGTCGGCGATGACCTACCCCGTGGTCGTGGTCTGCCTGGTCGTCCTGATCATGGCCGCGATGCTGCTGTTCATCGTGCCGCAGTTCGAATCGATCTACGCGAACCTCGGCGGGAGCCTGCCGCTGCCGACGCGGATCCTGCTCGCCGTCTCCGACGCCTTCCGGAAGTACTGGTGGCTCTTCCTGTTCGGCGGGATCGGGCTGAGCTTCCTGTTCCGGCGCTACAAGCGGACCGAAGCCGGCCGGGCCCGGGTGGACGCCCTGAAGATCAAGGTCCCCGTGTTCGGGCCGCTGTTCCACAAGGTGGCGCTCGCCCGGTTCTCGGCGACCTTCGGGATGCTGCTCCACGCCGGCGTCCCCATCCTCCAGGCCCTGGACATCGTGAAGGACACCGTCAACAACAAGGTCATCTCGAGGGCCGTGGACGACGTGAAGGGCAGCATCCGCGAGGGCGAGTCGATCGCCAAGCCCTTGTCCAAGCACGCGGTGTTCCCGCCGATGGTCGTCCAGATGATGGCCGTCGGCGAGGAGACCGGGGCCGTCGACACGATGCTCGACAAGGTTTCGGAGTTCTACAACCAGGAGGTCACGGCCTCCGTCGACGCGTTGACGTCGTTGATCGAGCCGCTCCTGATCGCCGTCATCGGTGGGGCCGTCGGCGCGGCGGTCGTGGCCCTCTACATGCCGATGTTCAACATCATCAACCTGATCGAGTAGCGGGGGACGGCCCCACGCCTTGGGGGGCCGGCGGGACCCGACGGGAGCGGGACCCGCCGGCCCCTCGTCATGCCCGGCTCGCCTGGTCACGGATGACTACCCCGTTCGTGTCATTCCGGGCCGAGGGAGGCCTGCAGTAGTCAAGGCGGGGTCGCCACCGACCGACAACACGGGGGAGCGCGTCGACGGGACGCGCATGCATGAGAAAGGGAGGTGACTCCATGCTCGAGCGTTTCTGGCAGCGCCGGAAGGACGAGGAGGGCTTCACCCTCATCGAGCTGATGGTGGTCGTTCTGATCATCGGCATCCTGATCGCCATCGCGCTTCCGACCTTCCTGGGCGCCCGTCAGCGTGCTCAGAACCGGGCCGCGCAGTCGGACCTGCGGAACGGCCTCGCTGCCGCGAAGACCTACTTCACGGACAACGAGTCCTACAGTGGGTTCACGCAGCCGGTCGCGGAGGGCATCGAGCCGTCGCTGACCTGGGCCGTGGCCGCCACAACGGTCCAGAACGAGGTGCACATCCGCGTCGAGGACAACGCGGGCGGCACCGGCGTCGCGGGCGACGGGATCCTGCTGCAGACCCAGAGTGAGTCCGGCAACGGCTACTGCCTCGCCGACGTCACGACGGGGGCGGCGACGGCCGGCACGTTCTACGGCAGCAACACGAACGGGAACGACTTCGGCACGATCGCTGTCTGCACGGCTGCTCCGGACTGGTAAGTCGAACACCGATCAGCATGGTCCGAAGGGGCGGCCAGCCGGCCGCCCCCTTCGGCCATCTTCGACGAGGTCCTCGGGATGCGCGACGAGCTTCGATACAGGGACGACGACGGCTTCAGCCTCATCGAGCTGATGGTCGTCGTCCTCATCGTGGGCATCCTGATCGCGATCGCGCTCCCCACGTTCCTCGGGGCTCGGGAGCGGGCCGCGGACCGGGCGGTCCAGACGAACATGCGTACCGGCCTGGCCGCGGGGCTCGCGTACTACTCCGAGACCGGCACCTGGGACAGCTTCGACGACGCGCAGGGTGAGCTCGAGGAGCCGAGCCTGACCTGGGTGAACGGTGGGGACCCCGCGCTCGGGCAGATCTCGATCCACGTGCACACGGGCCAGGAGCTCCTGCTGGTGGGCGTCTCCTCCACGGGCAACTACTACTGCCTCGCCCAGCTCGCGACGAGCCCGGCGACCGACCGCGGGCGCGGGACCGCCTTCGGGGACGTCGACACCGTCGCGGAATGCGTCAACGGATGGTAGCCCTCAAGGGCGCCCCCCGATCGGCCGATTCCTTCCTAGAGGTGGACCTGTCATGACCGGGGACCGGCGTTCGTTCGCGCGGATCCGCGCTCGGCTGCACCGCGACGAGCGCGGCTTCACGATGATCGAGGTCATCGTCGCGATCTTGATCTTCGGCATCCTCATCACCTCGGTCGCCACCACGCAGAGCAGCTCGCTGAACATGATCCGGAACGACCGCCACCGGAGCGTCGCCGCGAACCTGGCCGCCGAGGAGATGGACACGATCCGGAGCACGGACTTCACCGATCTCACCGTGGGGCGCGTCGAGACCACGCGCGATCTCGACGGGATCGTGTACACGGTGACGCGCGACTCGGAATGGGTGCTCGGGGACGCGCAGTCGGGCGCCTGCGACGCCCCGGCCGACGCCGAGCCCCGGTACCTGCGCGTCGACGTCGCCGTCCGGTGGCCGGTGATGTCCGGCGTGGCGCCGGTGACGTCCAACACGATCGTCACGCCCCCGGTCGGGACCTACGACGAAACCACCGGGCACATCGGGGTGAAGATCGTCGACCGCGACGCCGCGCCGGTCGGCGGCGTGAACGTCACGCTCGCGGGCCCGCTCTCCGGCAGCCAGACCACGACCGCCGACGGCTGCGCGTTCTTCGCCTTCCTGCCGGCCGGCGCGTACACCGCGACCGTGAGCGCGGCCGGGTACGTGAGCGACCAGGGGGTGGCGACCCCCGTGCAGCCCGCCTCCGTGACCGTCGGCGCCACGACGTCGCTCCTGTTCCAGTACGACCGCGCGGCGACCCTCGACCTGACCCTGATCGGGAAGGACCTGGGCGCGCCGGCGCCCACCGGCGTGGCGGTCACGCTCGCGAACGCCCACATGCTCCCGACGGGCTTCGAGGCCTTCCCCGGCAGCGGCAGCCCCCGCCAGATCACCGACCTGTTCCCGTTCGCGGACGGCTACGAGGCCTGGGCCGGCACGTGCGCCGACGCGAGCAGCGGCGCGCCGCCGCTGGCCGTCCAGCCGGGTTCCGCGACCGCGGCCACGATCCTGATGCCCGAGGTCCAGGTCACGGTGATGCAGGACCTGGGCGGCGGGACCTTCGCGCCGGTGCCGAGCCTGCCCGTGCAGGCCGTTCACGTCGCCGACGGCTCGTGCGCCGGCGGCGAGAGCTACAGCCTCGGGGTGACGGACGCGGCCGGCCAGCTCGCGTTCGCGCTGCCGTGGGGGACGTGGGACGTGCAGGTGTCGGGCTTCCCGAACGTCGTCGAGCTCGACCCGTCGAGCGCTCCGGCGGACGGGGACGGAAGCTGGCCCTTCGACGTGAGGTTGTTCTCGTGATCGCCCGGTTGCTCCGACGATCCGGCGACGAGCGCGGCGTCACGCTGGTCGAGATGTCGATGGTGATGCTCGTGCTCGGGTCGATCCTCGCGTTCACCCTCGGCTCGATGGCCGCGTTCCAGACCTCCGCGCAGGGCGGGATCCGCCGGGTCGAGAACCTCAACGAGGGCCGCATCCTGATGCAGGTCATCACGAAGGACGTCCGGACGGCGGCCAAGCTGGACGCCACGACCTCGCCGTTCCCCGACGGGCCGGCGGGCGTGTTCCCCGTCGACGGGGTCACGAAGGCCGACGACAACGAGCTGGTCTTCCTCGCCAACCTGAACCAGTCCACGCCGTGCCCGAAGTTGATCCGCCTGCACGTGGACGGGGTGGACAAGCTGCTCGAGACCGTCACCGAGCCGAACCTCGGCGCGACGCCGCCGAACTGCACGTACCCCGCGACGCCGACGAGGACCCGGCTCGTGGGCCGATACATCGCGAACGACCCGACCGAACCGATCTTCACCTACTTCAAGGACGACGGCACCGGCGTGCTCGTCCCGTTCACCACGGCGGAGACCCCGCTGTCCTCGAGCGACTCGCTGCTCGTGAAGGCGATCGGGATCGAGCTCGCGATCCGCAAGCAGACGAACATGGTGGTCGATCACACCACGCTCGTGAACCGCGTCCGGCTGCCGAACGTCTACTACAACCCGCCGCCGGAGGACTGACCGTGAGGACGCCGATCCTGTCACGGATGCGCCGGGAGGAGGGTGGCTACGTCCTCGTCGTCGTCCTGCTGTCCCTGATCCTGGTCCTCTCGCTGATGACCGGTGTGATGTCGTACGCCGTGGGCTCGCGCGACCTGTCCGCTCACGACCAGGACTGGAACGCCGCGCTCGCGGCGGCCGAGGCCGGGATCGACGACTACATGTTCCGCCTCAACCAGGACGGGTCGTACTGGCAGTACTCGGACGTGAACCCGCCGCCCGACGGCAACCTCGCCTTCGACCAGTGGGTGGCGGTCCCGGGCGCGGCGAGCGACGCGCAGTTCCGCTACCGCGTGGACACCTCGAGCCTCGCCGTCGACGGGACCGTGCACGTCACGTCCTCGGGCCGGGTGGGCAACGTCACGCGGACGATCGACGCCAGCATGCGGCGGAGGAACTTCCTCGACTTCCTCTACTTCACCGACTTCGAGACCCAGGACCCGATCCTGTACTCGACGTCCCAGGGCGACGACTACACGCCGACGGACGCCCAGACGTACTGCGCCCACTACTACTACGGCTCCGTCACCAACCCGCCGTCGCGACGGGACATCGGCAACGTGGTCCGGTCGGACTTCACCGGGGACGCCGACCCGAACCCCACCTGCACCGAGATCAGCTTCGCGACGGTGGACGTGATCAACGGGCCGCTGCACTCAAACGACGCGATCCGGATCAGCGGGAACCCGCAGTTCCTCGGAGACACGAGCACGAGCTGGGACGACCCGAGCGGCCAGCACTGGTGGGGGAGCGGCTCGCCGGACTTCCTGCCGGGCGACCCGGAGCTGGCGGACCCGCTGACGATGCCGCCGAGCAACGTCGAGATCAAGAACGAGACGGACTCGGGTCAGGGGGGCACGGGCTGCCTGTTCACCGGGCCCACGGCGATCAACCTGCGCAACGACGGCACGATGGACGTGATCAGCCCCTTCAGCAAGGCGATCAACTGCTCGGTCTCGCCGAACCCGAACGCGAACCTCTACTACACCGAGGGCGCGTCCGCGTTCACGATCACGCGGATGCAGCTGCCCCCGAACGGCGTGATCTACGTCCAGAACGTCCCCTCGTCCGTCTCGGACGCGAACTACACGGCCGGGTGCCCGTTCGCCGGGCGACCGTCGTTCGGCGGCGGGACGACGAGGACGCATCCGCTCGGGCTCCCGCAGCGGTTCGACATCACGCCGACGAGCACGGGGACGACCCCGACCGGCTACGGGTGCCGCAACGGGGACGTGATCGTGTCCGGGACCCTGGACGGCCGCCTCACGATCGCCGCCGACAACAACGTCATCCTGTTCGGCTCGACGACCTACGAGGACGCGAACGGCGACCTCCTCGGCCTGATCGCGAACAACTACATCGAGGTCTACCACCCGATCAACACCAGCAGCACGACGAACTGCCTCGCCGGCTCCACCGTGAACGGTGGATGCCTGCTGCGCATGCCGCGGCAGACGTCGAGCGATACGCCCTCGCTCTACAGCGGGAGCACACCGGGCACGTCGACGATGGCCTCGGGGATCGACTCGAACCAGGCGAACACGAACCCCTCGATCAAGGCGGCGCTCCTGACCCTGCAGCACTCGTTCCGGGTGCAGAACTACAACTACGGCGACGACGACGACGTCGGCGAGCTCCGGGTCACGGGTGCGATCGCGCAGAAGTACCGGGGGATCGTGGGGCTGATCAACACCACCGGGTACGCGAAGGACTACGTCTACGATCAGCGCCTGAAGTACGACTCGCCCCCCAAGTTCCTGAACCCGGTCGCCTCCGCCTGGCAGGTCGTCACGTGGGCGGAGTGCTCCACGAGCACCTGCGCCCCCGAGGTGCTCTGACCGGACATCGGGACCGAGACCATCCGATGGACCGCGGCGCCCGATCCGGCTCTCTAGACTGACGCCGCCTTGGACACCGCGATCCGACTGGCCGTGGCGATCCCCTTCGGCCTGGTGTTCGGGAGCTTCCTCACCGTGGCGATCAGCCGGGTCCCTGCGGGCGGCTCGCTGGTCCGGCCGCGCTCGACCTGCCCCTCCTGCGGCACCCAGATCCGGAACGTCGACAACATCCCGGTGCTGTCGTGGGTCCTGCTCCGCGGCCGGTGCCGCGCGTGCGGGGCCCGGATCTCGGCGGTCTACCCGCTCACCGAGCTCGCGACGTGCGCCCTCTTCGTCGGCGCGGCGCTGACGTTCGACGACCCGTGGATCGCGGTCCTGATGGCGCCGTTCCTCGGTCTCCTCTTCGCGCTCGCGGTGATCGACATCCGGCATCGCATCATCCCGAACCGGCTCGTCTACCCCTCCTTCCTGATCGCGTGCGGCTACCTGGTCGTGGCCCGCATGGCCGGCGCCCCGGTGGACCTCCTCGATGCCCTGATCGGGGTGCTCGCGTACGGGGGCGGGTTGCTCCTCGTCGCGTTGATCGCTCCTCGAGGCATGGGGATGGGAGACGTGAAGCTCGCCGGGCTCATCGGCCTGGTCCTCGGCGCGCTCGGGCTCCGGTTCGTCGCCGTCGCCGCGGGGGTCGGGATCCTGATCGGGGGAGTGGCGGCCATCGTCGCGCTGCTCGCGGGCGCGAGCCGCAAGTCGGGCCTGCCGTACGGGCCGTCGATCGCCGCCGGGGCCGTGATCGCGGCGTTCGTCGGCGACCAGATCGCGGACGCCTACCTCCGTCTCATCGGGGCCTGAGGGCCCTCGAAGCCTCCCACAGGGAGCCGCAGCACGTGTTGCTCCTGTGATTCAGGAAGATCGTTGCTAATTACATCTATGTAATTAGCGTTATCGTGCCGAATGTAGGTCGTAGAGGCTCTTGACGCTGGATGTGGCTCCTGTTACGGTCCGGCATCCTGGGACTCGAGGGACGGATGTTGAACCGGTGGAAGCTGTGGCAGGTGTGAAGGATGTGCGAGACGGGGAAGTTGTGACAGATGGGCAAACGCAGGCCGTTCGTGGGTGACCGGCTCCTCACCGTTGGTGAGGTGGCGGCCACGATGCGCGTGTCGAACATGACCGTGTACCGGCTGATCAAGAGCGGCCAGCTCCCGGCGATCCGCGTCGGGAAGAACTACCGGATCCGCGAGTCCGACATGGATCGTTACCTGTCGGAGCGGAGCGTCTAGGCGGAGGCGGAGGCGTGTCGCGAGGCTCTCGAGGCGGATGGAGTGGTCGGCAGGCGGGCGATCGCCTGCTCACCGTCGCCGAGGTGGCCTCGACGATGCGCGTGTCGAACATGACCGTGTACCGGCTGATCAAGGGCGGCGAGCTGCCGGCGATCCGCGTCGGGAAGAACTACCGCATCCGTGAGTCCGACATGGACCGCTACCTCGAGCAGCGCCAGGTGGAAGGGGCCTAGATGGCCAAGACCAGGATCGGCGTCGACGTCGGCTCGACGGCCGTCCGCGTGGCCGAGGTGTCCCTGGGCGAGGTCCCCGTCGTGGTCCGTGCCGCCCAGGTGCCGCTCCCGCCGGGGGCTGTGGAGGCCGGCGAGGTCCGCCAGACCGACCTCGTGGCCGAGGCGCTCCGCAACCTGTGGAGCCAGGCCGGCGTGAAGGGCAAGCAGGTCTTCCTGGGCGTCGGGAACCAGCGGGTCGTGGTGCGCGAGGTCTCCCTGCCGTGGCTCCCGGAGAAGGAGCTGCGGGACTCGCTCGCGTTCCAGGTCCAGGAGTTCATCCCGATGGCCGCCGACGATGCCGTGCTGGACTTCGATCCGCTCGGGGAGATGGACCAGGGCGGACGCCGGATGCAACGCATCCTCCTCGTGGCCGCGAACAAGGGCATGGTCAACGGGCTGGTGGATGCCGCGCTCGCCGCCAAGCTCGATCCGCAGGGCATCGACCTCACCCCGTTCGCCGCGGTGCGGGCGGTCGGGAGCGGCGACGAGGCCCTGGACCTCGAGTCCGAGGGCGACGAGGCCGTGATCGACGTCGGCGCCCACGTGACGAGCATCTGCGTCCACGACCGCGGCACCACCCGGTTCGTCCGGATCCTCCCCTCCGGTGGACGCGACGTGACGGTCGCCGTCGCGCGAGGGCTCGGCGTGGAGGAGGACGTCGCCGAGGCGCTCAAGCGCGGGGAGCCCGTCGTGCCGCCCCCGCCCGACCAGTCCGGCGCTCCGGCGGAGGCCCCGTCGGAGCTCCCGAGCGCGGACGAGGTGCGCCGGCTGGCGCTGTCCCGCGCGGGGAGCTTCGTCGACGAGATCCGCTCGTCGCTGGAGTTCTACGCTGCCCAGATCCCCGGTGCCCGGATCGCGCGCGTCGTCGTCACGGGCGGCGGGTCGCGTCTGGACGGGTTCCTCGAGCTCCTCCAGGAGCGCATCCCGGTCGAGGTCGACCGCGGGCGCCTGTTCGAGCGCGTGAAGTCGGAGCTGGACCTGACGCCGGAGGCTGCCGCGGAGGCGGAGGCCGTGCTCGCCGTCGCCGTCGGTCTCGCGATCCCCTCCCGGAGGCGCTCGTGAGTCAGGTCAACCTCCTCCCGCCGCAGCTCCGCCAGCGCCAGGCGCTCCGCCGTCTCACGACGATCGTGATCGCGGTGGGCATCGGCGTGCTCGCCCTCATCGGCGTCTTCTACTTCCTGCAGTCGCAGCGGCTGGCGGCGGCCGAGGACGACCTGGCCGCGCAGCAGCAGACGAACGACGGGCTCCAGACGCAGATCAACGAGCTGCAGCCCTTCGCCGACCTCCAGGCGGAGCTGGCGGCCAAGGAGCAGCTCGTCCAGACCGTCTATCTGAACGAGGTCTCCTGGTCGAGCGCGCTCCTGGACATCTCGCGCGTGATCCCCGACGCGTCCTACCTCACGAACCTAACGGGACAGGTCACGGCCGGCACGGCGCCACCCCCGACCGGCGAGGCGGCCGACGCGACGCTGATCGGGACGATGAGCTTCACCGGCGTCGCCCAGGAGACCGAGACGATCGCGACCTGGCTGACCCGTCTCGAGCAGGTCCAGGGATGGGTGAACCCCTGGATGACGAGCGCCCAGGAGGACGTGCCGCGCTCCCGCATCTACTCGTTCTCCAGCGGGCTCGACCTCGCCGCCTCGGCCGCGACCGAACGAGGGCAGGGGGGTGGCCAGCAGTGAACCGCCGGGCACCCCTGATCGCTGCCATCGCGTTCGCGCTCGTCGCGATCCTCGCCGTCGTGCTGCTCGTCCTGCCGAAGATGGGGGAGGTCGGGGAGTCCCAGGAGGAGCTCGAGACCGCGCAAGACCAGGAGCTCACGCTCCGGGCTCAGCTCGCGGCGCTCCAGGACGCACAGGCCGACGCGCCCGAGACCGAGCGCGAGATCGCGGCGCTCGAGGACCAGGTGCCGCCCACGGCCGACCTGCCCGCCCTGATCCGGCTGCTGCAGGGGGCGGCGGACGCCGCCGCCGTGGACTTCTTCTCGTTCTCGCCGGGCGTCCCGACCCCGTCGGCCGGGTACTCCGTGATCCAGTCGCAGGTCACGGTGACGGGCACCTACTTCTCGATCGACGAGTTCCTCTTCCTGCTCGAGACCCTCCCGCGCGCGGCGAAGGTGACGACGATCACGGTCGCGCCGTTCACCGGCGGGGAGGGGGGCACGACCACGACGAACGCCCTGCAGATGCTGCTGACGGTCGAGTTCTACACGACGGACGCGAGCTCCGGTCCGGCGTCCGCGCCGGGGCCGACCGCGGGGACCGCGGGCGGGGCCACGGGCGCGACGGGACCGGCCGCCGCGACCACGGATCCGGGAGCCGCAACATGACCCTCACCCCCCGAGACAAGCGGATGCTCCAGGTGCTCGGCGTCGTCGCCGGCCTGGCGCTGATCTACGTGCTCTTCACGAACGTGCTGGGAGGGGACGATGGCGGAGACGTCGCCACGCCGACCGGTCCGACCGGTGGCGTGGTCTCGCCCTCCGGGTCGCCGACGGTGACCCCGTCCCCGACGCCCCGCGAGACGCTGCCGCCCGTGGACCTGGCCGCGCGGGATCCGTTCTCGATCCCGCCGGGACTCGCGACCGGGACCCCGAGCGGCAGCGTCAGCCCCACCGGCACGGCGACCACCACCACGCCGCCGCCGACCGGGACGAGCACGACGCCGCCGCCGACCTTCACGACGCCGCCGCCGACGGGCACCTTCACGCCGCCGCCGACGGGGACGCCTCCGCCCACGCCGCCGCCGACCGACGAGATCACGATCGGCGGCCACGATCTGCGCCTCACCTCGATCGCCGCCAACGGCAAGAAGCTCCAGATCGAGGTCGACGGGAAGCTGTGGACGGTGGAGGAGGGCGCGCTCTTCGCCGAGAACTTCAAGCTCGTGAACATCAAGGGCAAGTGCGCGCGGTTCCTGTTCGGCGATCAGAGCTTCACGCTCTGCGATCCGTAGGTCTCGGGCTTCCGGCGGTCGCGTTCGGGGGGAGCGGTCGCCGGTCGGAGAGGGCGGCCCCGGGACCACGGGGCCGCCCTCCGCAATCAGGGCCACGGCCGCCCTCCGC
>DATBMU010000129.1:0-2743 GCA_036554665.1 Actinomycetota bacterium | reverse complement strand
TGCACCTCCTGCCACTGCGCCGCGTAGCGGGCGCGCGTGGCCGGGTCCAGCGGCCGGATGTCCAGGGCCCCGCGGTGCTCGCGGCGCTCCGCGAGCTCGGACTCGGCGCTGCGGCGGTCGTCCGCGCGCTCGATCGTGCGGTCGTACTCGGGGCCGAACTGCTCACGCAGCGCCTCGGTCCGTCGCCGCTGCATCGCGACCCATACGAGCACCCCGATCACCAGGAGCGCGACCACGGCGATCACGATCCACACCCATGTGTCCATGACGTCCTCCTTCCACGGTCAGCGGGCACGCCGTTCGCGCGCCGCCGGGCACTGGGTACCCAGGAGGGCCGCGGGCGAACCGTCCTCCCGAGCCTCCATCCCCACACGCTCCGCACCTCGACGGCGTGCCATCATCCGAGCCGGGGTGCCTGCGGTGACCGACGGATGACGGACGACGCGACGCTCGAACGTGCTCGGACCGCCCTTGCGGAGCACGCCTGGCGGACGGCGTACGAGGGCCTGTCAGCCATCGCGGGCGATCTGGCGCCCGAGGATCTCGAGCGGCTCGGCGAGGCGGCGTGGTGGAGCGCCCATCCCGCCGAGAGCCTGGAGGCGTTCGAGCGCGCGTACGCCGCCTACATCGCCGCGGGCCACCCGCGGCGCGCCGCCGGCGTCGCGATCCGGCTCGCGTTGGAGTACGCGGACCGGGCGGAGTCGGCCGTCTGGAACGCATGGCTGCAGCGCGCGGCCCGGCTGCTCGAGGACGAGCCCGAGTGCGTGGAGCGCGGGTGGCTCGAGCTCACCCTGGTGCGATCCAGCTTCGAGCGCGGCGTGCCCGAGGAGGCGATGGGGCACGTCACGGCAGCCCGGGGCATCGGCGTCCGCACCGGCGACCGGGACCTGCAGGCGTTCTCGATGGTGCTCGAGGGGGCCGTGCTCGTGTTCCAGGCGCAGGTGGAGCAGGGGCTGTCGCTGATCGACGAGGGCACGCTCGCCGCCGTCGGGGGCGAGCTCGAGCCGTTCGTGGCCGGCAGCATCTACTGCGTGACGATCGGCGTGTGCCGGGGCCTCGCCGACTACCGGCGCGCCGGCGAGTGGACGGAGGCGGCGACGCGGTGGTGCGAGCGACAGTCGATCACAGCGTTCCCGGGCGTCTGCCGCGTCCAGCGCGCCGAGATCATGCGCCTGCGCGGGTCGCTGTCCGATGCGGAGGCCGAGGCCCGGAGGGCCGAGGAGGAGCTCGAGACATTCGGACGGTTGCCGCAGGCGGGTGCGGGCGCCTACGAGGTCGGCGAGGTGCGCCTGCGGCGCGGGGACCTGGAGGGCGCCGAGGAGGCGTTCGAGCAGGCGCACCGGCTCGGGCACGAGCCCCAGCCGGGGATGGCGCTGGTGCGGCTGGCGCGGCGGCAGGTCGACGCCGCCCGATCCTCGATCGCCACCGCGCTGGCCGACGTCGCCGACCCGCTGGACCGGTGGCGCCTGCTGCCCGCCCGGGTCGAGATCGCCCTCGCCGCCCACGACCTCACGGACGCGCGCGAGGCGGCCGACGAGCTGCTCGGGGTCGCCGAGTCGTTCGGGACGCCGCTGCTCCACGCCGCCGCCCGCCAGGCGATCGGCGAGGTCCTCACGTACGAGGAGCGTCCCGCGGAGGCGATCGCCGAGCTCCGCGCCTCCGTCCGCCGCTGGACCGAGGCCGACGCGCCGCTCGAGGGTGCCCGAGCCCGCCGGAGCCTCGCGATCGCGTACCGCGCCAGCGGGGACGAGGCGTCCGCGACGCTCGAGCTCCGCTCCTCGAAAGCGACGTTCGAGCGGATCGGCGCCCACCTGGACGCCCAGCGCTGTGACGAGCTGATCCGCGCGGGCGAGGAGCGCGACGCCGGACGCCGCGTCGCCCGCACGTTCATGTTCACCGACATCGTCGGCTCCACGGCGCTGATCGAGACGATGGGCGACGAGGCCTGGGAGGGCGTCCTGCGCTGGCACGACGAGGCGTTGCGGACGCTGATCGGGTCCCACCGGGGCGAGGTCGTGCACACCACGGGCGACGGGTTCTTCGCCTCGTTCGGCGACGCGGGCGCCGCGGCGACGTGCGCGGTCGCGATCCAGCGGCGCCTCGCGGAGCACCGGCACCGGCACGGGTTCGCGCCACGGATCCGCATCGGCCTGCACGCGGCGGAGGCGACCATGATCGCCGACGACTACGCGGGCCTGGGTGTGCACGAGGCCGCGCGGGTGGGCGCGCTCGCTGAGGCCGACGAGATCGTCGTGACGGCCTCCACGGCCGCCGCGGAGGAGATGCCGTTCGAGCTCTCGCAGGAGCGGGAGGTGTCGCTGAAGGGGATCGCCCGTCCCGTGCGCGTCGCGACGATCGCGTGGCGAGCCTCGTAGATCGGCGGATGGCCCACTAGGCTTGCGCCCGTGGACACGGACGAGGAACGGATCGCGCTGTTCCTGGACTACGAGAACCTGGCGATCGGGGCTCGCGACACGCTGGGTGGCCTCACCTTCGACCTGAAGCCCGTGCTCGACGCGCTCGCCGAGCGCGGACGGGTGATCGCGCGCAAAGCGTACGCGGACTGGTCGGCGTTCGACGAGGACCGCCGCATGCTCACGCGCGGGCAGGTCGAGCTGATCGAGATCCCGCAGCGGATGGGCGCCTCGCGGAAGAACGCGGGCGACATCAAGATGGCCGTCGACGCGATGGAGATGGCGTTCGAGCGCGACTACGTCACGACGTTCGTGATCTGCACGGGCGA
>DATBMU010000127.1:0-5460 GCA_036554665.1 Actinomycetota bacterium | reverse complement strand
CCGCTGCGCGGTGAGGTCGTCGCGCACGATGCCGTCGAACTCCGCGGCGGCGGCCGGGTCGTCGAGGTACGCCGCCGGGTAGAGCCGGCGCATCGCCGGGTCCTCGAGCGGATCGCCCGTGTCGAGCCGGGACCGGAGCTGCTCGGGCAGCGTCCGCAGGACCGCGCGCTCGGCCTCGGGGAGGCGGAGGTCGAACGTCCCGCGGCGCGTCCGCTTCACGCGGCGACCGACCGGGGTCATCGGTCCCGCTGCATCGTCGCCCACAGCCCGTGCGCGTGCAGCCGCGCGACGTCGAGCTCGCACCGCTCCCGAGCCCCGTGGCTGACGACCGCCTTGCCCTTGTGATGGACGTCGAGCATCAGCTTCGTCGCCTTCTCCCGCGGGTAGCCGAACAACTTCTGGAAGACGTACACGACGTACGACATCAGGTTGATCGGGTCGTTCCACACGATGACGATCCACGGGATGTCGGGCGTGACGTCCTCATCGCTCGTCGGGCGCTCGGTCTCGACCGGGGCGGTCTGGGTCTGCGTCATCGGGACCCAGGGTACGGCCCTCGTCCGCGGGCGGGCGCCCGTGGCGGCTGCTCGAACCGGCCGACGAGCGCGACGATCCCGGCGAGGATCGCACCGGGGACGAGCAGCCACAGCGGCCGCTCGAGCCACCACCGGGCGGTGCTGTCGACCTCGAGCCCGAACCCGAGCGGACGCAGCGCGAGGATCGCGAGCAGGTACGCCGTCATGTGCCACAGGAACAGCGTCATGATCACGCCGTTGATGAAGATCGTCGCCTTCCAGGGCCCGGGGCGCTCGAGCCACCTCGTCGCCACGGACCGGAGCAGCATCACCGCGCCGATCGACCACACCGCGGCGAGCAGGAAGCACACCGTCGGCGGGTAGGCGTTCGAGATCGCCTCGACGTCGGTGCCGAGCAGGCTCTTCGGGTAGTACCCGATGCCGGGGAACCACTCGAAGCGCGCGGCACCGAACGGCTCGAACACCCACGGGTTCGTGAGCAGCACGAGGCCGGCGAGCCCACCGAGGGCCATCGCGAGATGCGTCCGCCACGTCCCCATCCGTCCCTCCGCGTAGAAGAACCCGAGCTGGTGCGGGAACAGCAGGACGGGCGCGATGTTCAGGTAGCGGAACTGACGGATCCCGAAGCCGAAGCCGACCACGTCGACCACCACCACGGTCGCGGCCATCGCGACCGGCACGGCGATCCCGAACCGCCGGTGCAGCGCGATGAGCGCCGGCGCGGCGATCACGACGACGAGGTAGAAGCCGAGGAACCAGAGCGGCCCGAACGGCAGCGTCTGCGCCGGCGGCAGCATGCCGCGGAGGAGCGTCGTGCCTCCCCACAGCTCGGGCCCCGCTGGGCGGCCAAGGTCCGCGAGGTGCATCGCCACCTGGACGGCCGCCCAGAAGCCGAGGAACACGAGCGAGGGCCGGAGCAGGCGCTCGACCCGGCTGCGCACGAAGGCGCCGGTCGGCTCGCCCCGACGACGGAACGCGTCGTACGCCGTGAGGTTCGAGAAGCCTCCGACGAAGAAGAAGACCGGCATCACCTGGAACAGCCACGTCCCGAGCCACAAGCCGCCGGTCACCCCGACGGCGCTCGTCAGGTAGACGAGGTCGCCGCCGACGTGGACGATGCCGATGAACCAGTGGCCGAGCACGACCGCGCAGATCGCGACCGCGCGGAGCAGGTCGACGTACCGATCACGCGAGGCGGGCGTCGCGGCGGCGAGCGCATCGAGCTCCCGCATCCACCCCTCAGTCGTCGACGCGGAGCACGAGGATGCACACGTCGTCCGGCGCCTCGCTGCCCGGGTCCGCGACCGCCGCACCCAGCCGGTCGACGGTCCCCTGCGCCGGCAGGTCCCGGCACTCCGACGCGAGGGCTCGCAGCCCGCGCTCGTCCAGGGGTGTGGGGTGACGCGGGTCGAGCAGCCCGTCGGTGAAGAACACGGCCTGGTCGCCCGGACCGAGCTCGAGCGAGCGGTCCTGGAGCGTGACGTCGTCGAAGACCCCGAGCAGCGAGCCCGGCGCGCCGACGGTCTCGACGCGGCCGTCGCGGTGCACGACCAGCGGCGCGGGATGGCCGCCGCAGGCGACCGCGAGCTCGAGCGCGTCCTCCCCGCGTTCGAGCCGGCCGAGCGCGACCGTGCAGAACCGCTCGCCGTCCTCGCGCAGCATCACGCGGTTCAGGTCCTCGAGCGCCCCGCTCGGCGACGTCTCCCGGAGCGCCGCGCCGCGCAGCGTGTGCCGTGCCATGCCGGTGAGCGCGGCCGCCTCGACGCCCTTGCCGCAGACGTCGCCGACCACGACGCTCCACGACGAATCGCCCACCTCGAACACGTCGTAGAAGTCGCCGCCGACCTCGGTCTGCATCACGCCGGCCGGCTGGTAGAACGCCGCGACCTGCAACCCACGGATCTCGGGGAGCCGTCGGGGCAGGAGCGTGCGCTGGAGCGTCCGGGCGATGTGGCTGCGCTCCTCGTACAGGCGCGAGTTGTCGATCGCGAGCGCGGCACGGCGAGCGAGCTCCTGCGCGAGCTCCAGGTCGTCGTCCCCGAACGCGCGCCCCGCCCCGGACGATGCGAACGTGATGGCGCCGAGCGCGCGTCCCCTGGCCACCAGCGGCACGATCATCGTCGAGCTGATCCCGAGCTGCGACGCCATCGTCCGCCGCTCCGGATCTGGGACGTCGCGCTCGAGCATCTCGGGCGTCACCTCCTGCACGAGCTCCGCCGTCCCGCTCGCGATGACGGCGGCGACGTCGCCGGACCCGCCCACGTGGGCCGGATACCGTCGGCGGTACTCGCGCGCGAGCTCCACCTTCGCGGGATCGGCGTGCGCCACGGCAACCGCGCTGATCGTCCCGTCGGGCTCGACGAGGTCCACGCTGCACCAGTCGGCGAGCCGGGGGACCACCAGGCGAGCGATCTTCGTGAGCGTCCGGCGGGAGTCGAGCGACGCGGCCAGGAGCACGCCGGCGTCGGCGAGGAACGCGACCCGGTCGTGCGCCCGCTGGACCTGCTCGCGAACCGCGCGTTCGCTCTCGAACAGCCTCGCCTGGAGCTCTTCGGCGCGCCGGCGCGGGGTGATGTCGCGGATGTAGCCGGTGAACAGGATCTCGTCGGGATCGGGCAGCTGCACGCGCGTGACCGTGAGCTCCATCGGGAACTCGCTGCCGTCGGCGCGCATCGCGGTCAGCTCCAACCGCCGGCCCAGGATCCGACCTCGCCCGGTCCGGCGGTAGCGATGCAGCGCCTCACGGTGCCGCTCGCGGAGCGAGGGCGGGATCAGCAGCGCCGCCAGCTCCTGCCCGATCGCCTCCTCGCGGTCGCGGCCGAACATCTCCGCGGCGGCCGCGTTCATCTCCACGATCGCGCCGTGCTCGTCCATCGTGATGATCGCCTCGAGCGCCGACTCCAGGACGGCGCTCTTGCGCGCCTCGCTCTCGACCAGCTCGGTCTCGGTCGCGCTCCGCTCGAGGAACTGCCCGATCTGCGCCCCGGCCGCCTCCATCACGTCGACGATCGTCTCGTCCGGCTCGCGGATCCGATGGCTGAAGAGCTCCATCACGCCGAGGACCTCCGAGCCGAGCGTGATCGGGAACCCGAACCCGGCGTGCAGGCCGTCCTCGAGCGCGAACGGCGCGCGCGGGAAGTTCCCGTCGAGGGCGAGGTCCGAGATCCACGCGAGGCGGCCGCTCGACCAGACGCGCCCGGGGAGCCCGAGACCGCGCTCCATCAGGAACTCGCGGCTCTTGCGCAGGAAATGCGCGCCGGTCGACCTGGACGCGCTCCATCCACCCACGTAGCGCAGGACGTCGTCGTCCTCGTCGACGCGCCATAGAACGCCGACCTCCCACCCGAGCGTCTCGGCGATCGCCTCGATCAGGCGGGGCGTGGCCTCTTCGACCGAGGTCGACAGCGAGAGCACCCGCGAGATCGCGTACTGCACGGCGAGGCTCCGCTCGGCCTGCTTGCGCTCCGTGATGTCGGCGCAGACGCCGGCCATCCCGGTCGGGCGGCCCTCCTCGTCCCGCAGGACGCGACCCCGGACGCTGAGCCACCGGACGGCGCCGTCGGCCGGCCGGACGATCCGGTAGTCGATCGCGTACTCACGACCCCCGTGCAGCGAGGCCTCGATCGAGCCGAGCACGCGTGGCCGGTCCTCCGGGTGCATGTCCGCCTGGAAGTGCTCGAACGTCCCGCCGAAGGTGCCGGGCTCGAGCCCGTGGATCCGCTCCAGCGACTCCGACCAGCGGACCGAGCCCGCCGGCATGTCCCAGTCCCAGGTGCCCATCCTCCCCGCCTCGAGCGCGATCCGGAGCCGCTCCTCGCTGTCGGCGAGCGCCGCCTGCGCCCGCTTGCGCGCGCTGATGTCGAGGCACACCGCGACCGAGCCGATCGGATCGCCCTGCTCGTCGCGCACGGGGGCGTTCGCGAGGCGGATCCAGATCCGCCCCCCACCCTTGCGGGGAGCGAGCCACTCCTCGTCCCACGCCTCGCCGTCCCGCAGCCGCTCGCGCAACGCCGCGGCCGCCTCGGGATCGCGGTCCGGCACCAAGAGGTCCGTGAAGGGACGCCCGACCGCCTCGGCGGCCTCGGCTCCGAACAGCCGGGTCGCGTGCCGGTTCCACCGGGTGATGGTCCCGTCCAGGTCGACGGCGACGACGGCGGCGTGCTCCGCGTCGATCAGCAGGGGATCCCGGGAGGCCGGCCATCCGAGCTTCGGCGTCGGCTCCGTCCGCCGGCGGTCGAGCTCGAACCAGACGGTGGTGGGCGCGCCCTCGTCGATCCCCCACCGGTCCGCCACGCTGTCCACGAGGACGAGGCCCCAGCCGCCGATGTCGCCTCGGCTCCGAGGAGGTGGCACGAACCCCGCGCCGTCGTCGATCACCTCGACCCGGATCGTGCTGTCGCGGCCGATCACCCGCAGGGCGATGTCCGCGTGCGGTCCTCGCGGCCCGTGCCGGACCGCGTTCGTGACGAGCTCGCTCGTCAGGAGCTTCGCGTTGTCGAGCGACGAGGGGTCGAGCGCCGGCCCGATCAGGTCGTCGAGCGCGTGCCGAGCGGCTCCCGCGGACCTCGGCTCGGAGCGGAACCGTCGCTCACGAACGGTTCCCGGGACGATCCGTGCGGGGGGGACGACCGGGTCGGACCTGCGCGGGGTCATCCACGATCTCCAGGCGCCACTCGAGAAGGGTAATGCGAAACAGCCTGCGGACGGCTTCCGAGCCGACCGCGACAGCGAGCCGGCGCCCATCCTGCCGCGCCCGCGAATGTGCCGCCACGAGCCCGCGGAGGATCGTGGAGTCGAGGAACGTCACGGAGCGCAGATCGAGCACCAGCACGTCGGGGTCCGACGCCTCGGCCTCGCGGATCGCCCGGTCGACCTGGTCGGCGTTGGAAAGGTCGAGGTCGCCGGCCAGGTGCAGGACGGCGAC
>DATBMU010000027.1:0-6893 GCA_036554665.1 Actinomycetota bacterium | reverse complement strand
AGCCGACGACGACCACGACGTGCCGGATGCCTTCGGCGAGAAGGCCGCGCACGGCGCGCTCGACGAGCGACCGACCGCCTACGCGGACGAGCGCCTTCGATCCGCCGCCGGTCACGCCGGCGAGGCGCTCGGAGCGTCCGGCGGCGAGGACGACGCCGACCCGAGGCCGGCCAGAGACCGGCGTCTCACCGGGAACCTCCCGCGCCGGCTCGGTCTCCGCGTGTTCAAACACCATCGGACCTGTGCTCCCTATTGGGTCATGACTACCCGGGCAGGTTGCCGCAGGTCTGCGTCGCAGGCAACCCGGAAGCGATCAGGACGAAGGAACCGTACAACAGCGCGCGTCACGGGTCCCCAGAGGACGGCGATGGTCGACTCGCGTTTTTCGGACTTCGCGTCGGCCGTAAGGTCCCAACCGCGCGTCCTTGAGCCCGTCGAGACGAAGAGGTGGCGGGGTCGTAACGATCGGGCGTGTCGTGTGTCGCACTCGGCGTTGTGTCCCTCGTGTGTAGCCAGGAACTCGACCCCCATCGTCGCTGACGTTGCCACGTCGGCGCGCGCTCGAGCACGTCCCCAGGGGCATCGCTGGGTGGCCGGGTCCAAGCAAGGGTCATGAGCGCTGAGCCTGACGGCGAGTCGACCCTCGGAGGCCACGCCGGCCGCCTCGAAGACCGGGCGTGGTTGTGGACCCGCAGGTCGCGGGTGAGCAGCACGAGGATCCGTACGCCGCCGCCCCGTGAGAGCGGCGGGCGCCGCGGCCGTCGGACCTCTGCAAGCACGAACCCGACGCCGATGCCGGGAACCGCCTCAGATGGACCAGGGGCCCGGGAACGTCGCGGCGCAGACGCGGTACCCGAGCTGGTCGTCCCCGACCGGGAGGCCGGCGTACCACATCGCGATGGTCCCGTCGTGCCGTCGGACGGCGCAGGGGGTGTGGACGCTCGCGCCGTCCGGTCCGTGACCCTCCGGTGCCAGGACGGTGCCCCGGCGATCCCACGCGATGCCGTCCGAGGACGTGGCGAGCGCGATCCGGAACGACCCCCCCACGTCGCTCGCATAGAACAGGTAGCGCTTCCTCGAGACCTCGAGCATGCAGGGGTGCGATACGCCCACTTCACCGGACTCCGGCTCCAGGACGGTCCCGACCCGGTCCCAGGAGGCTCCTGTCTGCGAGACGGCCGCGATGATCACGGAGCGATCGCTTCCTCCCGTTCGCGAGTACCCGGTGAAGTAGAGCCACCACCGCTCCCCGGTGATCCACAAGCAGGGGTGGGTGGCTCCGATCTCGTCCTCCGGCCCCCGCTGCATGATGGTTCCCTGGGGCTCCCAGCGCCGAGCGTCGACCGACGTCGCCATGTGGAGGCGACCGGCCTCTCCGTCGAAGCCGCCGTAGACCATCAGGTAGCCGCCGGGGGTCTTCACCACGCACGGCGACTCGGCTCCGTACGAGTCCGTGTCGCCGGCGAACCCGGCGTCGATCGCGGTCCCGAGCCGCTCCCACGCGCCGCCCGGCGACCGGGCCGCCGTCAGGATCCGCGTGGTGGTGCCGTCGTCCCCCGTGTACCACACGCGGAGCGTGCCATCCGGCTCCTCAACCACCCAGGGGCGCCACGCGCGGAGCTCGTCCGGCTCACCGGGTGCCGTACGCAGTGAGACCTCACCTTCGCGGACCCAGTCCACGACCCCAACTCTATGCGTCTGCCGTCGAGGAGGACCCACTGGCTACGAGCTCGAGTCCACCACCGCCGCCACGAGCTCACGGGTCATCTTCCGGCTTGCGATCACCTCGTCTACGACCCCGTACTCGACCGCCTCCTGGGCCGTGAGGATGTAGTCGCGGTCCGTATCATTGGACACCTTCTCGAGGGTCTGACCCGTGTGCTCGGAGATCAACCGCTCGAGGAGCTGCCGGTACCGGGTCATCTCGCGGGCCTGGATCTCGATGTCGACCGCCTGGCCCTGCGCGCCGCCGTGCGGCTGGTGCAGCAGGATCCGGGAGTGCGGCAGCGCGAAGCGCTTGCCCTTGGCGCCGGCGAGCGCGAGCACCGCGGCGGCCGAGGCGGCCTGGCCCATCACCGTGGTCGACACGTCGCACTTCACGTACTGCATCGTGTCGTAGATCGCGAACAGCGCCGTGATGTCCCCGCCGGGCGAGTTGATGTAGAGGTTGATGTCCTTGTCGGGGTCCTCGGACTCCAGGTGCAGGAGCTGCGCCATGATCAGGTTGCCGACGTTGTCGTCGATCGGCGTCCCGAGGAACACGATCCGCTCCTTGAGGAGCCGGGAGTAGATGTCGAACGAGCGCTCGCCACGGCTGGTCTGCTCGACGACGACGGGAACGAGGTAGTCCTTCATGGCGTCTCCTCCGGTTCTTGATCCCGGGCCTCAGGGGAAGCCTCGGACGGCCCCGAGTCCTCCTTGAGCTGATCGACGTGGCCCTCGGGCCGGACGTCTGCGTGCTCGACGAGCACGTCGAGCGCCTTCGAGCGGATGATATCACCGGCCAATGCCACGACCTGGCCGGAGCGATCGAGGCTCTTCGCGACCTCCTTGACGTCCCGGCCCATCGCGGCCGCGAGCCCCGCGATCTCGCGACCGAGCTCCTCCGGCGTGACCTCGATCTCCTCGTCGCGCGCGACCGCCTCGAGCACGAGGTCGGCCTTGATCGCCCGGATCGCGTGCTCGCGCGCGTCGGCGCGGAAGCGGAGCTCGTCGAAGCCCTGGGTCGCGAGCAGCTGATCCAACGTGAGGCCGATCTGCTCCGCGCGCTCGCGCGCGTGCGTCACGCGATGGTCCGTCTCCTCGTCGATCAGCGACTCCGGCAGGCCGACCTCCGTGCGATCGACGAGCGTCTGCAGCACACGGTCGCGGACCGCGGCGTCGGCCGAACGCTCCTTGTTCCGCTCGAGCTGCTCGCGGAGGCTCGCCTTGAGCTCGTCGAGCGTGTCGAACTCGGAGGCGGTCTTCGCGAACTCGTCGTCGGCCTCGGGCAGCCGTTTGCCCTTCACATCCTTCACGAGGACGGAGATCGAGACCTCTTGGCCGGCCCGCTCCCCGAACCGCTCCGGGAGCGCGTCGTTCACCTTCAAGATCTCGCCGGCGCGCTTGCCCTCGAGCTCGGCGTCGAGCTTGCCCCCGAACTCCCCCGACCCGATCTCGTACAGGTAGTCGGGACGGGTGGCCTCGGGGACCTCCTCGTCGTGGACGGTCGCCCGCAGGTCGACCACGACGTAGTCGCCGGACCGGGCCGGCCGCGTGACCGCCTCGAGCTCGGCGAACCGGTCGCGCAGCGAGTCGAGCAGGCGGTCCACCTCCTCGTCGTCCACCTCCACCGCCGGGCGAACGACCTCGATCCCCCGGTACTCGGACGCCTCGAGGCGCAGGCGCGGCCGGACCTCGACGCTCGCGGTGAACACGAGCGGCTTGCCGTCCTCGAGCTGCTCGACGTCGATGTCGGGCTCGGCGATCGGCGCGAGGTCGTTCTCGCGCAGCGCGTCGCGGTAGTAGGTCGGGACCGAGTCCTCGAGGAACTCGCCGAGCACCGCCTCGCGGCCGACCTGGGCGTCGATGACCTGCTTCGGGACCTTCCCCTTGCGGAACCCGGGGATCCGGACCTGCTGCCCGATCTTCCGGTACGCGCGGTCGAGGTCCTTGCGGAACTCCTCGGGCGGCACCTCGATCGTGAGCTTGACGCGGTGCTCGTCGGTCGCCTCGACGGTCGTCTGCATGGGTCACCGAATCTAGCAGGCACCGGGCGGAAGGCCCGGTACGCTCGGCGAACGATGCTCGAGGAGGAGCTCGCGTTCGCGAACGAGGTCGCCGACGAGGCGGGCCGGATCGCGATGACGTACTTCCGGGGCTCGTTCGACGTGCGCACGAAGGCGGACCAGACGCCGGTCACCGAGGCCGACCTCGCGATCGAGGCGATGGTCCGCGCCGCCGTCCGCGATCGGTTCCCCCTCGACGCGCTCCTCGGCGAGGAGTCCGGCGCCGAGGGCCGCGCCGCGCGGCGCTGGATCGTCGACCCGATCGACGGCACCAGGAACTTCGCCGACGGGATCCAGGTCTGGGCGACGCTGCTCGCGCTCGCGATCGACGAGCGTCCGGTGCTCGGGGTCGTGAACGCTCCCGCGCTCGGCGAGCGCTACGAAGCCGTGCGGTCCGGCGGAGCGAGGATGAACGGCGAGCCGATCTCCGTCTCGCGCGCCGAGCGGATCCCCGGCGCGGCGGTCCTGCACGCTGGCCTCGCCGGCTGGATCGACGGGGACGACGCCCCGGGCCTCTTGAGCTTGCTCCGGGAGGCCCGGCGCACCCGGGCGTTCGGCGACTTCTGGGGCCACATGCTCGTCGCGCGAGGCTCCGCGGACGTCTGCTTCGAGCCCGAGCTCGCCACGTGGGACTGGGCGGCGATCCAGGTCGTCGTCGAGGAGGCCGGCGGGCGGATGACGACGTTCGATGGCTCGCCGCTCGCGCACGGCGGGAGCGTCGTGACGACCAACGGCGTCCTGCACGAAGAGGTCCTCGCCCGGCTCCGACGCGGCACGGCTCCCTAGCGGGGCAGCCGCGCCGAGGGCTCGCCGGCTCGCTCCAGGACGAGGGCTGCGGCGGCCACGTCCTGGACGCCGACGCCGGTCAGGTCGCACACGGTGAGCTGATCCGCCGACGTCCGTCCCGGCCGACGACCGGCGGCCACCTCCCCCAGCTCGGCGACGTCGTCGATCGAGCCGACGGTCCCGGCGTCGAGCGCGTGATGGAGCTCACCGATCCGCGCGCACTGCTCGCGGCTGTCGACGACGAGCACGTCCGCCGCCGCGAGCACGTCGACGTCGAGCTCTCGCTTGTCGGCCCCGTCGGAACCGAGCGCCGTGACGTGCGCGCCGGGCTTCAGCGCCCGGGCTCGGACGATCGGCTCGCGGCTCGCGGTGCAGGTGATCACGACGTCCGCGCCCTCGAGCGCCAGCTCGACGGACTCGGCCACCGCGAAGCGGCAGCCCTCCGGCAACCCCGGGCGCGCGAGCAGGTCGTCGACGCAGCGCGTCGCGTGGTCGCGGTTCCGACCCCAGACGCGGACATGCGCGAACCCCGGTCGCACGACCGCGAGCGCGTCGAGCTGCAGCCGGGCCTGCGTTCCGGTTCCGATCACCGCGACCGTCTCGACGCGCTCCGGTGCGAGCAGGCGGGCGGCGACGCCGCCGGCCGCGGCCGTCCGCAGGTCCGTGAGGGCGCCGCCGTCGAGCAGCAGCGCGGCCGGGGAGCCGTCGCGCGCGTCGAACACCAGCACGAGGCCGTCCGCCGTCGGCGGGTCGGGAGCGGAGAACCCTGAGGCCACCTTGACCGCGTAGTGCTTCGCACCGTGCAGGTGCCCCGCCTTGACGTGGATCTCGCCCCCGGACTCCGGAACGTCGAGGTGGATCACGGACGGGAGCTCGGCGCCGCCGCTCGAGGCGGCGACGAACGCTCGCTCGACGGCGTCGATCAGCGACGGGAGGTCGAGGGCCGCGCGGACGTCCGGCTCGGTGTAGACGAGAACCTCCCGTGACACGGCGCCGAGCCTACGCCGCCCCCGGCTCCTCCGCTCCGTCCCGGCCCGTCGTGTACGGTCGGCCGGGACGCGAGGGAGGAGGGCCGATGCGCTCGATCGACGTGTTCGAGATGGAGCGGATGCAGTCGCTCCACTGGCACGAGGTGGAGTTCGACCTGTCCGAGAGCGGCGTTCGCCCGCTCCAGGTCGACGAGCTCCTCGGCGGCGAGGTCGGGACCCGCGCGCTCCTGGACACCCCGCTCGGCTACCCGCTCTCGGAGGGCTCGATCCAGACGCGCGACCACATCGCGCGGTGGTACCCGGACGCCGGCGTCGAGCACGTCACGGTCGTGAACGGCGGCTCGGAGGCCAACCACCTGACGCTCTGGACCCTGCTGGAGCCCGGGGACCGCCTCGCGTTCATGGTCCCGAACTACCTCCAGGGGTGGGGGCTCGGCCGGCACTTCGGCGAGGCGGCGGACGTGTTCTCGCTGCGCGTCCGCGACGGCGCATGGGAGCTCGACACCGACGAGCTCGAGCGGGCGGTCGGTCCCCGCACGAAGGCCGTCATGGTCTGCAACCCGAACAACCCGACCGGCCACGTGCTCTCGCCCGATGAGATGGACGCGGTGGTGGCGGCGGCCGAGCGCGTCGGGGCCTGGATCGTCGCCGACGAGATCTACCGCGGGGCCGAGGTCGACACGGACGACACGACGCCGACGTTCTGGGGCCGCGCCGAGCGCGTCGTCGTCACGAGCGGCCTGTCGAAGGCGTTCGGCCTGCCCGGCCTGCGGATCGGATGGGCGGTCGCGCCGCCCGAGGTGATCCGCGAGCTCTGGGTCCGTCACGACTACACGACGCTCACCCCGAACATCCTCTCGGACTGGTTCGCGTCGATCGCGATGGAGCCCGACCGGCGGGAGCAGATCCTCGCGCGGACGCGCGGCATCATCCGGGAGAACCTCCCGCGGCTCGAGGCGTGGCTCTCGGACCAGCCACGGCTGTCGTCGGTCCGCCCGGGGGCCGGCGCGATCGCCTACGTCGACTACGACCTATCGGTCGGCTCGACCGAGCTGGTCGAACGCATCCGGACCGAGCAGAGCGTGCTCCTGGTCCCGGGCGACATGTTCGGGCTCGCCGAGGGCTTCCGGATCGGCTTCGGGTTCGACCCGCACGAGATGGGGCGGGCGCTCGAGCGCGTCGCCGCGTCGCTGGGAGCCGCCGGGTAGGAGGCCCGGACCTCGCCGCGCCATCGGTCCCGTGCGCGGCGGGACGTTCGTTGCTGACAGGGGCCCCGGTGGGCCCGTTGCATGGCGTCCGGAGGTGACCGATCCATGGCCACGTCGACGCAGGATCTGCACCACGCCGAGCC
>DATBMU010000003.1:0-13553 GCA_036554665.1 Actinomycetota bacterium | reverse complement strand
GGACGGAGCAGAGCGTGCTCCTGGTCCCGGGCGACATGTTCGGGCTCGCCGAGGGCTTCCGGATCGGCTTCGGGTTCGACCCGCACGAGATGGAGCGAGCGCTCGAGCGCGTCGCCGCGTCGCTGGGGGCCGCCGGGTAGGAGACCCAGCGTCGCCGCGCCATCGGTCCCGTGCGCGGCGGGACGTTCGTTGCTGACAGGGGCCCGGGTGGGCCCGTTGCATGGCGTCCGGAGGTGACCGATCCATGGCCACGTCGACGCAGGATCTGCACCACGCCGAGCCTTCGACCGATTTCCCGACACTCGACGAGTCCTTCCCCCGCACGGAGCCCCGCTCCTCGCGGTTGCCGATCGTCGCCGTCGCGACCGCCGGCGCCCTCGTGGGCGCCGTGATCGGCTACCTGGTGGGACGCGGCCTCTAGCCGTTCGAACGCGCCCGAGGAGCGCCCGGGATCCGGCGCCGGGAGGCCAGACGGCCCGACGAGCCGCTCGGCTCGGACCCGGGACGGCGCAGCGCCCGCTCGGCGTCCCCGATCGCGACGGTCCGCCGCCGGTGGTTCGCGAGCGCGAAGCGGTCGCAGGTGGTCTCGGCGGACGTTCCCCGTCCGTGGTGGCGGTGCAGGTACCAGTGCATCCATTCGTGCAGGTACAGGAACCGCAGCACCTCACGCGGCGTGCGGAACGTGACGCCCTCGGTGAGCCAGATGAAGCGGAGGCTCGGGCCGGGCCGGCGCTTGGCGCCGTACGCGACGACCTCGCCGAACGGGTAGAAGGGCTCCGGCACCTGCAGCGTGATCGTCCGGGCGTCGAAGTCGGTCTGGGCGGCCAGGTGCGGCTTCTCCCGGTAGCGCAGGGGCTTCACGACGACCTCGAAGCCGGGCGCCTCCGGCATGCCGGCCAGCAGGCGGCGCAGGGTGGCGACCGGGAGGTCCGGGCAGGTCGAGCGCAGCCGCACGAGGCTGGTCAGGATACCGGGCGTTCGTGACGGCTCAGGGACCGTAGATCGCGTTCCACAGGAGCCGCTGCGTGCCCTGGGTCAGCCCGCGGAAGTTCAGGTCGTACGGGAACAGGACGACGCGGCCCGAGCCGTACGCCTCGTCGACCGCCGCGGGCTGCCCGGCGAGCCGCTGCGTGTGCAGGGCGAGCCCCGACGTCTCGAGGTTCGCGAGCGACGGGTACCGCATCGGCGCCGCGCCCGGCCGAACCTCGATCGTGTCGTCGTCGGAGAACATCACCCAGACGCTCCCGCCGACGCCCTCGGCGAGCGGGCTCGACCGATCCACGCGCACGCGGATCAGCGTGCCCTCGATCGCGTACGGGGAGTCCGTGAACCGCGCCGACGTGATCCCGATCTTCTCGGCCAGCAGCGCGCCGCCGAACTTGTAGCCGACGTACCGCCCACCCCGCTCGACCCAGCTGCGGAGCTCCTCGATGCCGCTCGGGCCGAGGTTGCGCAGCCCGACGACCCACCCTCCGGAGGGGACGACGAGGACGTCGATCCCGTCGAGGCCCCCGCGCGCGACGTCGTCGGGCGTCAGGACCTCGTATGGCGCGTTCCAGATGTCGCGGTACAACCAGCCGAGGTGCCCGACGCCCTCGAACGCGTACACGGCCTTCGACAGACCGAGGACGCCGACGCGCAGGCCGGGGTCCGGCGCGTACGGCCACACGGGCTCCTCGAGCGCGGGGACGAGCGTCGCGGCCGGCTCGAGCACGGCGCCCGAGGAGCCGCCGTCGAGGTTCATGAGCAGCGGGCTCGACCAGCCGGTCACGTCGTAGGTCCGGCGGACGGGGACGTAGGTGTCCTCGTTCAGCATCAGCTGGATCCAGTGCTTCTGGGGCTGCGCCATCGGGACCCAGTACGTCCCGGCCGGCAGGGTCCGCTCGCGCGGGGCCTCGGTGTACGGCCGGTAGTCCGGGACCTCCAGCGGCTCGTCGAGCCGGTAGACCTGAACGTCCATCCGCTGGAGCCGCCGCACGAGGAGCTCGAGCTCGTACGTCCGCGCCCCGTCCTCGGGAAGGAAGTAGTGGCGGACGCGTCGCGCCGGGACCTCGTCGATCAGGTGGCTGCTCGGGTTCGACAGGCCGTTCGGCTCGAGGATCCCGTCGCGACCCTGCTCGACCGCCTCCACGTACGCGTCGTGCTGCTGCACGAGCTTCGTCCCCGCGTCTCGCGCCGCGAGCGAGAGCAGCAACCAGAACTGCACCCTTGTCTTCTCGAACCGGATCTCGTAGGGCGCATCGTTGTACTGCTCCAACGTGAGGCCGGCCGCCATGAAGCCGTTCGCCGGCACGGTGTCGCCGTAGCCGGGCATGAAGAAGTCGTAGCCGCCGTAGTGGAAGAAGCCCCAGTCCCGCTCCCGGAACTCCTCCGCCATCGCGGTCCCGTACTCGTCGATCCAGGACAGGACCTGCTCGGACGTGTCGTGGAAGACCGGGTCGTCGTTCGGCGGGAAGAACGACCGGTAGTAGCCGAACTCGTGGGCGTCGACGAACAGGAGCGGCGGGTACCGGCGCAGGAGCTCGATCTTCCCATCGGTCTCCGGCTGCGTGCGCGCGAACCAGTCGCGGTTCATGTCGAACGCGTTCGCGTTGCGGCGCGTGTCCGCGATCCGCCCGTCGGGGTTCTGGCTCGGCAGGACGAACACGACGGCGTGGTCGAGGATCGATGCGGCCGCGCAGTCGGAGCGGTCCGCGAGCTCGTACAGGATCCGCAGTGCCGCGTCCGCCCCGTTCTCCTCGCTCCCGTGCACGTTGCCGGCGATGTAGAGGAACGCCGGTGTGGTCGCGGCGAGCGTCTCGACCTCCTCCGCCGGCGTGGCCGGGTCGCGGATCCGAAGGAGTGCCTGCCGGATCGACTCGAGTCCGTCGGGCGTGACGTTCTCGGGCCGGCCGACGACCGCGTACCGCAGCGGCCGCCCCTGGACCGAGGTCGCGTAGGTCCCGGAGGCCACGCGATCGCTCGCCGCGTCGACGGCGTCGAGGTAGGCGTCCAGCTCCTCCACCGACGCCTCGCGCCGCCCGAGCCGGAACCCGATGACCTCCTTCGGCGTCGGGACGGTCCCCTCGAAGACCGGATCGGTCTCGATCGGACACGCGGTCTGCGACGCGGCGTCCCGGACGCCCGGCGCGAGCAGGCTTCCCACGAGCAGCAGCGCTACGATCCCCCGGACGGCGAGCCTCCGCCGACCGCCGAGCCCGGCGATCCCCGATCCGTGCGGTTCGTGCTCCACGTCGGGGCGGGCGGACTCGAACCGCCGGCCTCCTGCTCCCAAAGCAGGCGCGCTACCAGGCTGCGCCACGCCCCGCGCCGACGATGCTAGCGCGCCTGTGGATGCACGCACCGGGCCTCCTCGGGTCGTCGTCGTTCGGTCGGCGGTGTACAAAGGGAGCCCGCATGCGCACCTCCTCCGAGCGACGCTCGACCGGGACCGCCACCGCCGCCGTCGATCTCGTCGGCGTCACCCGGCTGTTCGGCGCCGTCCCCGCGCTCGTCCGCGCCGACCTGCGGATCGAGCGGGGCGAGACGGTGGTGCTGCGCGGACCGAACGGCGCGGGCAAGACGACCCTCCTGCGCGTCGTCGCGACCGCGCTGTCTCCGACGTACGGGCGGGGCAGCGTGCTCGGGTTCGACCTCGTCCGCGAGCGCGAGGAGATCCGCCGGCGCTGCGAGCTCCTGTCCCATCGCACCCGCCTGTACGACGACCTGACGGCCTCCGAGAACCTCGTGTTCTGGAGCCGGCTGATCGGGCTCGACGCCTCCGGGATCGACGCCGCCCTGGACCGGGTCGGGCTGCTGGAGGTCGCCGGCGAGCGCGTCCGCGGCTACTCCCAGGGCATGCGGCAGCGGCTCGCGGTCGCGCGCACGATCCTGCGACGCCCGGAGCTGCTCCTGCTCGACGAGCCCTACACGGGCCTGGACGCCGAGGCGCGGCACGCGGTGGACGACCTGATCCGCGCCGCCCACGGCGACGGGCGGACGGTCCTCGTGGCCACCCACCACGCCGTCGCCGACGGCTTGGCCGACCGATCGCTCCACGTCGACGGCGGCCGGATCGTCCGGGAGGCGCCGTGACGTTCGTGCGACAGGCCACCGCGATCGCGGGGAAGGACCTCCGCATCGAGGTCCGAGGCAAGCACGCGCTCGGGACGCTGCTGCCGTTCGCGGCGACGCTGCTGATCGCGTTCGGGTTCGCGTTCGGCCCGGGTCGCGACGTGCTGGATCGGACGGCCCCGGGGCTGCTCTGGATGGCCGTGCTGTTCGCCGGCGTGATGGCCGCGCGGCGCGCGTATCAGGCGGAGGCCGAGGACGGCGCGCTCGAGGGACTCCTGCTGGCGCCCGTCGACAAGGCGGCCGTGTTCGTCGGCAAGGTGGCCGCGATCGCGCTCGAGCTGATCGCCCTCGTGTCCGCCGTGCTGCTGCTCGTCGTCGTCCTGTTCGACCTGTCGCTCGGGAGCCCGCTCGCGCTGGCCGGGGCCTTCGCGCTGGGGAGCCTCGGGCTCGCCGCGGTCGGCGGGCTGTTCGGCGTCGTCGCGGAGGCCGCCCGGACGCGTGAGGCCATCTTCCCGATGCTCGTCCTGCCGCTCGCGACACCGGTCCTGATCGCCGGGGTGCGGGCCACCGACCTCGCGACCACCGGCCGCGCCGGCGAGGCCCTGTCGTGGCTCGGGTTGCTCGTCGCGTTCGACGTCGTGTTCGTCTCGGTCGGGATCCTCGTCTTCGGCTCCCTGATGGAGGACTGAGGTGGACGTCGCGGCGCGCGGGATCGGCAAGGCCACGACGCGCAGCGGCGAGCGGCTGCTCGGCGCCGCGGCGCTCGCCTCGCTCGCGGTCAGCGCGGTGCTCTCGCTCGTCGTCGCGCCGCCCGATGCCGTCCAGGGCGAGGTCCAGCGCCTGATGTACATCCACGTGCCGGCGGCGTGGCTCGCGTACCTGGCGTTCGCGGTCGTCTTCATCGCGAGCATCGCCTACCTGCGCACGAGCCGGATCCGCTGGGACCGGCTCGCCGCCGCGTCCGCCGAGATCGGCGTGCTCTTCACCGCGCTCGCGATCGCGCTCGGCTCGCTGTGGGGCAAGCCGGTCTGGGGGACGTGGTGGACGTGGGACCCTCGGCTGACCACGACCGCGATGCTGCTGCTGATCTACCTCGGCTACCTCGCGGTCCGCCGGATCACGGACAACCCCACGCGCCGGGCGCGCTGGGCGGCCGTGATCGGCATCGTCGGCTTCATCGACGTGCCGATCGTGCACCTGTCGGTCGTGTGGTGGCGTTCGCTGCACCAGGGGTCGACCGTGTTCCGGCTCGGGGGGCCGGAGATCCACGGCGCGATGCTCGTCGCGCTGCTCGCCGGGGTCGCCGCGTTCACCGTCGTGTACGCCTACCTGATGACCCTGCGCCTGCGCGTCGGGCGCCTCGAGGAGCGCGCCGTCCGTGAGGCGCTGTCGCCGACGGTCGCGCAGGTCGCCGAGGAGGACGCGTGATGGAGGCGAACGTGGGCTACGTCGTCGCCGGGTACGTCCTCACCGCGCTCGCGCTCGGTGGCTACACCCTGCGCCTGCACGCCCGCGCCCGGGCCGCGCGGCTGCGGGCGGAGTCCATCGCCGCGCGGCGTCGAGGCGAGGTCGAGACGAGCGCCCGGCGAGGTCCGGCCTAGGCGCCGGACGAGGCGAGCGCCGCCTCGGCCTCGGCGAGCAGCTCCTGCACCGCGTCGCGCTCGGCGCCGAACGGCGCGACCTCCAGGTAACGCTCGAACGCCTCGATCGCGTCCGCGGGACGCTCGAGGCCCCGGAGCAGGATCACGCCGCGGTAGAAGAGCGCCTCCGGATAGTCGGGGGCGGTCTCGAGCGCGCGATCGACCGAGGCGAGCGCCTCCTCGGGGCGATCGGACAGGAACAGGATCAGCCCGATGCTCGCGTGCGCCTCGGCATCGTCGGGATCGAGCTCGAGCGCGGCCGCGTACTCGGCGAGCGCGTCCTCCACGCGGCCGGCGTCGAGGTACCGTCGCGCGAGGTCCAGGCGCGCCGCGAGGTCGTTCGGGTGGTCCCGGACCCGCTGCTCGAAGAAGGCGAACGGATCCTCGGTCGAGGTCGGCGCCGACGCGCCGGGCGCGGGTTCCGCGTCGCGGGCGAGCCCGGCGAGCAGCACCGCGCCCACCGTCGCGACGAGCAGGGTCGCGACGGCCCACGGCGGGACGCGAGCCGGTCCTCGTTCCGGCTCGACGACGGTCGTCGTCGCGGTCGACGCACGTGCATGGCGCTCGTCCATCGCGCGCAGTAGTCGCGAGATCCGACCTTCGGTCTCGCCTCGCAGCCGGCGATACTCGGGGTCCGCGAGCGCCCCGGAGTCGTGCGACGCCTCGAGATCCGCGAGCGAGCGCAGGAGCGCGAGGCGCCGGTCCTCCAGCGGATCGCTCGCCGCCTCGATCGCGACGGGGTCCCGACGCCGGTACCCGGCCAGCACGCCGGCGGCCGCGATCAGCGCGAGGCCCGTCACGCTCACGAGCCCGACGAGCGCGCTCATGGCACGTCCTCGAGCCCGGCGAGCTCGGCGGCGACCCGCGGCCGGTCGGCCTCGGTCGGCTCCTCCTCACCGGTCGGCGGGCGGCGGCGGATGACGAACGCCCAGACGCCGACCCCGACGAGCACCGCCACGAGCGGGAACAGCCAGGGGACGAGGTTCAGGCCGCGCCGGGTGGGCTCGAGCAGCACCCACTCGCCGTACCGCTCGACGAAGTACGCGCGGACCTCATCCTCGGTCTCGCCGTCGGCCAGGCGAGCCCGGATCTCGCCCCGCATCTCCCCCGCCAGCCGGGATGGCGAGTCGGCGACCGACAGGTTCTGGCACACCGGGCACCGCAGCCCTGCCGCCACGACCTGCGCCCGCTCCTCGAGCGTGTCGGGTCGACCCGCCCCCGATCCCGCGAACCAGATGGCTGCGGCGGCGACGAGGACGGCGGCCGCGATCGGCACCCAGCGGCTCATCGACCCTCCCCCGAGCGCAGCGCGGCGTCGATGTGCTCGGTCAACCACGCGTAGGTGACCGCGCCGATCGTCTTGGCCGCGATCGTCCCGTCGGGCGCGATCACGAACGTCTCCGGCACGCCGAACACCCCGTACGCGATCGCGGTCCGCGACCCCGGATCCGTCACCAGCGGCCAGTCACCGCCCATCTCGCTGACGTACGCGAGGGCCGCCTCCTCCGTGTCCTCGAAGTCCACGCCGACGACGACCACGCCCCGGTCGCGGTAGCGGCGCCACGCCTCGTCGAGCGCCGGGTGCTCGTCGCGGCACGCGAGGCACCACGACGCCCAGAAGTTCACGACGACGACCTGTCCCCGGAGCGCGGCGAGGTCGACGCTGCCCTCCTCGCCGAGCCGCGGGAGGTCGAACGTCGGCGCCGGTTCGCCGACGAGCTCGCTCGGGACCGATCGCGGGTCCCGGCCGAGGCCCGTCGCGAGCAGGAGCGCGAACGCCACGATCGGAAGCACCACGGCGGCCACGACCATGTTCCGGTGGCGGCGCGGGCTCGGCTCGGGCTCCTGCCTCCGTTCCTCGACGTCGACGCTCAGACCCGCACCTCCTCCCGGGGCTCGGCCACGGACCCGAGCGCCGGCGACGGCGCCGCCCTCGACCGTGCCGGCCAGGCCGCGATCACGCCGCCGAGCGCGATCACGAGGCCCCCGAGCCAGAGCAGCCCGATGCCCGGGTTCACGAAGAACCGCAGCACGACCGTCGGGCCGGCATCCTCGACGGACACGAGCGACAGGTAGAGGTCGCGCAGGCCGTTCCACGGGGTACCGACGCGGATCGACGGCGTCCCGATCGGCTCGGAGGACGCCGGGTACAGGTTCAGCGAGGGCTGGAGGCGCACGACCTCGTCGCCGTCGGCCGCGTCGAGGACGGTGACCCGCGCCACGAGCACGCGGCGGTGGGCCTCCTCGCGCGTCTGCACCCCGTCGAGCCGCAACTCGTAGTCACCCACCCGCACGCGCTCGCCGGACGCGAGGGTCACCTCGTTCGAGCGGTCGGCCAGGGCGGTCCAGGCGATCCCCGCGACCGCCAGGAGCACCCCGAGGTGCGCGACGAGCCCGCCGAACAGCCGGCGGTTCCGCCGCACCGCCGTGGAGGCGGCGGCCGGCCACGAGCCGCCGCGCGCGCGATGCTGGGCGCGCACGCCGCGCGCCATCTCCGAGATCGTCGCCGCGCCCACGAACGCCGCCAGCGCCGCGACCGCCGTCCCCACGGCCCCCGCGCCGACGAGCGCCAGCGCGACGGCCGCGACGGCCGCGATCCAAGCCGGCCACCGCAGCCGGCGCAGCAGCGACGAGGCCGAGGCCGCGCGCCACGGAAGGAGCGGCCCGATGCCCATCAGGAACAGCACGAGGACCATCACCGGCGCCGTGTTCCGGTTGAAGTACGGTCCCCCGACCGACACCCGGTCCCCCGTCACGGCCTCCGCGAGGAGCGGGTAGATCGTCCCGACGAGGACGATGAACGTCAGGACGAGCAGCAGCACGTTGTTGCCGAGGAACACGCTCTCCCGAGACAGCGGCGTGTCGAACGACGCCTCCGACCGCAGCGCCTCCCGGCGCCACGCGATCAGCCCGAACCCGCCCACGAGCACCACCGTGAGGAAGCCCAGGTACATCGGACCGACGATCGACTCCGCGAACGTGTGGACCGACGACAGGATGCTCCCCCGGGTGAGGAACGTCCCGAGCACCGTCAACGCGAACGTCCCGACGATCAGCGACAGGTTCCAGACCTTCAACATCCCGCGACGCTCCTGCACGATCACCGAGTGCAGGAACGCCGTGGCGGTGAGCCACGGCAGCAGCGCGACGTTCTCGACCGGGTCCCAGGCCCAGTAGCCGCCCCAGCCGAGGACCCCGTAGGACCAGAGCGCTCCGAGGGCGAGGCCGACGGTGAGGAACACCCACGCGGCGAGCGTCCAGCGCCGTGTGGTCCGGACCCAATCGTCGCTCACCCGGCCCGTGATGAGGGCGGCGATCGCGAAGGCGAACGGGACCGTGAAGCCGATGAACCCCAGGTACAGGAATGGTGGATGCGCGGCCATGAGCGGGTGGTTCTGCAGCAGCGGGAGCGGCCCCCGGCCGTCGAGCGGCACCGCCTCGAGCGTCGCGAACGGCGTCGTCGGGCCGAGCACGAGCAAGAGGTAGAACCCGATGACGACGTACATGACCGCCATCGCCCAGGGGAAGGTCTCCGGCCGTCGCGATCGGAACCGGAACGCGACGGCAGCGAGGAAACCCGCGAGCACGAGGTTCCAGAGCAGGAGCGAGCCCTCGTCCGCCGACCAGAGCGCGAGGACCTTGAAGAAGGTCGGCGTGTCGACGCTGGAGTTCTCGGCGACGTATGCGATCGAGAAGTCGTTCGACAGGAGCCCCGCGAGCATCGCGCCGTTCGCGACGAGGACGAGCGCGAGCACGGAGTAGGCCGACGTCCGAGCGCTCTCGACCAGCGACGCGTTGCGGGTGCGGAGGCCCGCGATCGACGCCACGGTCCCGTACACCGCGAGCGTCAGGGCCAGCGCGAGCGCCGCCGTCCCGACGAACGCGATCACGCTCAGCCGACCTGGACGGGCGACGGCGTGTGGCCATCGGTCGGCGGCCGGTACTCCTCGCCGTGCTTGACGAGCATCGTGTCGGAGTGGAACGCGCCGTCCGCGCCGTACGAGCCCTCCAACACGACCCCGATGCCGGTGCGGAACATCGCGGGTGCGGCGCCGCGGTGCACCACGGTCATCCTGGTCGTGCCGTCGGTGACGACGAAGTCGACGCCGTCCTCGAGGTCGTGCACGGATCCCGGCAGGACCTGCCCGCCGAGCCGGAGCCGCTCGCCGGGTGCCGGCTGCTGTTCGAGGAGCTCGGTGGGCGTCACGTAGTACACGAGGTTCCCGGACAGCGCCCTCGAGCCCACCCACGCCAAGCCGCCGACGATCAAGACGAGCAGCACGACGACCCGGACGCGCACGGCCCGACAGTATCGCGCTGCCTCCGGATGCGTCAGGAGCGGAGGCGGAACGTCCCCTCGCCGATCACGAACACGCCCCCGCCGACCCGGATCCGCCAGGGGCCGTCCTGCGCGCCGACCTCGACGCGCAGCTCGCTGGGGCGCCCGACCTGATCGCCCTGACCGATCGTCACCGAGCCGGGCATGCCGGCCAGCCCGTGCTCGGACAGGTACGCGCCGAGCGCGCCGGCCGCCGACCCCGTCGCCGGGTCCTCGCCGATCCCGGAGCCCGCGTCGAACATCCGCGCCGTCACGCCCTCGTCCGTCACGGCGAACAGGTACAGGCCGTCACTTCCGGAGGCCTGCATGGTCTCCATCACGAGCTCCTCGTCCCGCCGCGCGCGCCGGAGCGCCTCGAGGCTGCGGACGGGCACGATCGTGAACGGCAGGCCGGTCGACGCGGTCCGGACCGGTACGCCGGGCTCGAGCTCGTCCACCGTGAGCCCGATCGCGCGCGCCGCGAGCTCCCGGTCCTCGAAGGGGTCCCCGAACGTCGGAGGGAGCTGCGTCATCCACGCCTCACTCGCGCCGACGTCCACGTCGACGGGGATCTCCCCGGCGCGGACGACCTGCGTCGCGGGCGAGGTCACGCGCCCCTCGGAGACCAGCACGAACGCCGTGCCGAGCGTCGGGTGCCCGGCGAAGGGGAGCTCGTTGCCCGGCGTGAAGATCCGCATCGCGTAGCGGTCGCCGCCGGCCGACGTGACGAACGTCGTCTCCGAGAAGCCGATCTCCTTCGCGAGGGCCTGCATCGCCGCCTCGTCCAGCTCCAGCGGCTCGGGCACGACGCAGAGCTGGTTGCCCTCCAGCGGTCGCCGGGCGAAGACGTCGACGAGCCGGAACCCGATCTCCATGCCGCGCCTCCTCAGACCACGACGCGGACGGCGCGCGAACCCGCCGCGACCTCGGGCTCGTACTCGGCCCAGGCGCGCGCGAGCCGATCCACGCCCTCGCGCATCGGTCCCGGCTCGAGCACGTACGGCAGGCGCACGCGGTCGGCGAAGTTGCCGTCCACGGACGTCATCGGGCCGGGGACGATGGTCACCCCGTGCTGCGTCGCGACGTGCGCGAACGATGTGGCATCACCCGTCGGCAGACGGACCCACAGGCAGAGCCCGCCGGCGGGGGTGTCCCACGTCCACGACGGCAGGCGCTCATGCAGGAGGGACTCGAGCAGCGTCCGGCGCTCCCGGACGAGCGCCCGTCGCGCCGCTCGGATCTCGTCGAGCTCCTCGAGCAGCCGGACGGCCAGGACCTGGCTCACCGTCGACGAGCCGTGGTCCATCACGAGCTTCATCCGGCCGAGCCGCTGGATCACGGGAGCCGGGGCGCGGATCCATCCGATCCGCAACCCTCCCCAGAAGACCTTCGAGAGCGAGCCGATCGTGAGCACCGGGACCTCGCCCTGGAACGCGCCGATCGGCGGCGGAGGCTCGTCGGCGAGGGTGAGATCGGCGACCGTCAGGTCCTCGACGATCGGCACCTGGAGCTCCTGCGCGAGGTACGCGATCTCCCGGCGTTCGCGCTCGGGGATCACGGTGGCCGTCGGGTTGTGGAACGTCGGCATCAGGTAGGCGAGCCGCGGCGCCCCGTCCAGCAGGGCCTCGCGCAGGCGCTCCGGCCGGACGCCCTGGACCCCGATCGGCACCGGGAGCAGGCGGACGCCGGCGGCCGTGAAGACGTCGATCGCGGTCAGGTAGGTGGGGTCCTCGACCGCGACGACCTCCCCCGGCCGAGCGTAGAGCGCCGCCGCGAGCCCGATCGCCTGCTGCGCTCCCGTGGTCACGATGACCTCGTCCGGTGTGGTTGGGAGCCGCCACCGGCGTGTCAGATGCTCGGCGATCGCGGCTCGAAGCGGCCCGTGGCCCGTCGCCTCGTACCCGATCGACGTCCGCGCGAGCTCGACGAGGTCCTCGAGCGCCCGCTCGACGACGAGCCGCTCGAACAGACCCTCGGCGGGGAACGCCGCCGCGGTGAACTCGATGCCCTCCCCGGGCCCTTCGATCAGCGCTCGGAACGAGACGGAAGATCGCCCGAGGAACCCGGGGCGGTCCTCCCCGAACCGGACCACGGAGGCGTGCCTGCGCACCCACGTCCCGCTCCCCTGCCGGCTCTCCAGCCAGCCCTCGCCCCGGAGCAGGTCGTACGCCGCCACCACCGTGCTCCTGCTGACGGACAGCTCGGCCGCGAGCGCCCGCTCGGTCGGCAGGCGGGTGCCGCTCGGCAGCTCCCCGCGCCGGATCGCCTCACGGATCGCGTCCGAAAGCCGACGGTACAGCGGGCCGGTCCCGGCTGCGGACCATCCGGCGAACGTGGGGGCGAACCCCGAGCTCGAGACGTGTTCGATCGCCATCTTCGTTCCAATCTGGCCCGATTGGCCGTGGAGTGGTCTGCTCTGTGGCGGCAGTATCGTCACCCACGTGCGTCTCCGCAAGGCCGATTGGTGCCGAGATTGGTCGGCCAGGGCGAGAGGAGGACCTCGATGGACGGCGGACGATCCCCGGAGCCGAGCGCCCGGACCGGGCTCCTGATCTGCTCCTTGGCCCTCGTCGTCCTCGTGTCGATCGCGGCGGGGTGGGTCGTGATCGCGGTTCCCGCGGCCCTGGCGGTGTTGGGGATGGCGGCGGTCGTGGTCGGGGTGGACTCGCGGGTGCCCGGCGACTGGAAGCGCCCCGGCCCACGGTGAGCCCACCATGATGAGCCCGCCACGATGAGCCGGGAGGACGCGATCGAGCCGAAGAGCTACCGGGACGGAGCCCGGGCGGTCGCTCCGTTCGCGGTCGCCGTCGTCGGGTTCGGCATCTCGTTCGGGGTCCTCGCGCGCGCGAGCGGCTTCGGGTGGCTCTCGCCCATCGTGATGTCGGCCACGACGTTCGCCGGCTCGGCGCAGTTCGCGTCCGCGTCGATCCTCGGCGACGGCGGCACGGTCGCGGCGGCCGTCACGGCGGCGCTGCTGCTGAACGCACGCTACGGGCCGATCGGCGTCTCGGTCGCGCCGTACCTCGCGGGTTCCGGGTGGTCCCGGTTCGTGCGCTCGCAGCTCGTCGTCGACGAGTCCTGGGCGATCGCCGCGCAGGAGGATGGGCGGTACGACCCCCGCGTGCTGGTCGGCGCCGGGTCCGCCCTGTACGCGAGCTGGGTGGTCGGGACCGCGATCGGGTCGATCGGCGGGGAGGCCCTCGGCGATCCCGCAACGCTCGGCCTGGACGCCGCGTTCCCCGCGCTGTTCCTCGCGCTCCTCGTCCCCCAGCTCCGGAAGCGACGGGCCGTGCCGGCGGCCGTGGTCGGTGCCGCGATCGCGCTCGTGCTCACGCCGCTCGCCCCCGCGGGGGTCCCGATCATCGCGGCGAGCGCCGCGTGCCTGCTGGGGCTCCGCCGGTGACGGCCACGTGGCTGGTCGTGGCGATCGTCGGTGCTGGGACGATCGCGATCAAGGCGGCGGGTCCGGTCCTGCTCGGCGGCCGACCGCTCCCCGCCCGCCTCACCGGCGTCGTCGAGCTCCTGGCGCCGGCGCTGCTCGC
>DATBMU010000002.1:0-2293 GCA_036554665.1 Actinomycetota bacterium | reverse complement strand
CCACGCCGAGTGCGCTTGTTCTCAGCTCATGGCCGGCTCGCGAACCGGCGCCGTCTCGACCGCGACCGGCACGCGGCGCTCAGCGCGTCGCGGCTTCATCCCGAACAGGAGGCGCGTCGCACTCGTGCGCCGCACGACGAGCTCGTAGATCCCCAACGTGAGCGCGAACGACGCGATCACGATCGCCGCGAACGCCGACCAGACCCCGAGTCCCCAACCGACCACGACGTAGGCGACCGCGACGATCACGGTCTGGTGCAGCAGGTAGAAGGGGTACGAGGCCTCGCCCGAGTAACGCAACACACGGCCGTTCGACCGAGCGAGGAACGCCTTGCCGACGCCGAGCATCGCGAGGACCCAGACCCAGGTGTTCACCTGCTCGAGCACGGAGCCCGCGATCGCGGGGAACGACCCGTCCGCCAGCCGGTCCTCGACCCCGCTGCTCCAGATCAGCATCATCGACGTCATCGTGAGGATCGCGGCGCCGAGCAGCGACCGCCAGTGGCGATGCACGAGCCGCTCGGCCCGATCGTCCGCGAGCAGGAGGAAGCCCGCCACGAACAGCGAGAGCGAGTAGAAGGGGTTCTGCGTCCCGTCGTTCGGCGCCGGCAGCTCGTTCGCGAGCAGGAGCACCAGGGGCATCGCGAACAGGAGCCACGCGGCGCGGACCGGCCGCCGGCGCCACCGCGTGAACAGCGGGAGCGCCAGGAGCGAGAAGACGAACAGGAAGCCGATGAACCACAGGTGCGCCGGGGTGAAGCTCCCCGTGTACCCGCTGAGATCGCCCTCGACCGTCCAGTAATCGGCGAGGAAGGCGCCGATCGAGGCGTGCCCGCCCCGGAACCGCTGCGCCAGGTACGCCTGCGGCGGGACGAGCACCACCAGACCGAACAGGAAGGGGATCAGCAGCCGCTTGAACCGCTCGGCCCGGTACGCGCCCGGCGAGCGGTGGCCGAGCGCGAGCCACGTTGCGGCGCCGGCGAGCACGAACAGGAGCGGCATGTGCCACGGGTCGAGGAATGCGACCACCGCCCACGAGAGCCCCCTGCTCGTCTGCGGGCTCTTGACGTAGAAGGTGTCGAACGTGTCGAACACCCGCGCGGAGTGGAAGGGGATCAGCAGCAGCACCGCGATCACGCGCAGCGCGTCGAGGTCGTACCGCCGCCCCGAAGATCCGGTCATGGCTCCCTCCTCCGATCTCGTCCACATGGCCCGATCGTCGCCTCGAGCCGGCCGCGCGTCATCGCACCCCGGGTCGATTCGGGCTCAACCCGAGGGTTGATGTTGCGGCAGGGGCCGCCGCCTACAGTTGAGGCGATGGACGGTCCGAGCTCGATCCGACGGCGTCTGCAGCGGCTGGACCCCCTGTGGGTGGACGCGGTGGTGGCCGTCGCGCTCGCCGCCGTGACGCTGATTGAGGTCGCCCGGGCGTCGGACGCCAGCACTTCGGAACGGTGGCTGAGCGCCGCGTTCATGCTCGCCGTGACGCTCCCCCTCGCGCTGCGGCGCCGGTACCCGTTCGCGGTGATGACGGTCGTCGGCACCGCGGCGACCGTCTACAACGTCCTCGACATCCCCCCGGACCCGTACACCCCGACGTTCGCGGTGCTCCTGGCCGTCTACTCGGTGTCGGCCTACGCTCGATGGGCGCTGGCCGTCACGGCGGCCGTCATCACCGGGATCGTGCTCGTGGTCGTGAACCTGCCGGTGATGGCGGACGAGAACGACTTCGTCGACGTCGTGAACCAGTTCGTGCTGATCGGTGGCGCCTGGGTCGTCGGGCAGAACACCCGGTACCGGCAACGCCAGGCCGAGCTCCTCCAGGAGCGAGTCGAGCGGGCGGAGCGGGAGCGCCGGGAGCGCGAGCGCATCGCGGTCCTCGAGGAACGCGGGCGGCTCGCGCGCGAGATCCACGACGTGATCGCCCACAGCGTCGGCGTGATCGCCGTGCAAGCGGGCGCGGCCCGGGCGATCGCCGAGCAGCGACCCGACCGCGCGCGCGAGGCGCTCGCGGCGATCGAGGAGACCAGCAAGGACGCGCTGGTCGAGCTGCGGGGGGCGCTCGGCGCGCTCCGGACCCCCGGCGCCGAGGCCGCGCTGCGACCGGCCCCCGGCCTCGACATGCTCGACGAGCTGGTCGAGAAGGTCGGGCGGGCCGGCGTCTCGGTCTCGGTGGCCGAGGAGGGAGAACGCCGGGACCTCCCGTCCGGCGTCGACCTGTCCGCCTACCGCGTCGTGCAGGAGGCCCTGACCAACACCGTCAAGCACGCCGGAGCGACGACGGCGCACGTCG
>DATBMU010000137.1:0-15699 GCA_036554665.1 Actinomycetota bacterium | reverse complement strand
CGCCCGAAGGGTTCGAGGGGTACCTGTTCCTCCACTTCCTGGGACTCGAGCGCGCCTGGGCGTGGCAGATCCCGCTGAAGGACGGCATCTGGTCGATCGGCGTCGTGACCGAGAAGAACGACTTCCAGAAGTCCGGTCGGACCCACGAGGAGTTCTTCGACGACCTCGTGCGCCGCAACCGCGCGCTCTGGGACGCGATGGAGCACGCCGAGCGGGTGCGCCAGTGGTGGATCGAGGCCGACTACACGTACCAGAACGACACGATCACCGGCGAGGGCTGGATCCTGATCGGCGACGCGCTCCGCTTCATCGACCCCGTGTTCTCGACCGGCGTGGACGTCGCGGCGTACTCGGCGCTGCACGCGCACGAGGCGATCGCGTCGGTGCTGGACGGCAGCGACGAACGCGAGGCGTTCGATGCGTTCGAGACCAAGGTCACGCAGGGCGTCGAGGCATGGTACGAGCTCACCACGCTCTTCTACGACCTGCAGATCATCTTCACGCTCTTCGCCGTCGGGAACCGCTTCCGGGAGAAGCTGATCCGCGTGCTGCAGGGCAACCTGTACATGCCGGAGACGCTGGGCCGCGCCCGCGAGCTGATCGACGAGATGCGCGACTCCTACGAGAAGATCATGGCGAACCCCGACAACCTCCTGCGCCCCGACACGATCAAGCGTCTCCGCGAGGTGTTCGAGCGCTCGGCCGCGCGGTCGGGCGCGCGCTCGCTCGCCGAGCCCGCGTCGGCCGGGAGCTGAGGATGGACGTTCGCGACCCGCAGCGGGACGTCGCCGACAAGATCCTGGCCTTCATCGGCGCGGAGCTGTTGCCCGAGCCGCCGGGGCGTCCGCTCGGCGACGACACGCCGCTGCTGAACGGCCTGCTCGATTCCGCGGGGCTGATGCAGCTCGTCACGTACCTCGAGGAGGAGTTCGACGTCGTGGTGGAGGACACCGAGATCACCCCGGTCTCGTTCGCGACCGCCGGCTCGGTGGCGCGGATGGTCGCGGTCAAGCTCGCCTCCGACTCGGGGAGCGCGTCCGGGCCGGTCGGTCCGGTGAGGATGCGATGAGCACCTCGGACCGGATCCGGGCCTACATCGCCGACGAGCTGCTGGGGTCCTCGGCCGACGGGTTCGACGACCGGACCCCCTTGCTCAGCGGGCTCCTGGACTCCGGCGCGCTGATGCGGCTCGTCGTGTTCCTCGAGGAGGAGTTCGACATCGACGTGGACGACAGCGACGTGGTCCCGGAGCACTTCGCGAACGTCGAGACGATCGAGCGGCTGGTCGCCGCCAAGCGCGGGGAGACCGGACCGTCCTGAGATGGGACGACGCCATCGGGTCCGGACGCTCGTGGTGATGGCCGCCACGGTCGCGGCGCTGGCCGCGGGATGCACCGGCGGGTCCGAGCCCGGCGCGCGCCGCTCCGGCGCGCCTCCCGCCTCGCCGTCGGAGGGGTCGCCGCAGCCGCCCCCGGCGGGTGAGGTCGACGGGTTCGTGCTCTCCTCGAGCTTCGAGCAGCCGGTGTGCGGCGTGTGGTGGCGCCCGGATCCGGGGTGCGAGTTCGGCGTCGAGGGCGAGGTGGAGTCGGGCGCGTTCGGGTGCCGGACGGGGGAGATGTGCATCCGGCTCCAGCGGATGAACCGGGAGATGCACGTCGGCATCCTCGCGCCGGCGCCCGCCCCGGCGGGCCGTGCGTTCATCGGGGCGGCGCACCGCGTCCCGGAGGTCCCGGCCGAGGCGATCCCGGAGCGTCCGGGCTACCTCGAGCTGATGCAGATGACGCCGACCGACGGGGCGCTGTCGGGGTGGCCGGTGGAGGTCCGCCTCTACCCGGACCGGCGGCTCGGACTCGCGCTCGCTCAGGGACGCACGCCCGGCGGGACCGTAGCGATGACGGAGTGGGCGGCGCCGGTCGACGAGTGGTTCTACGTGGTCGTCGAGATCTCGAACGGGGACCCGGCGACGCAGCGCATGTGGGTGTTCGGGCCGGACGACCGGCTCGTCGAGCGCGTGAGCCTACCGCTCACGACGAGCGTGGAGTGGACGCACGGGATGCGGACCGCGCAGAAGGTGGGCGGGCGCACGTCGACCGAGGTGCCGATGCTCACGTACGCCGACGACTGGTACGTGGCCGAGGAGTTCCACGGACCGCTGCACATCGATGCGGACGGGACGCCGCTCGCCGCATGAGGTGTCGATCGGAGGACGAGGGATGACGGAGAGGGAAGGGGTTGCGCTCCAGGCCGCGGTCCGGGCCGACGCGGGCGGCGGCGTGCGCGAGGAGGCCTCGTTCTTCGGCGGCCCCGAGCGGCTGTTCGGCGTGACCTACCTGCCTCCCGACCCGGAGGTCGGGGTGGTGATCTGCTCCCCGATCCACGCGGAGCTGCTCCGGAACTACCGGCGCGAGGTCCTGCTGGCTCGCTCGCTCGCCCGTTCCGGCTACGCGGTGCAGCGGTTCCAGTACCGGGGGTCGGGCAACAGCGACGGCGATCCGGCCGAGGAGACGTTCGAGTCGCTGTGCGAGGACGCGCGGGCGGCCGTCGACCGGCTCGTGGGGACGACGGGCGTCGAGCGCCTGGTCTTCGTCGGGACGCGGCTCGGCGCGGTGGCCGCGGCCGTGACCGGGCGGACGGCCGGCGCGGTCGCGCTCGCGATGTGGGAGCCGGTCCTGAACGGCGAGCGCTACTTCCGCGAGATCTTCCGCGGGCACCTGGTGAGCGGGTTGAAGAAGGCCGAGGACGGCGAGGAGCGCAAGCCGTCGCAGGAGCTGCGGGACCGAGGCTCCGTCGACGTGCTCGGCTACTCGATCGATCGCCCGCTGTTCGAGAGCGTCCGGACCAGGCGGCTGATCGACGACGCCGCCCAGGGGGCTCCACCGCACGTCCTGCTCGTCCAGATCGGCGGCGGCCGCGGGCTGCGCGCCGAGGCGGGCTCGCTCGTGGAGCGGTGGCGGGAGGCGGGCGCGTCCGTGCGGACGCATCAGCTGGAGGGCAGCGAGCCCTGGTGGTTCGGCGGGACCCCGCAGATCAGCGGCGAGGATCCCGATCGCGCCGGCGAGCTGACGGAGGTGACATCGCAGTGGATGCTGCAGAGCGCGCCGCCCCGGAGTTGATCGACCGCGCGCCGGAGTCGACCGCGGCGCTGGAGACGCCGGTCTACTTCGAGGCCGGCGACGACGTCCTGCTGGGGGTGCTCACGCGACCGAGCGTCCGATCGCTGAACGTCGCCCTGATCTCGGCCGCCGGGGGGCTGCGCGGGACCTCGATGGGCCGCAACCGGATGATGGTCCGCCTCGCCCGGCAGGCCGGCGGGCGAGGGTTCCACGCGTTCCGGTTCGACTACCACGGTGTGGGGGAGAGCACGGGGCCGATCGAGAGCTTCAGCCTCGATGCGCCGTACGTGCAGGACCTCGAGGCCGCCGCCCGCACGGTGGAGGGGTTCGGCGTGGAGAGGCACGTCTACGCCGGGATCTGCTTCGGCGCGAGGACCGTGATGTCCCTGGTGCCGTCCCGAGAGGGCGTCGCCGGCGTGGCGCTCGTCGAGCCGCCGATCCGGGACGGTCTCCGCCAGGGCCGCAAGCTGACGCGCTACGGCAACCGGCAGCTCATGCGGGTGGCGCTCAGGCCGTGGGTGCTGGCCGGGCTCCTCAAGAAGGAGCAGCGGGCCTACTACGCGAAGTTCGTCAAGGCGAAGCTGCACGCCGCGCGCACGAAGGACGAGTCGCGCGAGGAGACCGACCTCTCGTGGGTCAGCGAGGACTACCTCGGCACGCTGCAGCGGCTCGTCGATCGCGGCGTCCCGGTCCTGCTCGTCTACGGGGACGGGAGCGAGAACTACCGCGAGTTCCTGCGGGCGCAGACCGGTCGCCTGGGCGAGTTGATGAGCTCGGCCGGCGACGGCATCGAGATCGTCACGCTGCCCGGGCAGATCCACGGCTTCTCGGACCTGCTCAGCCAGCAGCGCGTGATCGACACGATCGAGGGATGGGCGACGGGCCTGTTCGCGGACGGCGACGGTCCGCCCGAGGATCTGGGGGGTGAGGACGGTGCATAACACCGCACGCCTTCGCCGGCGGATCCTGGCGCACGACGCGACGATCGGCGTGGTCGGGCAGGGATACGTCGGCCTGAGCCTCGCCTGCGCCGCGGCGGACGTCGGCTTCCGCGCGATCGGCCTGGACGTCGACGCAGGACGCATCGACGATCTCATGGCCGGCCGGCTGGTGGTTCCGGGCGTGGACGAGACGCTCTACCGGGACGGGCTGGCGAGCGAGCGGATCGCGTTCACGACCGACGCCGACCGGCTCGCCGAGTGCGACGTGATCCTGATCTGCGTGCCGACCCCGCTCCGCGACGGCACGCCCGACCTCTCCTTCGTCGAGGACGCGTGCCGGCAGACCGCGGAGCACCTGACGCGCGGCGCGCTCGTGATCCTCGAGTCCACCACGTACCCGGGGACCACCGAGGAGCGCGTCCTGCCGCTCCTCGAGACCTCCGGGCTCCGGGGCGGTGTCGACTTCCTCCTCGCCTACTCGCCCGAGCGGATCGACCCCGGCAACGGGGAGTACGGGCTCCAGAACACCCCGAAGATCGTGGGCGGCGTCACGCCGGAGGCGACCGGGGCGGCGTCGCTGTTCTACGAGCAGCTGACCGAGAAGGTGGTCGTCGTCTCCTCGTGCCGGGCGGCGGAGCTCGCGAAGCTGCTCGAGAACGCGTTCCGCCACGTGAACATCGCGCTCGTGAACGAGATGGCGATGCTCTGCCGGGACATGGACATCGACGTCTGGGAGGTCGTGGACGCGGCGGCGACCAAGCCGTTCGGGTTCCTGCCCTTCTACCCGGGGCCGGGGGTGGGCGGCCACTGCATCCCCCTGGACTCGACGTACCTCGCATGGCAGGTCCGCCGGGAGGCGGGACGGCAGTTCCGGATCCTCGAGCTCGCCGAGGACGTGAACGGCCAGATGCCGTCGTACGTCGCGATGCGGATCGGGGAGGCGCTCAACGATGCGGGCAAGGCGTTGAAGCACGCGCGGGTCGTGGTCCTCGGCGTGACCTACAAGGCCGACGTCGGGGACCTGCGGGAGTCGCCGGCGCTCAAGGTGATCGCGCAGCTGCTCCGCCGAGGCGCGGAGGTGTCCTTCCACGACCCGTACGTCGAGGAGATCGCGTCCAACGGCACCGTGCTGCACCGATCCGAGCTCTCCGAGCGGCTGATCGCCGGGGCCGACTGCGTGGCGCTCCTCACGCCGCACCACGCGTACGACCTCGGCTGGATCGCCGAGCACGCGGCGCTCGTGTTCGACGCGCGGAACGCGTCGCGCGGGCTCTCGGCGAAGAACCTGGTGCGCCTGTGAGCGTCCACATCCGCCGCGCGCCGCAGGTCCTGTGGCGTTCCGTGGGCGTGGAGGTGATCCTCGCCGACCGCCGGCGGAGCGACTTCGAGCTGCTGTCCGGGAGCGGCGGCGCCGTGTGGCGCGCCCTGAGCGAGCCGCGGACGCTCGAGGACCTGGTCGAGACCCTCGCCGCCGAGCACGGCGTCGAGCCGGCCTCGATCGAGGGCGACGTCCGGCAGCTCGTGGGGACGCTCTCGGCCCGCGGGTTCGTGGAGGAGGCGACGGGCGATGCTTGACGCTCGGATCTCGCTGCTGCGCCGGTTCGCCGCGCACGGCCTCCCGCGCGCCGACGACGGCCCGCCGGAGGAGGTCCGCGACGAGGACTGGCCGATCGTCATCGACCAGTTGGGGGGCGAGCGGCTGACCGGCATCGCCGTCGCCGCCGCGCGGGACGGACGGCTGCTGCTCACCGAGCTGCAGGCGCGCACCCTGCTGGATCGGCACCGCGAGTCGATGCTCGTCGCGCTCGCGCTCGAGCGCCGGCTGCTCGAGGTCGCGGACGCGTTCGCGCACGAGGGCATCGACCTCGTCGTGCTGAAGGGCCCGGCGATGGCGCACACGTTCTACCCGGATCCCTCGTGGAGGAACTTCGGCGACCTCGACCTGCTCGTCCCCACCAACCGGTGGGAGCGGGCGCTGCGCGTGGTGCAGGAGGCCGGGTTCACGCGGGACACGCCGGAGCCACGGCCGGGGTTCGACGTGCGGTTCGGGAAGGCGGCCACGCACACGGACGCCCGAGGGCTCGTTCTCGACCTGCACCGAACCCTCGCGGAGGCGCCGTTCGGGATGTGGCTCGAGCCCGACCGGCTCTTCGAGCGCACCCGGACGTTCACCCTCGGCGGGGTGGAGCTCCGGCGGCTCGACGACACCGCGGCGTTCCTCCACGCGTGCGTGCACGCGTCGCTCGGCTCGCGGCAGCTGCTCCTGCCGCTCCGCGACGTCGGGCAGATCGCGACCTCGGGCAGCGTCGACTGGGACGTCGCGGCCCGGCTCGTGGACCGCTGGCGCCTGCGCGCCGTGGTCCGCCACTCGACGGAGACGCTCGCGTCAAAGCTCGGCGTCGAGCTGCCGGCACCGGCGCAGGCGATCGCTCGTGGCCCGGTGTCGAAGGGCGAGTTGCGGGCGCTCGAGGCGTTCGCCACCAGCCGTCGCGACAGCGGCGGCGAGGCGATGGCGGCGATCTGGGGCCTCCCCGGCGTCCGGCCGAAGGCCGCGTACGTCCGGGCCCTCGTGTTCCCGCAGCGCCGGTTCCTGGACGCGCGGGGCCAGCGCTCGTACGCGTCGCGGTGGCTGATCCCGCTGCGGTGGATGTCCACGAAGGGACGCTCGTGAGCGCGATCGAGGAGAGGGACGCGACGTGCTGAGACGGATGTGGACGCACCGCAGCCTGCTGACGTCGCTGATCCGGCGGCAGTTCCAGCTGCGCTACCGGCAGTCGGTCGCCGGGGTCTTCTGGGCGGCCGTGCCGCCGATCGTGACGGTATTCGCCTCGACGTTGGTGTTCAACCAGGTGGCGGGCGTCCAGAGCGGCATCCCCGGGGTGCCCTACGCGTTGTTCGTCTTCTCCGCGATCACGCCCTGGACGTTCTTCGCCGGCAGCGTGACGTTCGGCGTCCCGAGCGTCGCCTCCTCGCAGCCGATGGTGAGCCGGCTCGCGTTCCCACGCGGCGTGCTCCCGCTGAGCATGGTCGGGCTCTCGCTCGTCGACTTCTCGATCGCGAGCCTCACGTTCGTGATCTACCTGTACGCGACGGGCAACAGCCTGCCGATCACGGTCTTCTGGGCGCCCCTGCTGCTCGTGGTCGAGATCGTCCTCGCGGCCGGCATCGTGATGTTCCTCAGCGCGCTGAACATGTTCGCGCGGGACGTGAAGCTCGCGATCCCGTTCGTGATGCAGCTGTGGCTGTTCCTCACGCCGGTGATGTACCCGCTCGACCAGGTGCCCGAGGAGCTCCGCCCCATCTACCTCGCGAACCCGATGACCGGGATCGTCGAGTCGTTCCGCGACGTGCTCGTCGTGGGCGTCCCGCCGAGCCTGGACCTGCTGACCCCCTCCCTGATCGGCGCCGCCGTGGCCTTCGTGCTCGGCTTCTGGTACTTCGGCGCCACCGAGCGACGCTTCGCGGACGTGATCTGAGATGGATGCCGTCGTCGCGCGCGACATCGTCAAGACGTACCGGGTGAAGGTCGGCCGCGCTCGCGTCCGCGAGATGCTGCCGCCGCCGATCGATCGCGGCGTGCGTCGCGTGTTCCCGAAGTGGTGGACGAAGGACACGTTCAACGCACTCGACGGGGTCGAGCTCGCGGCGCCGGCCGGGTCGTCCGTCGGGATCGTCGGCCACAACGGCGCCGGGAAGACCACGCTGCTGAAGGTGATCGCCGGCGTCACCTTCCCGACGCGCGGATCCGTGGAGGTGCAGGGGCGCATCGCCGCGCTGATCGACGCGCTGGTGGGGTTCCATCCGGATCTCACGGGGCGGGAGAACTGCTACCTGCTCGGTGCGATGCACGGCTACAGCCGCAAGGGGATGAAGGGGCGCATCGAGCGCATCGTCGACTTCTCGGGGATCGGGGACGAGCTCGCCGACACCCCGCTCAAGCGCTACTCGGCGGGCATGGCCGCGCGGCTGGGGTTCTCGATCATCACCGCGCTCGACGTGGAGATCCTCCTCGTCGACGAGATCCTCGCCGTGGGCGACGCCGCGTTCCAGCGCAAGTGCGTCGGATGGCTCGAGCAGTACCGGCGAGACGGCGGGACGCTCCTGTTCGTCTCGCACAACCTCGGCTTGGTCCGGAACATGACGGAGCGGGCTATCTGGATCGACCACGGCAAGCTGCTGGCCACCGGCTCCACCGGCGACGTGCTCGCGCAGTACGCGCAGGCGATGGAGCGCCGCGAGACCGAGCTGGCGATCGGCGGTCGCAAGCAGGCGCGCAAGGAGATGGAGTCCCGCGGGATGAACCGCTGGGGCGCCGGCGGCGCGCAGGTGGAGACGGTGCACTTCGATCAGCGCAACGGCGCCGGCTCGGCGCTCGACGTGGAGATCGCGTTCGACGCGCCGGCGCTCGACGAGGCGGTGTTCTGTGTCGGGTTCATCGACGAGGGAGGGCGTGAGCTCGGCTCGGCGACCTCCCCGACCGTCCGCGTGCCGGGTCCGCGGGGCGAGGTGCGCTGCTCGATCTCGCCGCTGCCGCTCCGCAGCGGCATCTACTTCCCGGTCGTGGCGATCCTGTCGGCGGACGGCGTCGTCCGCGACCGGTGGAAGCTGGAGCGCGCGGTCGTCGTCGACCGCGTCGGCGACGGCGAGGTGCTCGCGGACGCGTTCGGTCCGCTCGAGATCGCCGCGACGTGGTCCGACGGAGAACCCGCGGGCTGATCCCGCTCGGCACGCAGCACGATCAGGAGGGATGACATGACCATCGCCGGCATCATGGGCCTCGGGACGGTCGGGGGAGCGCTCCGCGATGCGTTCGAGGCCGCGGGCGTCGCCACCCGCACCTACGACCCCTACCTGGGGGTCGGCTCGATCGACGACCTCGCGCCGAGCGACGTCGTCTTCGTGTGCGTGCCGACCCCGGCCGACGGCGACGGCGGCTTCGACCTGAGCGAGGTGTGGGCCGCGGTGCGCGACGTCGCGCCGGCGCTCGGCGCGGGCGCCGTGATCGCGATGAAGTCGACCGTCACGCCCGGGACGAGCGATCGCCTGGCCGCCGCGTTCCCGAACCTGCGGTTCTGCAGCGTGCCCGAGTTCCTCGTGGCCGCTCGTCCGCAGGAGTCGCTGACCCGGCCCGACCGGGTGATCATCGGCGCCTCCTCCGACGAAGCGGCGTCCCTGGTGGCCTCCCTGATGTCCGCGATCTCACCCTCCGCCCCGGTCGTCCGGATGCGCCCGGTCGAGGCGGAGCTCGCGAAGCTCTGCTCGAACGTGATGCTCGCGTCGAAGGTCGCACTCGCGAACGAGCTCGCGATGATCTGCGAGCGGTTCGGCGTCGGGTGGCCCGCCGTGCAATCCGCGGTCGGCCTGGACCGGCGGATCGGCCCCGACCATCTCGCCGTGACGGCCGAGCGAGGGTTCGGCGGCGGCTGCTTCCCGAAGGACCTGGACGGGCTGATCGCGGCGGCGCGCGAGGCGGGGTACACGCCGACCGTCCTGCAGGAGATCGCGACGTTCAACCGCCGGATCCGCGCCGACGCTGCCGGGGCGGCGACGCCGGACGTGCGCGGCAACGGCTCCGGCTCGACCGTGGAGGCGCCCGGCGCGGAGTCGCCGATCGGCGCTCGGGGGACCGATGGCTGAGCTCCCCGACATCGTCCTCGTCGTCTTCGACACGGCCCGTTGGGATCGCTTCGGCTGCTACGGCTACGAGCGCCCGACGACGCCCACCGTCGACGGCCTCGCGCGCGACGGGATGCGGGTCGAGACGATGGTCGCGAACGGGCCCTGGACGATGCCTTCGCACGGCAGCCTGTTCACCGGGCTGTACCCGACGCAGCACGGCAGCCAGTGGCAGACCGGCCCGAAGATGCGCGACCGCGTGCAGGTCACGCTCGCCGGCTGGCTGCGCGAGCAGGGCTACGAGACGATCTGCGCGACCAACAACGGGCTCATCTCGGACCAGACGCGCCTGTCGGAGGGCTTCGACCGGTACGCGTTCCGGCTCGACCTCGAGCGCGGCCGGCGGCGGGTCGCCCGGCGGGTGAAGAAGGTGCTGTTCGGCGGGGACTCCGGCGGGCGCGTCACGAACCGGTGGATCCGCGAGCAGCTCCGGGAGGTCCGCCGGCCCACGTTCCTGTTCGTGAACTACCTCGAGTGCCACTGGGCCTACGCCCCGCCGAGGCGGTTCGAGCGCCGGGTGGGCGGGGAGCGGTTCGGGTTCGTCGAGGGCGCGCGGTACCGGGCCACGCTCGCGCGGTCGGCCGGGCCCTGGGAGGCGATCGCTCGCGCCGACGAGCGCACGCTGGGCGTGTACTCGTCCCTGTACGACGGCGAGCTCGCCAACGCCGACGACCACCTCCGGGAGCTGATCGACATCCTTCGCGAGACCGGCCGGTTCCGCGACGGCGAGACGCTCCTGATGGTCACGTCGGACCACGGCGAGCACGTGGGCGAGCACGGCCTCGCCGATCATCACGCCTCCCTCGACGAGCACCTCACGCGCGTCCCGTTCGTCGCGTACGGGCCGGGCATCGTCCCATCGGGGACGGAGCGCTCGCTCTTCGAGTTCGTCGACGTCTTCCCGTCGATCGCGCACCTGCTGGGACGGGAGGTCCCGGTCGCCGAGCTGCAGGGCCGCCGCTCGTGGCTGTTCGCGAACGGCACCGGCCCGCACGGGGACGGAGACGCGGAGGTCGCGTTCTCCGAATGGCGGGCGTGGAACGACAAGGAGCGGGCGCGCCTGGCCGATCGCAACCCGGCGTACGACTTCTCCGGCCTCGCCAACGACCTCGTGTCTGCGCGGACCTCGCGCTTCAAGCTCGTTCGGTCCTCGGATGGTTCGGAGGCCCTCTACGACCTGGAGGCCGATCCCACCGAGACGCGGGATGCGAGCCAGGAGCACCCGGACGAGGCCCGGCGCCTCCGGGACCGGCTCGAGCGAGCGGTCGTGGAGTGGACCACCTGGGAGGGCGACGCCGGCGCGGTCTCCGACACCGAGAAGCTCGAGATCGAACAGCGGCTGGAGGAGCTTGGTTACATCTGAGGCGTGTCGATCAGCGGCGCCCGGAGAGCGCGCGGTCGTAGAAGGACACCGTCGCGTCGGCCACGCGATCGAGGGTGAACGCCTCGAGGAACCGCTCGCGCGCCGCCGAGGCCCGCGCGGCGGCCGCGACCGGGTCGGCGAGCGTCCGCAGCAGGGCGTCGGCGAGCACGGCCGGGCGATCGGGCGGCACGAGCAGCGCTCGCTCGCCGTCGGCGCCGACCACCTCGCGTACGGCCGGGAGGTCGCTCGCCACGATCGGCGCCTCGAGGGCCATGGCCTCGAGCACCGCCACGCCGAGCCCCTCCCACCGCGACGGGAACGCGAAGACGTCGGCGCCGCACATCAGGTCGAGCACATCGGTCCTGGCTCCCAGGAACCGGACGGTGGGCTCGAGCCCGAGACGCGTGACCGTCTCCCGCAGCCGCTGCGTGAGCGCTCCCTCCCGCCCGGCGACCACGAGCCGCGCCCCGGGGACCCCGGCGAGCACGGTCGGGAACGCGTCGACGAGGACGTCGAGGCCCTTCTGGAACTCCTGCCGGGCCGCCGCGAAGACGAGCGGAGCGTCCTCGGGGACCTCCAGGCGGGCTCGCGCCTCCGCGCGGCGCTCGACGGTCCGGCGACCGAGCACCTCGGGGTCCCGCCCACGGGGGATCACCTCGACGCGTTCGCGCCGCAGGTGCAGGCGCTCGGTCATCACGTCGGCGACCGACTCGGTGATGGCGTGGAAGCGCACGACGCGGCGGGCGGTGAGCGCGTCGAGCCGGCGCGCGGCATCGACCCGCCACGGACGGAGCGACGGATCCGTGAGCTGCTCGGGGCCGTAGGCGAGGTTCACGAGGCTCGAGACGACGGGCACCCGGGCGAAGCCCGACGCGACGCGGCCGGCCACGTCGGCCTCGAACAGCGTGGTGTGCAGGAGGTCCGGGCGGCGCTGGCGGAGCAGCCGGAGCGTGCGACGGGTGCGCGCGACGCGGCCCGATCCGCCGAGGTGGAACAGCCCCGCGCCGGCGCGGGCGAGGTCGTCGTGCACGCCCGGGCGTTCGTGGAAGTACGCGACGTCCAGACGGATGCCCCGGGCGGTGTAGCCGGGCGCGAGCTCCGCGAGGGAGCGCTCGGCGCCGCCGGTGCTGAGGCTGTCGATCAGGTACAGGACGTGCACGGGAACTCCGTCCTCCGGGTCCGGGGCCGGGGAAGCGTAGCGTTTCGACCGGCGGGGGACTCCGGCTCGAGGACACCATGAGGATCCTGCATCTCGTCTCGAGCACCGACCGGCGCGGCGCGCAGATCTTCGCGTCCGACCTCGTCGGCGCGCTCGCGGCGAGCGACGTCGACCAGCACGTCGTCGCGCTCCGCGGCCCGGCGGGCGCGCCGACGCCGTTCGCCGCGCCGCTCTCCGAGTTGGTGCCCGACGGGCCGGCCGGCCGCTTCGACGGCAGGATCCGCCGCGGCCTGGCCGCCGCCGTCTCGAGCGGCCGGCCCGACGTGATCCAGGCCCACGGGGGCGAGGCCCTGAAGTACGCGATCCCGGCGACGCTCCGTCGCCGGATCCCCGTCGTGTACCGGCGCATCGGATCGACCCCGGCGTGGGCGTCGTCGGCCGCGCAGCGCAGGTTGTACGCCTCGCTCGCGCGGCGGGCCGCGGCGGTGGTCGCCGTGTCGGAGGCGACCCGGGAGGAGGCCCGGACCCTGCTGCGGGTCCCGGCGGACCGGCTCGTGACGATCCCGAACGCCGTGGACGCGCGCCGCCTCGCCGTCGAGGTCGATCGTGGGGGCGTGCGACGGGCGCTCGGCGTCGCCGCGGAGGCGCCGCTCGTCGTCTCGGTCGGGGCGCTCACGTGGGAGAAGGACCCGCTCGGCCAGGTCGAGATCGCCGCCCACGTGCTGCGTCGGGTCCCCGAGGCCACGTTCCTGCTCGTGGGCGCCGGTCCGCTGCGCGAGGAGGTGGAGGCCGCGATCGCGGTCCGGGGGTTGGCCGGACGGATCCTCGTGCTCGGCGTTCGCGAGGACGTCCCCGACCTGCTCGCGGCGAGCGACGTCCTCGTGCTCGCGAGCAGCACCGAGGGGTCCCCGGCCGTCGTGATCGAGGCCGGCCTGCTCGGGCTGCCGGTGGCGGCGTACGCGATCGGCGGCGTGCCCGAGATCGTGGAGGACGGGCGCACGGGGGTGCTCGTGCCGGCGGGCGACCGCGAGCGACTGGCGGCCGAGGTCGCCGCGCTCCTGGTCGATCCCGATCGCCGCGCGGCGATGGGGGCGGCCGGGTCGGCACGCTGTCGCGGCGCCTTCGAGATCGGAGCGGTCGCCCCGCGCTACCTCGAGGTGTACGAGCGCGTCGCCGGGCCCCGCGTCGGCTCGGCGAGCGGCGCTCGGTGACCTAGAGCGACGAGACGCGGGCGTTCCAGCCGGCCACGAAGGTCCCGTTGCCCTGATCGCGCCGGCGGAGCCTGATCGAGCCGTGGGTGGCGTCGACGACGTCGACCGTCGCGTTCGCCGGAACGGCGGACTCGAACCAGAAGCCGTTGCCCGAGTAGGTGCAGTTCTCCAGCCGGAACCAGCCGCCTTGCCGGCGCGAGTTCATGCGGAACCCGGCGCGGGCGTAGTTCGTGAAGCGGCAGTCCTGCAGGAGGACGGGCGCCCAGGGGGCCGCGACCTGGTGCTCGAAGGTCTGCACGCACCAGTCGCCGCCGCCGTGGTCCATCTGGACCCGGACGAACCGGGGTGGGGTGGTGCCGAACGCGTCGCGGCACTGCGCGTGGATCTCGATCTCCGAGGCCTTGTTCTCCACGAGCACGGCGTCCTGGTACAGGTAGCTGTTGACGTAGGCACCGTGCTTGATCCCGGCGCCGCCGTTGCGGAAGGCGGTGTAGCGGGAGATGACGTGGCCGAGCAGCGGGTCGTTCTGCCACACGTAGATGCCGTTCCAGCGGTTGTTGTGCGCGACGCAGTCCTCGTAGACCCACTCGCCGTTCATGCCGTCGGCCGGCGCCTGCGATGGCCAGTTGAAGCCGGAGGCCGTCTTGCCGCCGACCACGCCGACCGCCACCGACCCGGCGATCCGGTTGCCGCGCCCGTGGCCGAGCGTGAAGCCGTTCAGCGAGTAGTACCCCTGGGATCGGGCGTCGGCGGTCACCTTCGCCGCGACGCAGCGCTCGATCAGCGTGTCGTGGGTCGCCTCTGGGACGTCCCACCAGTAGGCGTCCTCCTGGACGCCGTAGGCGACGCAGTCGCGGAACGTCGTGCCGTCGCTCATGTGCGGCACGAACGCGTGGTTGCCGGCGTCGCGGATCACGACGGAATCGACGACCGAGCCGCGGCTGCCGTCCATGCAGTGGTGGAAGTGCAGGCCGTAGCGGCCGAGGACGAGCGTCGTGGAGGAGTGACGCGGTCCCACGTAGCGGAGCCCGACGTGCGAGAGGGACTGCGGCCGCGTCGAGCGGATGAAGACATGCGTGCGGCCGCTCGAGGTCCCCTCGATCGCGACGTTGCGCGTCAGGTTGAGGACCTCGGCTCGCATCACGGTCCCCGTCCGGACCTCGGGGTGCTCGGAGGCGAGCGCCGGGCTGAAGCCGATCGTGCGGCCCGAGACGCCGGTGACGGTGACCGTTTCGAACCGCGCGTAGTGCAGCGTGTCGGAGGTGACGCCGGTCGGCGTGACCACGAGCTGGTCGCCGGCCCTCCAGCCGACGGGGTCCGCGTCGAGGGTCAAGCTCTGGGCTCCGCGGCCGAGGCCGCCGACGACCCTCGCCCACGCGGTGCGCGGGGACCCGGCGAGGTCGAGGACGCCCTCGCCCATGACCCACAGGCCGATGTCGGAGTCCAGGGGGTCGAGGCCGCCGCCCACGAAGGCCGACTCGGACACGCCCGTGAACAGCAGGCGATGCGCAACGTCGGCCGAGGCGGGTCGCATCGAGAGCCGGCCGCGGACGATGACGTTGCGCGTGGACGTGAGCGTCACGTTGCGCGAGGGATCGAAGACGAGCTCGCCGCCCGGCTCGATCACGACGCCGGCGACGGTCGCCGGGTCGGCCAGCATCACGGGCGAGACGATCGTCCACAGGGCGTTCCGCGGTGGGATCACCACGGGGATCGGGTCGGCCGAGGCTCGCCGGGCCAGGTCGAGCGCGGGGCCGGCGGCGACCGCCAGCCCGGTCGCCCCCGCGAGCTTCAGAAGGGATCGGCGGGTGAGGCCGGGCTCGTCGGTGCGGTGGGCGGCGTCGTTCCCCATCGTCCCTCCCTGATGGCTAGACCGGATGAGTTATCGGCGCGACCCCCGGCGGCGATTGACGGGGTTAGGTCGGAGGCTTTTCCCGCGCATCGGGCCCTGGGCCGGGCGGGGGGCGCCGCCGTAGGACGCGCGGTCGACGTGGCCGCGACGACGACGACGAAGGACGCGATCGACACGTGAACGTTCTGTTCCTCATCAAGGGCCTCGGGCGAGGCGGAGCCGAGCAGCTGCTCGTCTCGACCGTCCGGCACGCCGATCGCCGGCGCTTCTCCTTCCGGGTCGCCTACCTGCTCCCGTGGAAGGACGCGCTCGTCGGGGAGCTGCGCGACGAGGGCGCCGACGTGCGCTGCCTGGACGGGGCGCGCGGGGTCGGCTGGACGGGGC
>DATBMU010000120.1:0-15612 GCA_036554665.1 Actinomycetota bacterium | reverse complement strand
CGATCTCTGGATCTCCCGCCCGGCCGAGGGGTTCGAGCTCGCACCCGGGATCCGGCTGATCGCGACGCCGGGGCACTCCGCCGAGGACATCTCGACCCTGGTCGACACCGCGGACGGCCTCGTCGTCGCGACGCACCTGTGGTGGACGGCGACGGAGCCTGAGGAGGACCCGTACGCCCCCGACCCGGAGCTGCTGCACGACAACCGTGCCCGCGTGCTCGCGTTCCCGGGGCTCACGCGCATCGTGCCGGGGCACGGTCCCGCCTTCATCCCGGGGGACGACACCCCCCGCTGACGCCGCCGCGTTGCGCCCTCGCGGCTCGTCGGGCGAGGATGACGCCCGTTCCTCCAGGAAGGCCCACACGTGCTCGCGCTCACGACGTACACGTTCTTCAAGTTCCTCCACGTGCTGCTCGCGATCGTGGCGGTGGGGTTCAACGCCGCCTACGGCGTGCTGCTGGCCCGGGCCGCCCGGGAGCCGGAGCACGTCGGGCACGTGCTCAGGACCGTGAAGGTGCTCGACGATCGGTTCGCGAACCCCGCCTACGCGCTGCTGCTCGTCACCGGGCTGGTGATGGTCTTCGTCGGCGACGTCGACCTGACGCAGTTCTGGCTCGCCACCGCGATCGGCCTCTACCTGCTCGCGGTGATCCTCGGCATCTTCGTGTACTCGCCCACGCTCCGGAGCCAGATCCGGGTCGTCGAGGCCGACGGCGTGGAGACCGAGGAGTTCCGCCGGCTGTCGAGCCGCGGTGCGATCGTCGGCGGCATCCTCGCCGCGATCGTGGTCACGATCGTGTTCCTGATGGTCACGAAGCCCGTCCTCTGAAGGAGACGGGTTCGCGAGCGCCGCCCAGCGGGTATGGCTCCTTCGTCCCAGATCGCGATCGGAGGCGATGACCGTGAGCAGCATGCGTTCGATGACCAAGAGCGCCCGGAACAAGGCCGAGGCCGTGGCCCACTCGATGAAGGACCGGGCGCTGGAGAAGCAGCTTGACCGCACCTCGGAGGAGAGCGAGCGGCTCCGGATCGAGAACGACCTGCTCCGCGACGAAGTCGCCGCGTCCCGGTCCGAGCACCAGCGGATCCTGGACCTGCTCGACACCCACCTCGCCGAGACCACCGAGCCCGCCCAGCCGAAGGAGAAGAAGCGCCGGCACCGGGGCCGGTGGCTGCTGGTCCTGACGGCGATCGGTGGCGGCGCCTACGCGCTCTCGCGGCGCCGGACGGCCGGCGAGCTCGACGCGATGGGGATGCCGGACGACGGCCGGGGGGGCACGGGGAGCGGGACCGCGACCCTCTGAGCCGCCGCCCCGACCTGGCGGGACCCGACCGAGCGGACCGGGCGGCTATCCTCGGCACATGCCCCTGTACCGGCTCCACGAGCCCGAGGAGCCCCTCGTCGCCCCCGCGATCGTCGCCGCGTTCGACGGGTGGGTGGACGCCGGCGGCGCGTCGACGGCGGCCGCCGAGCAGATCGCCGGAGACGCCGCGCCGATCGCGACGTTCGGCGCCGACCTCCTGTACGACTACCGCTCGCGACGGCCCGTCCTCGACGTGGTCGACGGGACGCTCACCGAGCTCACCTGGCCGAACCTGTCGATGAAGCGCGTCCGGGTGGGCGCGCGCGACGTCCTCGTGCTCACCGGCCCCGAGCCCGACTTCCGCTGGCGCGAGCTCGGCGGTGACGTCCTGGATCTGGCGCTCCGCCTCGGCGTCGTGGAGTGGGTGAGCCTCGGCGCGATCCCCGCGGCGGTGCCGCACACGCGGCCGGTCCCGATCCTCGCGACCGCCTCGCGGGCCGGTCTCCTGCACGAGGACGAGCAACAGGGGCCGCAGGGGCTGCTGCGCGTGCCGGCCGCCGCGCTGTCGGTCATGGAGCACGCCGTGGCCGGCGGCGGGATCCCGGCCGTCGGCTTCTTCGCGCAGGTGCCGCACTACGTCGGGGGCACGTACCCGGCCGCGGCGATCGCGATCCTCGAGCACACGGGACGGCACCTGGGGCTCGACCTCCGGCTCGACGCGCTCCCGGACGAGGCGATGGCCCATCGCCGCCGCCTCGACGCGGCCGTGGCCGCCGACGAGGACTCCCGGACGTACGTGGCGCGCCTTGAGACGGTCGTCGACAACGAGGAGCTGCCCACCGGCGACGAGCTCGTCGGCGAGATCGAGCGGTTCCTCCAGCAGCGCGAGGGCGGGGCCGGCGGCTCGACGCCTTCCCCGGGCCCCCTGGCCTGACGCCGGTCCCATCGGCGCATGTCGAGCTCGCCTCCGACGGCCAGGACCCAGGTCCGCCGACATCCCGAACGCGGCGCCTACGACCGTCCGACGATCGACGCGATCCTCGACGAGGCGCTGATCTGCCACGTGGCCTGGACTACGCCCGAGGGCGGTCCGCGCGTGATCCCGACGATCCACGTCCGGGTCGGCGACCTCGTCTACGTCCACGGGTCGGAGGCCTCGCGGACGCTCCGCGGGCTCCGCACCGGGATCGAGTGCTGCCTCGAGGCGACGATCGTCGACGGGGTCGTGCTGGCCCGTTCGACGCCGATGCACTCCCTGAACTACCGCTCGGTCGTGCTGTACGGGATCGCGCGGGAGGTGACCGATCCGCAGGAGAAGGACCTCGCGCAGCGCGCGCTGGTCGAGCACGTCGTCCCGGGTCGAACCGCCGAGGTCCGGATGCCGACCGACAAGGAGCTGAAGGAGACGACGATCCTCGCGCTCGGGCTCGACGAGGCCTCGGCGAAGGTCCGCACCGGCGATCCGAAGGACCCGGTGGAGGATCTCGAGCTGCCGGTCTGGGCGGGGGTCCTGCCGCTCCGGCTCGTGGCGGGTCCACCCGTGGCGTCGGCCGACCTCCGCCCGGGGATCGAGGTGCCCGCCTCCGCCACGCGCTACCGGCCTTCCGGCCCCTGACGTCGCCGTCGGCCCCGGTCCGTAGGCTGGCGGCCCATGAGCGTCCGCCCCACGTCGACGCTGCGCGACAACCTCCGCGCGCTGCCGCCCGCGTGCTGGGTGCTCTTCGCCGGGTCCTTCGTGAACCGGCTCGGGACGTTCGTCCTCCCGTTCATGACGCTCTACCTCACCGAGCGCGGGTACTCGGCCCCGCAGGCGGGCGCCGCGATCGCCGCGTACGGGCTCGGGGGCCTGAGCGCGCAGCTCGCCGGGGGGCTGCTCGCCGACCGGATCGGGCGGCGCACCACGATCGCGCTCTCGATGATCGCGGCGGGCGTGCTCACCCTGGTGCTGTGGCGGGCGGACACGCTCGCGCAGATCTACCCGCTGATGTTCGCGATCGCGTGCTTCGCGGAGCTCCAGCGGCCGGCCGCCGGCGCGCTGATCACCGACCTCGTGCCGAGCGAGCACCGGGTCGCCGCCTTCACGGTCTTCCGGCTCGCGATCAACGTCGGCTGGGCGGGCGGCCTTGCGCTCGGTGGTCTGCTCGCCCAGCGGAACTTCGACCTCCTGTTCGTCGGGGACGCGGCGACGTCGATCGCGTTCGGCCTGGTCTCCCTGGTGGCGCTCCCACACGGGACGAGGACCTCGCGACGCGACGAGGCCCATCTCCCGAGCGCTCGCGCCACGATCCTCGCGGACCGAGGGTTCCTCCTGTTCCTCGCTGCCGCCCTGCTGAGCGCGTCCGTCTACGCCCAGAACGTGTCCACGTTCCCGCTCCACATCGACGAGGCGGGGTACGGCCCGTCCACCTACGGCGGCCTGCAATCGCTGAACGGCGTGATCGTCGTGCTCGCCGAGCTGCCGGTGATCGCGTGGGTGCGGCGACGGGACCCCCTCGTGATGGTCGGCGTCAGCGGCCTGTTGATCGGGCTCGCGTTCGGCTCCCTGCTGTTCGCCGACACGCTCCCGCTGCTCGTGGCCATGGTCGTCGTGTGGACGCTCGGCGAGATCATGGGCGCGTCGCCCGCCTCCTCGATCGCGGCCGATCGCGCCCCCGGGTACGCGCGAGGCAGGTACCAGTCCGCCCTGGGCTCGACCTGGAGCGCGGCGTTCATCGTCGGCCCGATCCTCGGCACGCTCGTCTACTCGGTCCGGCCGGCGATCCTGTGGTGGGGGTGCGCGGCGACGGGCGCCGCGGCCCTGGCCCTCTGCCTGGCGGCTCGGCGGGTCCACTCGGCGGTCCCGAGCCCGGTGGTTGACACCCCCTCGACGTAGCGGGTAGATATATCGGAACGATATAAGGAACCGATATATCGGCACGCTACACTGGCCCGGCCCGGCGAGCCGGGCCGGCAGGGCGAGCGGAGGAAGGAACCGGATGCTGGAGCTCGCGATCCTCGGACTGCTGAAGGAGCGGTCCATGCACGGCTACCAGCTCTCGAAGCGCCTGACCGACACCCTCGGCGGGTTCTGGCGGGTCTCCTACGGCTCGCTGTACCCGTCCCTGAAGCGCCTGGAGAAGCAGGGCGCGGTCGAGCAGGTCTTCGACGAGCAGGCGGTCGGGCGCCGCAAGAACGTCTACCGCATCACCGAGAAGGGCGAGGAGCTGTTCCGCGAGCTCCTCGAGGAGGCCGGCTCGGACGCCAGCGGTGAGGAGAACCGCTTCCGGGTGCGCCTCGCCTTCTTCAAGTACCTCGCGCCGGAATCGCGGATCCGTCTGCTCGAGCGCCGGCGCGCGTTCCTGGAGGAGCGGCTCGTCACGCTGACGGCGTCCCTCGCGACGCACAGCGACACGTACACGCTGTCGCTGATGCAGCACGGCCGGGAGACCACCGAGCAGGACATCGCGTGGCTGAACGGCCTGATCGCGGCCGAACGCCGCACCACCGAGACGATCACCACGGGGGGGTCCAAGCGCCGCGAGCAGCGGGCGCTTCGGAGGAAGGAGCGCACCACATGAGCAAGGTCAGACTCGCGATCGTCGGCGTCGGCAACTGCGCGTCGTCGCTCGTGCAGGGCCTCGAGCACTACAAGGAGGCCAGCCCCGACGACACCGTGCCGGGCCTGATGCACGTGGACCTCGGCGGGTACCACATCGGCGATGTCGAGATCGTCGCGGCGTTCGACGTGGACGCGAAGAAGGTCGGCCGGGACGTCTCCGAGGCGATCGTCTCCGAGCCGAACAACACGATCCGCTTCGCCGACGTCCCCCACCTGGGCGTCGACGTCAGCCGCGGGCCGACGCTGGACGGGCTCGGGCGCTACTACCGGGAGACGATCGAGGAGTCCGACGCCGCCCCGGTCGACGTCGCGTTGGCGCTGCGGGAGGCCGAGGCGGACGTGCTCGTCAGCTACCTGCCGGTCGGCTCCGAGGAGGCGGCCAAGCACTACGCGCAGGCCGCGATCGACGCCGGCGTGGGGCTCGTGAACTGCCTGCCGGTGTTCATCGCGTCGGATCAGGCGTGGGCGCAGCGGTTCGTCGCCGCCGGCGTGCCGATCGTGGGCGACGACATCAAGAGCCAGGTCGGCGCGACGATCGTGCACCGCGTCCTGACCAAGCTGTTCGAGGACCGCGGCATCAAGCTCAACCGGACCTATCAGCTGAACTTCGGCGGGAACATGGACTTCATGAACATGCTCGAGCGCGACCGGCTCGCCTCGAAGAAGAAGTCCAAGACCCAGTCCGTCCAGTCCCAGATGCGCAAGCAGCTCGACGGGCGCGACATCCACATCGGCCCGTCCGACTACGTGCCGTGGCTCGAGGACCGCAAGTGGGCGCAGATCCGGCTCGAGGGCCAGGCGTTCGGCGACGTGCCGCTGAACGTCGAGCTGAAGCTCGAGGTGTGGGACAGCCCGAACTCGGCCGGCATCGTGATCGACGCGATCCGCTGCGCGAAGCTCGCGCTCGACCGCGGCGTGGCCGGCCCGCTGATCGGCCCGAGCGCCTACTTCATGAAGTCGCCTCCCGTGCAGTTCAGCGACGAGGCCGCGCGCGAGATGGTCGAGGAGTTCATCATCGGCAACGGTCAGAGCAAGACCGCCGACTGGACCGCGTTCTTCGACACCGAGCCCGCCGAGGCGTCGTCCGACACACGGTAGCCGCCCTCCGCGCCGCGTCGGTCGACCGGCGGGGTCGGTCTGGGAGACTGTCGGGCGATGAGTGTCCCCCCGGCGCCTCGCTTCGCCGACGACGACGAGTACGAGCGCTCCCTCACCGACGCCGAGTTCTGGGGTCCGTACGCGCGGGCCGCGCTCCGGCTGGCGGGGCTCGAGGACGACGGCGAGGTTCGCACGCACTTCCCCACCACGCACGTGGCGGCCCTCGTCGGCGACCGCTACCTCGTGAAGCTCCACTACGAGGACTGGTTCGGCGAGGACAGCTTCCAGACCGAGCGCGAGGCCTACCGGATGCTCGCCGACCGGGGCCTGCCGATCCCCGAGCTCCTGGCCGAAGGGGCGCTGTACGACGAGGGCTGGCGCTGGCCGTTCCTCGCGATGACCGCGATGGGGGGCCGCTCGCTCCGGGACGTGAACGGCGCGCTCACCCCGCCGGACCGCCGGCGGGCCGCCGCCTGGCTCGGTGAGGCGGTCCGGGCGCTGCACCGCGTCCCGATCCGCGACGGGGAGCGGATCAGCCACGAGGTCTACTGCGACCTGATCCAGGTGCGGATGCAGCGAGCCCACCGCGATCACGCGCAGTGGGGCTCGCTCCCGGAGCCGCTCGTGGCGAAGGTCCGCGACTATCTCTGGGAGTCCCGGAACCTGCTCGATCCCGGGCGCGAGACGCCCGTCTTCCTCCACGGCGACCTCCACGGGGGCAACGTCTTCGTCGAGGGCGCCCCGGGGACGTTCCAGGCTCGCGGCCTCGTGGACTTCAACGACGCGTACGAGGGCGACCGGCACTACGACCTCGTCGCGATCCACACGAAGGTGTTCGAGGCGGACAAGGAGCTGCTGCGGGCGTTCCTCGACGCCTACGGGTGGGGTGAGCTCGGCAGGCGGTGGCCCCGCCGGATGATGGCGCTCACGCTCGCCCACGACTACGACATGATCGAACCGCTGTCGGGTCGCATCTCGGCCGACGTCGGGTCGTTCGACGACCTCGCCCGCCTGATCTGGGACGTCGACGCCCCCGGGCTGCCGACCCGGCCTCAGGCGGTCCCCGACGTTACCGGCGCCGCCTGACCGGAGCGGCCGCGGCCGTTCCGGATCGCTCCGACCCACCGACCCCGAAGAGGAGGGCGACCAGTGGAAACGACCCGGATGAACCCGTCGACGGTGGCGGCCCCGATCGGGGCCTACTCCCACGCCGTCCGGGTGGAGACCTCCGACGCCGTCTGGATCCACGTCTCGGGACAGCTCGCGCTGGACGCGGACGGCAGGATGGTCGGCGCCGGCGACCTCGCCGCGCAGACCGAGCAGGTCTTCGAGAACCTGGCACGGATCCTCGAGGCCAACGGCGCGACGTTCGACGACGTCGTGAAGATCAACTCCTTCCTCACCTCGCTCGACGACCTTGCCGGGATGCGCGAGGTCCGTTCCCGCTACGTCCCGAGCGAGCCGCCCGCGAGCACCGCCGTGCAGGTCCTGGCGCTGTTCCACCCGGACGCGCTGATCGAGGTGGACCTCGTGGCGGTGATCGGCCGATGACCCGCGTCGCGTTCCTCGGTCTCGGCGCGATGGGACGGCCGATGGCCGGACGGCTGCTCGACGCCGGCCACGACCTCCGCGTGTGGAACCGCAGCCCGGGCCGGGACGAGGCGCTCGTCGCGGCGGGCGCTCGGCGAGCGGCGACGCCGGCCGAGGCGGTCGAGGACGCGGAGGTGGCGATCACGATGCTCTCCGACCCCCCGGCGCTCGAGCAGGTCCTGTTCGGCCCCGGCGGTCTCGGGGAGGCGATCGGCTCCGACGCCACCCTGATCGAGATGTCCACGGTCGGTCCCGAGGCGATCCGGGAGGCGGCCACACGGCTCGCACCCGTCCCGGTCCTGGATGCCCCGGTGCTCGGCAGCGTCCCCCATGCGGAGGCGGGCACGATGACGATCGTGGCCGGGGGCGACGCGACCGTCTTCGCACGCCACGTCGAGCTGCTGCAGGTGCTCGGCGTCCCGCTCCACGTCGGTCCCTCAGGCGCCGGAGCCACGTTGAAGCTCGCGAACAACGCCGCGGTGATGTCGGCGCTGATCGGTCTCGGAGAGGTGCTCGCGCTCACCGATCGCGCCGGCATCGACCCTGAGGTGGTCCTCGACGCGATGGGGCGCGGACCGCTCGGATCGCTGATCGAGCGCTGGCGCGACAAGATCACGGGAGCGGTTCGGCGCGTCGACTTCCGTCTCGCGCTGGCCCGCAAGGACGTCGGGCTGGCCATCGACGCGGCAGCGGGGGCCGGGCTCCGGCTGGCGGTTCCCGAGGGAGCGATCGGCAGGCTCGACGAGGCGATCGCCGCGGGTAGGGCCGACGACGACAACTCGGCGGTGATCGAGGTGGTCCGCGCCTAACGCATCGCGCGGGGCGCGGCGTACCGTTCATCGGTCGCTCCGTCCCGCTCCCCGGCGCCTACCATCGCCGCATGCAGGGGACGATCGCGCGCGCCCGCGGGGCGCTCCTCGGCCGCGACTTCCGTCGCCTGTTCGCGATCCGGCTCGTGTCGCAGTCCGCGGACGGGCTCTTCCAGGCCGCGCTCGTCTCCTCCATCGTGTTCTCGCCGGAGGAGCAGAGCACCACCGTCGGCTTCGCGATCGCCACCCTGATCGTGTCGCTGCCCTTCTCGATCCTCGGCCCGTTCACGGGGGTCTTCATCGACCGGTGGTCGCGGCGGCGGATCCTCGTCGTCGCCCCGGTGCTGCGGTCGGCTCTGGTATGGCTGGCGCTCTTCGATCCCGAGTCGGCACCGTTCGCCTTCTACCTCGGGGCGCTCTGGGTGCTCTCGGTGAACCGCTTCTACCTCGCGACGGCCGTGGCCGTCGTTCCCCGCCTCGTCCCCACCGAGGACCTTCTGATCGCGAACTCGATCTCCACGGTCGGCGGGACCGTCGCGTTGCTGGCGGGGGTGTTCGCCGGCGGCTGGCTCGCCGACCTCACCGGTGAGACGGCGGTCATCGTGCTCGCCGGAGCGCAATGGCTGATCGCGTCCGGCATCGCGACGAGGATCACGACGCCGCTCGCGCCGCACCAGCTCCCCGAGACGGCCGTCCGCCACGAGCTCCGGCGCGTCGCCCACGAGTTCGCCGACGGGGTGGGTCACCTCGTCCACACGCCCCGGGCGCTCGGTCCGATCGTGTCGATCACGATCGACCAGGTCGGACAGGGGATCGTCCTGGTCCTCTCGTTGTTCGTGTTCCGCGATCGGTTCGAGGAGGGCGTCGCGTCGTTCTCGAACCTGATCGGGGCGGGAGGGCTCGGCGTGCTGGCGGGGATCCTTACTGTCGGCGCGCTCGAGGAGCGCCTCGCGAAGGAGCGGATCGTCGCGATGTCGTTCTTCGTGGGCGGGCTGGTGCTCGTCGCGGTGTCGCTCGTCGTCACCGAGTGGACCGTCCTGCTGGCGGCCTTCGCGGTGGGCCTCACGTTCGCGTGGAAGAAGATCCCCGTCGACACGCTGGTCCAGGAGGCGATCCCCGACGGCTACCGCGGCCGTGTGTTCGCGGTCTACGACGTCGCGTACAACCTCTCGCGCGTGCTCGCCGCGTTCCTCGCGATCCCGATGCTGCCGGCGCTCGGCGAGGCCTGGTCGGTGGCGCTGGTCGGCATCGTGTTCCTCCTGTGGTCCCCGGTCCTGCCCCGCTGGATCGGCCGCACCCCGGAGCTCACGATCCGCTTCTACGAAGGCGCCCGGGCCGAGGAGCGGCCGCGCGCCGTCGTCTGGGGAGGCGTGGAGGAGGAGGTCGAGGTCCGTCGAGGGTGGCTCGACGAGCGAGAGGGCGAGCGACGGATGCGCTACCGGCTCGCCCTGCGCGACGGGACCGTGATCGAGGTCTCCCGGGGCGACGGCGACGAGGGCTGGCGCCTGGACCGCGAGCTCGGCGAGGGCGTCGAGCGGCCGGGTGGACCCGGTTAGGCCGACAGGGACTCGTCGGCGAGCGCGGGACGAGCCGGCTCCGCCTCGAGGCGGGCGACCTCGGCCCGGCGCCGCGCGACCAGCCACAGGCCGACGAGCCCCGTCGCGAACGCGATCACGCCGCCGAGGGCGAGCCCCGCCCGGGCGCCGAGGTGCTCGCCGACCCAGCCGGCGATCGGCGCGGCGATCGGCGTCGAGCCCAGGAACACGGCGCCGTACAGCGCCATGACCCGGCCGCGCATGTCCGGCCGCGCGGACAGCTGCAGGGTCGCGTTCGACGTGATGAAGAAGACGATCGACGCGACGCCGAGCGGGATCATCCCGACGACGGCGGCGGTGAGCGTCGGGGCGAACGCGACGAGGGTCGTCACGACGCCCACGCCGATCGCCGCGAGCGACAGGCGGCGCTCGCTCGGGCTCGCCCGGCCCGCCATCACCAACGCCCCGACGAGCGAGCCCACCCCGGTGACGGACAGCAGCAGCCCCAACGTCCCGGCATCCCCTTCGAACGTCCGCTCGGCGAACAACGGCATCAGGACCGAGTAGTTGAACGAGAAGACGTACAGCACCGACATCAGCAGGAGCGGACGACGGAGCTCGCCGGTCCTCCAGACGTAGCGCAGCCCCTCGCGGATCGCGCCCGCTTCGCGCGGGGCCCGGTGCGGCGTGAGCTCGCTCGTGCGCATCGCGAGCAGCCCGGCGATCACCGCCAGGTAGGAGACCGCGTTGAGGAGGAAGCACCATTCCATGCCGACGCCGGCGATCAGCGCCCCGGCGAGCGCCGGGCCCACGATCCTGGTCCCGGTCATCACGGCCGCGTTCAGGCTGACCGCGTTCGGCAGGTCGCCGGGCTCGACCATCTCAGCGAAGAAGCTCTGACGGGTGGGCTGATCGACGGCCGTGACGACGCCCTGGAGGAAGGACAGCGCGTACACCATCCACAGCTCGACCGCGCCGGTGGCCACGATCGCCCAGAGGGCGAGCGCGAGCACCGCGTACGAGACCTGCGTCGCGAGCAGCACGCGCCGCTTGTCGTAGCGATCCGCGAGCGCTCCACCCAGCGGCCCGAGGAACAGGATCGGGCCGAACGCGAGCGCCGTGTCGATCCCGAGCGCGACGCCGCTGTTCGTGAGCCGCAGCACGAGCCAGGCGGCGGCGACCATCTGCATCCAGGTGCCGGACACCGACACGGCCTGGCCCACGAAGAACAGCCGGAAGTTGCGCGAGTGCCACAGGGCATGGAAGGTCCGGTGGACCGTCCGCTTCACGCGCGTCACGACCGGCCTCCGGTCAGCCGCTCGAAGATCGTCGCGGCCTCCTCGAGGGTCTCGATCTCGCGGGGCTCGAGCGTCCTCAGCGCCTTGGCGAGGTACGCCTCCTTGCGCTTGCGGCTCCGATCGAGCAGGCGCCGGCCGGAGGGCGCGACCCTCACCCAGACGACCCGGCGGTCGAGCGGGTCCGCCTCCCTCGTGACGAGCCCGGCCTCGACGAGCGCGGCGACGATCCGGGTCATCGTCGGCGGCTGAACGTGCTCCGCGTCGCAGAGGTCCCGCATCGTGCACGGGCCCAGGCGCTCGGCCGTGGACAGCCCCGAGAGCATCGACGGGGTGATCCCGGCCTCGGCCTCCTGTCGGAGCTTGCGGGCGAGCCGGGTCACGGCGAGCCGGAGCCGGGCGGCGAGCGCTGCGGTGTCGGGGGGAGCGGCCGTGGTCACGTTCGGATGATACTACGCAACGCTAATTAGGCACGCGTACCATCAGCTGGTTCGAGGGAACCGGGACGGGCCGCGCCCCGTCATCCTCGACGGACCGTGCGACACTCGATCGCGGAGGTGGCCCGATGACGCGCACCCGCTCGGCGTCCGTCGCGCGAGGGCTGGCGCTCACCCTCGTCCTCGCCGTCGCCTGCTCGTGCTCGCCGAGGACCGATGCGCCGTCGCGCGCCGTGCTCGAAGCCGAGCCGTCCCGGACCACCGGAGCGGCACCGGCCGAGCCATCTCCGACCCCCAGTTCGTCCCCGACGCCGGATCCGACCCCGGCCCCCACCCCGTCCGAGCCCGGGCGAGCGCGGTTCGCCGGACGGATCTCCCCGCTGCCCCCCAGCCTCGCGCGCGAGCTGCGCGGCACGACGTGGCGACCCGGGTGCCCGGTCCCCCTGGAGGAGCTCGCGCTCCTGCGCTTCAACTACGTCGGGTTCGACGGCGAGATCAAGCGGGGGCCGATGGTGGTGAACGCCTCAGTCGCCGAGGACGTCCTGTGGGTCTTCTCCCGCCTGTTCGAGGCCGGGTTCCCCCTGAAGCGCGTTGGGCTCGCCCGCGAGTTCAAGGAGGAACGGCTGGAGACCGACCCCGACTCGCACCGCAGCGTCACCGCGTCGTTCAACTGCCGGGTCGTCGTCACGCCGGCCGGCGCCGGTGACCACTTCTCGCAGCACTCGTACGGGCTCGCGATCGACGTGAACCCGCTGCAGAACCCGTACGTGCGCGAGGACGGCTGGGTGCGGAACCGGTTCGCGCGCCCCTACGTGGATCGATCGCGGAACGCGCTCGGCATGATCCACGACGGCGACCTCGTGGTCCGCTCGTTCGCCGAGATCGGCTGGGCGTGGGGCGGGCGGTGGTCCGGCGGCAAGGACTACATGCACTTCAGCCCGTCGGGGACGTGATCGGTCGGGCACGGCGACCCGCGTACGCCGGCTGCCTCAGATGAAGAGCTGGATCGCGCTCTCCTTCATCTCGAGCAGGGCGGTGGCGGCGCCGATCGGCTCCTCGAGCCCATCGATCAAGTCGTCCTTCGTGATCCCCATCAGATCCATCGTCATCTGGCAGGGGATCAGCCGGACACCCATGTCGCGCGCGAGCTCGAGCAGCTCGGTCGGATGCGGCGTCTTGTAGTCCTCGGCCACCTTGCCGAGCATCCACGGCCCCATGCCGGCGAACTGGTACCGGGACAGCTTCGCCTTCTGCGTCGAGCCGGGGTTCATGACGCCGAGGGCCTTCGTCATCCAGTCCTTGCCGGTCTTCCGTCGTCGTTCGGGCCGGACGAGGGGGAACAGGCCCCAGAACGTGAAGAAGACGCTCACCTCCATCGCGGAGGCCGCCGCCGTCGTCGACAGGATCAGCGTCGGCCAGATCCGGTCGAGGTGACCGTCCCACGCCACGATCGTGATCTTGTTCTTCCGGTCGATGCGGCTCGCCTCGCGCTCGTCGAGGGCCCGATCGATCAGCTCCCGGAGCGCGGCCTGATCGACCGATGCCTCGACCGGCGTCGCGTCAGCGGTGGGCTCGGTCATCGTCATGCCTTCCTGATCACGTAGCGGAAGACCCCGTCGGCCTCGCTCGACTCGACGAGCTCGTTGCCGGAGAGGGTGGCCCAGCTCGGCACGTCCGATCGCGAGCCGGGATCGGTCGCGAGCAGCTCGAGCAGGTCGCCGCGCTCGGCGTCGCGGAGGGCCTTGTGGAGCGCGACGAGCGGCCCCGGGCACGACTGGCCCCGAGCGTCGACGGTGCCGCTGATGACGTCCATCGGTGGGATGCCTCCTGGGTCGGAACGGGTGGGGTCAGGGGTCGGTGCCTGGGCGCCCCGGCCTACCGGCCGGCGCCGGGCACCCCGGGACAGCAGCATCGGTCGGGGATCATGGCCCCCACGAGCCCGCGGCAGCGTGTCCGGATCATTTGCAGGTGCAAATCCTACCGGGCCGGTGCGCTTCGGGCAATCGCCCGGCGTCGAAGTGCGTTGCGTAACGGGACCACGGCCCGGTGGGCCGGTAAGGTGTCGCCGGATGCGCACCACCGCCCGCTCCGTTGCCGCCGTCGCGGTCCTGCTCGCCGCGGCGATCGCGTTCGCCGCGCCCGCGTCCGCCGCCACGTGCACGTTCGACGCGGCGACGCACATCGCCACGGTCGACCTGCCGAGCGGCGACAGCGCGGTGATCGCTCGGACCGGCGACGCGATCACCGTCGACGCGGTGCCGTGCGCCGAGGCCACCGTCAACAACACCGACACCATCGTGGTGAACTCGTCGGGCACGCCGGCCGAGCTCGTGATCGATCTGAGCGGCGGGCCGTTCGAGCCCGGCGCGACCGCCGAGGACGACGAGGATCCCGAGATCGAGTTCACCGTGAACCTCACGGGCGGGCTGCTCCGGATCCGCGGCTCGTCCGGTGACGACCACATCGTCTCCGGCGCGAACGGCATCAACCTGAACGCGGCCGAGACGAACGCGGACGTGGACGTGACCATCGTCGGGAGCCCGGAGCTCGCGATGGACGGGGCCGCCGGCGACGACATCCTGTCGATCGGCGGCGGCTCGGGCACCGGCGCTGCCGGCCGGGCGGCCACGCTCCTCGGGCAGGAGGGCGACGACCATCTGCTCGGCGGCGCGAGCGGGAGCGTCCTGGACGGCGGCGTGGGAACCGACGAGGCCGACTACTCCGGCGCCACGCAGCTAACGCTCGCGAACCTCGCCTCGGGCTCCGTCGAGCACCAGGGAGGCGGGCTCGACGACCTGATCGCGATCGAGGATCTCACCGGTTCGCCGGGCGACGACGGGATCCGCGGCGACGCGGCGGACAACACGCTACGCGGCGGCGCGGGGAACGACGCGATCGCGGGAGCCGCCGGCAACGACACGATCGACGGCGGGGGAGGCAACGACACGCTCGACCTGTCCGACGCGTCGAAGGTCACCGTCGACCTGGCCGCCGGCAGCGCGACCGGCGAGGGGTCGGACGACGTGGAGGGCATCGAGAACGTCCTCGGCTCGCCGGGCAACGACGAGATCACCGGTGACGGCGCCGCCAACGTCCTGGCCGGCGCCGCCGGCAACGACACGATCGACGGCGGGGCCGGAGACGACACCCTCGTCGGCGGCGACGGGAAGGACACCGTCTCGTTCGCCTCGTCGAGCAAGGCCGTCACGGTGAACCTGAACAAGGGCAACGCCAAGGGCGACGGCGCCGACACGCTGACGGGGTTCGAGCACGTCGAGGGATCCAGGAAGGCCGACGAGATCCGCGGCGACGCCAAGGCGAACCACCTCGACGGGGCCGGCGGCGTGGACCGGATCTCCGGAGGCAACGGGGCCGACGACCTCCGAGGCAGCGACGGGAACGACCTCCTCTTCGGTGAGAGGGGCACCGACGACCTCGAGGGCAACGACGGGCGGGACCAGCTCGACGGCGGCGACGCCAAGGACCGCTGCGTCGGCGGCCCGGATCCCGACTCGTTCGTCCTCTGCGAGACGATCAAGGCCTAGCCGCCGCGCTCGGAGCTCACATCAGCCGCCGCCGCGCGGCCGGCCAGTAGACCAGCACGATCGATCCGCGAACCTGATCGCGCCGGACGACGCCGAAGTGCCGGCTGTCGGTGGATCCGTCGGGAGCGTCGCCCTGCACCCAGAGCTCGCCGTCCGCGAGCGCGCGGCCGCCCGGTGCCACGTCACCGGCGACCGCCACCACGCGCTTCACGATCTCGAACCCGGGTCGCTCGGGGTGCTCGACGACGACGACCGAGCCGCGTCGAGGATCGCGCCGGGCGACGACCGCGAGCGCCCAGTCCCCCGGCTCGAGCGCCGGCGCCATCGACGACCCCGCGACCACGACGCCGAAGGGCCTCCACCGCAGGACCGCGCACCCCACCGCGACGAGCGCCGCCGCC
>DATBMU010000105.1:0-3593 GCA_036554665.1 Actinomycetota bacterium | reverse complement strand
CCTGCTCGTGGGCGGGCTCGTGGCGCTGCCCCTGGACTTGTCCGAGCGCGCGATGCTGGGGGACGGCGGGTCCAACCTCCTGGGGTTCGCGGCCGGCCTGGGCCTCGCCGACGTGCTGCCGGGTCCGTGGGTCGTCCTCGCGGCCACGGTCGCCGTCGGGCTGAACGTGCTCGCCGACACCGTGTCGTTCAGCCGGGTCATCGACGGCGTGCCGCCGCTGCGGTTCCTCGACCGGCTGGGGCGGCGCCCCTGAGGGAGCGGTGGAGGCCGGACGTTCTCGGCCCGGGTCGCGGGTTTCCCGGCGAAGCGGGCCGCCGCGTCGCAACCCTCTGCTACAGTGCCATCCCGAGGTGCAGAAAGAGCCGAAGTACATCTTCGTGACCGGCGGCGTGGCCTCTGGCCTCGGCAAGGGGATCACCACCGCCTCCCTCGGTCGACTCTTCCGCTCGCGGGGTCTCCGGGTCGCCCTCCAGAAGCTCGATCCCTACGTCAACGTCGACCCCGGCACGATGAACCCGTTCGAGCACGGCGAGGTGTTCGTGCTCGACGACGGGGCCGAGACGGACCTCGATCTCGGGCACTACGAGCGCTTCACGGACGAGAACCTGCATCGCGGCTCCAACCTCACCACCGGGGCCGTCTACAGCGCGGTGATCTCCAAGGAGCGTCGGGGCGACTACCTGGGCAAGACCGTCCAGGTCATCCCGCACATCACCGACGAGATCAAGGAGCGGATCCGCAACCACGCGGCCGCAGAGAACGCGGACCTGGTCGTCGTCGAGGTCGGCGGCACCGTCGGCGACATCGAGTCGCTGCCGTTCCTCGAGGCGATCCGCCAGCTGCGCAACGAGGTCGGGCGGGACCGATGCGCGTTCGTGCACGTGAGCCTGATGCCGTTCATCGGGCCGTCCGGCGAGCTGAAGACCAAGCCCACGCAGCACTCGGTCAAGGAGCTGCGTTCCCTCGGGCTCCAGCCCGACGCGATCGTCTGCCGGTCCGACCGCGTGATCGGGCGACACCTGAAGGAGAAGATCTCGCTGCTGTGCGACGTGCCGATCAGCGGCGTGGTGTCGGCGCCCGACACGGACTCGATCTACCGGGTCCCGCTCGTCCTGCACAAGGAGGGCCTGGACCGGGAGGTCGCGAACCACCTCCGGATCGAGGCCGAGCCCGACCTGTCGGAGTGGCGGACGCTGGTGGAGCGGATCGACGCCGCCCGGGACGTCGTCCGCGTCGCGATCGTCGGCAAGTACGTGAACCTGCGGGACGCGTATCTTTCGGTGATCGAGGCGCTGAAGCACGGCGGCTTCCACCACGGGGTCGCGGTCGAGATCTCGTGGGTGTCCTCCGACGAGCTCGAGGCCGGCGACGCCGCCGAGGTCCTGTCGCAGATCCACGGGATCGTCGTGCCCGGCGGGTTCGGGTGGCGGGGCGTCGAGGGCAAGCTCGACGCCGTCCGCTACGCGCGCGAGCACGGGGTGCCATACCTGGGGCTGTGCCTCGGCCTGCAGTGCGCCGTGATCGAGTTCGCGCGCACCGTGTGCGGCCTCGAGGGCGCGAACTCCTCGGAGTTCGACCCCGGAACCCCCCACCCGGTGATCGACCTGCTCCCCGAGCAGAAGAACGTGACCGACCTCGGCGGCTCGATGCGGCTCGGCGCGCAACCCTGTCACGTGGTGCCGGGGACGAGGGCGGAGCGGGTCTACGGGGAGCCCGTCGTGTACGAGCGGCACCGCCACCGGTACGAGGTCAACCCCGCCTACCACGACGTCCTGTCCGAGCACGGGCTCGTCTTCTCGGGCATGTCGCCCGACGGGAGGCTCGTCGAGATCATCGAGCTCCGGGACCATCCGTTCTTCATGGCGGGGCAGTTCCACCCCGAGCTCCGCTCGCGCCCCACGCGCCCTCACCCGCTGTTCCGGGACTTCATCGGCGCCGCGCGCGAGCGCGCCGGCTCCGCGGCCGACGCCGACCGGCCGGTGGTCGTCCCCGGCTAGGCGCGGCGCCGGGATGCCCGTGGAGCCGCGATCCTCCGAGGTCGTGTTCGAGGGACGGGTCTTCTCCGTCGCCCGCGAGCGGTGGGCGGGATCCGAGCAGCCCTACGACGTCGTCCGGCACGTCGGAGCCGCCGGCGTGCTCCCGGTCACGCCGGAGGGCGAAGTCCTGCTCGTGCGGCAGCTCCGCCCGCCGATCCGCCAGACGCTCCTCGAGATCCCCGCGGGGCTCCTCGACGTGCAGGCCGAGGACGCGCTCACCTGCGCCGCCCGCGAGCTCTTCGAGGAGACCGGCTACCGGCACGCGTCGATCGAGTTCCTCGGCGGCGTGTTCACGAGCGCCGGGTTCTCGAACGAGTACGTCCACCTGTTCTGGGCCCGCACGACGCCCGATCCGGCGGGCCCGGCGGAGGAGGGGATCGAGCTCGAGCGCCGCCCGTTCCCGGAGATGGTCATGGCCGCCAGGGCCGGGCGCGTCCGCGACGCGAAGACCGCGCTGGCGCTCCTGCTCGCCGACGCCCGGGGGGTGGGCCCGTGACCGCCGGACCGCGCCTCCGGGAGGCCGTCGGCGTCCGATAGGCTTCGCCCCGCGAGCGAGAGGGGTTCTGCGTGATCGTCGGGGTCCCGAAAGAGGTCAAGGACCACGAGTACCGGGTCGCGCTAACTCCCGAGGGCGCCCGGGAGCTCGCGCGGGCCGGCCATCGGGTGCTCGTCCAGGAGGGCGCGGGCGAGGGCTCGAGCATCCCGCAGCACCGGTACGAGCGCGCCGGGGCCGAGATCGTCCCGACCGCGGACGAAGTGTGGGCGGGCTCGGACCTGATCCTCAAGGTGAAGGAGCCCGTGCCGGAGGAGTACCCGCGGCTGCGGGAGGGGCAGGTGCTGTTCACCTACCTGCACCTGGCCGCCGTGCCGGACCTGACGCGGACGCTGATCGACCGCGGGGTCGCAGCCGTCGCCTACGAGACCGTGCAGCTCGCGGACGGGCAGCTGCCGCTCCTCGCGCCGATGAGCGAGGTGGCCGGGCGCATGGCGCCGCACGTGGCCGCGCGCCTCCTGGAGAAGGAGCACGGCGGGCGCGGCATCCTGATGGGCGGGGTCTCGGGCGTCCGCCCGGCCAAGGTGCTCGTGCTCGGCGCCGGCATGGCGGGATCGAACGCGGCGTGGATCGCCGCGGGCATGGAGGCGGAGGTCGTGGTCGTGGACAAGAACCTCGACCGGCTCCGGTTCATCGACCAGATCCACAAGGGCCGGATCATCACGTTGATGTCGGACCAGCTCACGCTCGAGCAACGCGTGCGCGAGACCGACGTGCTGATCGGCTCGGTCCTCGTGCCGGGAGCCCGCGCGCCCAAGCTCGTCACGGAGGAGATGGTCGGCTCGATGCGGCCCGGCTCGGTGATCGTGGACGTCGCGATCGACCAGGGCGGCTGCGTCGAGACGGCGCGGATGACGACGCACTCGGACCCGACCTACGTCGTGCACGGCGTCGTCCACTACTGCGTGGGGAACATGCCGGGCGCGGTGCCGAACACGTCGACGTACGCGCTCACGAACGTGACGCTCCCGTACGCGATCGACGTGGCGAGCAAGGGGCTCGCC
>DATBMU010000100.1:0-13747 GCA_036554665.1 Actinomycetota bacterium | reverse complement strand
ACGCTAGCCGGTCAGCGGCGGCGGGGGCGGCGGCGGAGCCCCGCCCGCACCCGTGGCGCCCGCGCCCATCGACGCCGAGTCCCACACCCGGTTCAGGTGCTCCTGGACGTACGCGGCCATCCCGATCCAGAGCACGAGCGCGATCACCACCACGAGCGCCGGCGAGATCTGCGAGCCGATCCCCCGCTGCTGCTCCATCTCCATCACGTGGGTCGCGGTGTTGTAGTACGCGATGAACGGCGGGACGATGAGCAGGAACCCGGGGATCACCGCCAGCAGCGACCGGGACGGGCTGATCGTCTGGTCGCCGGTGTACCGCTGGATCTCCTCGTTCACCTTGTAGTACCAGTAGAAGCCGTAGATCCCGAGCGTGATGAGCGTCAGCCCGAGGACGCCGAGCGGGTTGCGCTTGAGGTCCTGCTGACCGTCGATCGTCACGGTCTCGGCCACCGGAACCCTCCTTCCGATCGGTGCGCGAAGTCTACGCGGCCGATCCCCCAGGCCGCGGGAGCAGGCCGGCCTGCTCGATCACGTGGCGGACGACCTCCTCACGCCCGAGGCCCATGACGTGGACCCCGTCCACGCCGGGGATCTCGCGGAGCCGATCGACGATCGCGACGCACTGGCGAACGCCGAGCGCCTCGGCCTCGTCGCCCGCGCGCTCGAGGTCCGAGAGCATCCCCGGCGGCACGGTGACGCCCGGGAGGTGCCGGTCCAGGTACCGGCCCTGCTTCGCGCTGCGGATCGGCGAGACGCCGACGATCACCGCGGCGCGCTCGAAGACCCCCCGGGCCCGGATCGTCTCCGACCAGGTCGTGAGCCGCTCGAGGTCGTACGTAATCTGCGTCATCACCAACGCGGCGCCCGCGTCCAGCTTGCGCTCCAGCCGGCCCGGGTCGTAGCTCGGCGCCAGGGGGCTGTCCGTGACGCCGACGAAGAACCTCGGCGGCTCGTCGATCACGGCCCCGCTGAGGAGCCGGCCGTCGGACCGGAGCCCGGTCGCGAGGCGGACGAGATCGGTGACGGCGACGTCGTTCGCCGCCGCCGCGTCCGGGTGGTCGCCGATCCCGAGCGGGTCGCCGGTCAGGCAGAGCAGGTTCCGGGCGCCGAGCGCCCACGCGCCGAGCAGGTCCGCGGTCAGCGCGAGCCGGTTGCGATCGCGCACCGTGAGCTGGACCGTCGGCTCGAGGCCGGCGCGCGCGACCGCCGCCGCGCCGGCGAGCGGCGACATGTGCGCGCTCGCCGTCGGGTTGTCTGTGACGTTCACCGCGTCGGCGTACCCGACGAGGTCGCGCGCCTGGCGTGCGACGGACGCCAGCGAGGCCGAGCGCGGCGGCACGACCTCGGAGGTGACGGCGAACCGCGCGGACCGCACGATCGCCTCCAGCCGGCCGGCGGGCGCGTCGGGCCAGCCGCGAGCCGCGGGCTCGGAAGGAACCACGCTCACGACCGGAAGACGGACCCTTCGGCGGCCGTCACCGTGTTCACGAGGAGCATCGCGACCGTCATCGGTCCGACCCCACCCGGCACCGGCGTGATCGCGCCGGCGACCTCCTGGACGGACGCGAAGTCCACGTCGCCGACCAGGCGGTCCGAGATCCGGTGCACGCCGACGTCGACGACGGTCGCGCCCGGCCGAACCATGTCGGCCGTGATCATCCTCGGGACACCCGCGGCGGCGACGAGGATGTCGGCCCGGCGCGTCTGCGCCGCGAGATCGCGGGTGTGGACGTGGCAGATCGTCACGGTCGCTCGACCTCGGACGTGGTCCTGCGCCAACAGGATCGACAGCGGCGCGCCGACGAGCGGCCCGTAGCCCACGACCACGACCTCGGCACCGTCGATCTCCACGCCGGAGCGGAGCAGCATCTCCACGATGCCGTACGGCGTCGCCGGCGGGAACGAGGGGTCGCCGCGGACCATCAGCCCCACGTTCGTCGGGTGCAGGCCGTCCACGTCCTTCCCCGGATCGATCGCCCGCTGCGTCGCGAGCTCGGACAGGTGGCCCGGGAGCGGGAGCTGGACGATGATCCCGTGGATCTGCGGGTCGCGGTTCAGCCGCCGGATCGCGGCGAGCAGCTCGGCCTCGGTGACGAACGCCGGGAGCTCGACCTTCTCCGAGTAGATCCCGGCGTCGGCACACGCCTTGCGCTTCGCGCCGACGTAGATGTGCGAGGGCTTGTCATCGCCCACGACGACGGCCGCGAGACCCGGCTGCACGCCCTCGTCGGTCAGCGCGACGACCCGATCGGTGACCTCCGCCCGGATCTGCGCGGCGATCTGGGTCCCGTCGATGATCCGGGCCGTCACGCGGCCCCGGCTCCGCGCTCGGCAGCCTCGAGCGTGTTCTCCAGGAGCATCGCGACGGTCATGGGTCCGACGCCCCCCGGGACGGGCGTGATCGCGCCGGCGACCTCGCTCACCGGCCCGAAGTCCACGTCGCCGACGAGCCCGTCGGGCTCGCGGTTGATCCCGACGTCGATCACGGTGACGCCGGGCTTGACCATGTCCGCGGTGATCATCCGCGCGATCCCGGTCGCCGCGACGAGGATGTCGGCCCGGCGCGTGTGGGCGGCCAGGTCCTTCGTCCGGGTGTGGCAGAGGGTCACCGTGGCGTTCGCCCGGTCGCTGCGTTGGGCGAGCATGATCGCGAGCGGCATCCCGACCAGGTCGCCCCGCCCGACGATCACCACGTCGGATCCGGGGATCTCGATCCCCGAGCGGACGAGCAGCTCCACGATCCCGTAGGGCGTGGCGGGGAAGAACGCCGGGCGGCCCCGGGCGAGCGACCCGACGTTCGCGGGGTTCAGCCCGTCCACGTCCTTTGCGGGCGAGATCGCTCCCTGCACCGTGAACTCGGAGATGTGGTCCGGAACCGGGAGCTGCACGATGATGCCGCTGATGTGGGGGTCCTCGTTCAGCCGGTCGATGATGTCCAGGACCCTGGACTCGGTGACGTCCGCCGGCAGGTCCACGCGCTCGGAGTGGATCCCGGCCTCCGCGCAGGCCTTCTGCTTCGCGCCGACGTAGATCTTCGACGCCTCGTGGTCCCCGACCAGGACCGCGGCGAGACCCGGACGGATCCCGCGCGCGTCGAGCGCCTTCACGCGCGCGGCCACGTCCTCCCGGATCTGGGCGGCGATCGCTTTCCCGTCGATGATCCGCGCGACCACGGGCGACATCCTAGCCGCCGGGGGCACCCGGGCGGGCGACGCGGATCCACGCTCAGGCCTCGGCGACGATCCAGAGTGGCGTCTCGCCTCCATCCTCGATCTCGTCGGCCTGGACGATCCGGAACCCCGCGCCGCGCACCAGCCGCCGGTTCGTCGCGGCATCGAAGTGGCTCCAGTACATCGGGGCGCCGAAGTAGTCCTCGGCCAGCTCCCGCGGGTTGTCGCCCGACCCGAGCGTCCCCACGAGGCTGCCGCCGGGCCGGAGCCAGACATGGATCCGTCGCAGCACCTCGGCGTGGAGGTCGCGCCGGACGTGGATCAGGGACCAGAACGCCAGGACTGTGTCGAAGACGCCGGCGCGGAACGCGACGGCGGCCAGGTCCGCCCGGACGAGCATCGCCCGTGGCGCTCGCGCCCGTGCGAGCGAGAGCTGGCCAGCCGACACGTCGAGGGCGACGACGCGCGCGCGAGGCGCGAGCTCCGCGGAAACGAGCCCAGCCCCGCACCCCAGATCCAGGACGAGCCCTCCCTCGGGGATCCGATCGAGCGCCCGGTCGAGGAACGCGCGGAAGTACGAGCCAGTCCCGCGGACCTCAGCGAGGGCCCGCGCGTACGGCTCCGCGATCTGGTCGTATCCCGCCTCGACGATCACGTGCTCCTCGGGCACGGTCAGTGGCGGAAATGGCGGCGCCCGGTGACGACGACCGCCATCCCTCGCGACTCGGCGGCCGCCAGCACGTCCTGATCGCGGACCGAGCCGCCCGGATGGATGACGGCGGTGACGCCGGCGTCCGCAGCGACCTCGACGGCGTCGGGGAACGGGAAGAAGGCATCGCTCGCCATCGCGGCCCCCTTGGCGCGATCGCCGGCCTTGCGCACCGCGAGCCACGACGCGTCCACCCTCGACATCTGCCCGGCGCCGACGCCCACGGTGGCGCCCTCGCGGACGAACACGATCGCGTTGGAGCGGACGCGGGCCGCGACGGTCCAGGCGAGCAGGAGGTCGTCCCACTCCTCCTCGGTCGGCTCGCGGGCCGAGACGACCTCGAGCTCCTCGCGTCCCTGCGCGACGCCGTCCCGGTCCTGCACCAGCGCGCCGCCGAGCAGCTGGCGCACCTCGAACCCCTCCGCTCCGGGCTGCGGCGCCTCGACGACGCGGAGACCCGTGCGGGCGGCGAACGCGCCGAGCGCATCGTCCGTGAACGCCGGGGCGACCACGACCTCCGTGAAGACCTCGCGCATGGCCGTGGCGGCGTCCGCGTCGCACGACGTGTTGAACGCCACGATGCCGCCGAAGGCCGAGACCGTGTCCGACTCGAACGCGAGCCGATACGCCTCCGCGGCGATCGGGCGCACGGCGGCGCCGCACGGGTTGTTGTGCTTGACGATCACGCACGCGGACGCCGGCAGGAGCGCCGCGAGCCCGAGCGCCGCATCGACGTCGAGCCAGTTGTTGAACGACATCTCCTTGCCCGCGACGAGCACCCGCGCACCGCCGAGGACGCCGGGGCCCGCCGCCTCTTGGTACAGCGCGCCCCGCTGGTGCGGGTTCTCGCCGTAGCGCAGGTCGGCGGTCTTCTCGAGCGCGAGCCCCACGAAGGACGGGAGGGTCTCGCCGTCCCCGTGGGCGAACCACGCCGCCACGGCCGCGTCGTACGCGGCCGTGTGCGCGAACGCCTCGGCCGCGAGCGAGCGCCGGGTCTCGCCGGAGAGCCCGCCACCCTGTCGGAGCTCGGCCAGGACGTCCCCGTAGCGAGCGGGGTTCACCACGACGCCCACCGATGCGTGGTTCTTCGCGGCCGCGCGCACCATCGCCGGACCGCCGATGTCGATCTTCTCGATCACCTCGTCGGCGCCCGCACCGCTCGCGACGGTCTCGCGGAACGGGTAGAGGTTGACGATCACCAGGTCGAAGGGCTGGATCCCCTGGGCGGCGAGCTGCTCCTCGTGCTCGGGCTTGCGGCGATCGGCGAGGATCCCCGCGTGGATCATCGGATGCAGCGTCTTCACCCGCCCGTCGAGCATCTCGGGGAACCCCGTCACGTCCTCGACGGGCGTGACGTCGATCCCGGCCTCTCGGAGCGTGGCCGCGGTCCCGCCCGACGAGACGAGCGCGACCCCGAGCTCGGACAGGCCCCGCGCGAGCTCGACGGCGCCCGCCTTGTCGTAGACGGCCATCAGCGCGCGCCGCACGGGCCGCACGTCCGTCATGCCGGGACCTCCTCCGTCACCCACACCCGGCGTCCGTCGACGACGACCCGTCCCTCGACGAGGGCCCGGACGGCCGCCGGCAACAGCCGGTGCTCGACCTCGTGGACGCGTGCCTCGAGCGCGTCCCAGTCGTCGTCGGGCAGGACCCGGATCGCCTCCTGAGCGACGATCGGGCCGTGATCGATCTCCTCGTCGACGAGGTGGACGGTCACGCCGGTCACCTTCACCCCCCACGCGAGCGCGTCCGCGACCGACGTGGTCCCGGGGAACGCCGGCAGCAGCGCCGGATGGACGTTCAGCATCCGACCCTCGAACGCCCGCACGAGCTCCGGGCCGACGAGACGCATGAACCCGGCGAGGGCGACGAACGCGATCTCCCGGTCCCGCAGCAGTTCCAGGATCGCTCCGTCGAACGCGGCGCGGTCGGCGTGCGCCTTCGGGTCGCAGAAGACGGCCTCGACGCCTCGCGCGCGGGCTCGGTCGAGCGCGTGCGCCTCGGCGCGATCGCTGACGACCAGCGAGACCCACGGCCCGACGACCTGGTCGTCGAGCAGCGCCTGCAGGTTCGTCCCTCCCCCCGAGGCGAGCACCGCGAGCCGTGCCTCGCTCACGGCTCGCACGGTAGGCACGGCGCGCCGGAGCGTCAATCGTGGTTCGGGCGCGGCGGTACGCTCCCTGCGTGCCGGGGGACGAACGGAGCCGAGGGGCGGACCGCTGCAGCGTCCACCCGTCGAGCCCCGCGGTGGCGTCGTGCGGGGGATGCGGGCGACCGATGTGCCTGACCTGCGCGCTCCCCGTGCGGGGGCGGACCCTCGGCACGGAGTGCCTCGCCACGGCGCTCGGCCCGGACGCCCCCGTCCCCGACGTCCCCGGCCGCGGGCCCGGCTCGGCCGGCCGCTCGATCGCGCTCGCGTCGTTCGCCGTCGCGGCGGCCGCCACGATCCTGCCGTGGAGCCGCTTCGGTCCGGGCGCCGAGGCCTTCGGGTCCTGGACCGCCGGCCTTTCGTGGTCCGTGCTCGCCGGTGTGGCCGTGGTGTGCGGGCTCCTGCTCTGCATCGCTCGGCGGCTCCGCCCCGGGCTCGGCCGGGGATGGGATGTGGGGACGGTCGTTTCGGGGGCCCTCGCGGTCGGTGCCTCCGCCCTCGCGATCGCGCGACCGCCCGCGTTCTCCTCGCCCTGGCTCGGGCCCTACCTCGCCCTCGTCGCGAGCGCGATCGCGACGGCGGCATCCGCGGCCGCCCTGACGGGCGCCGTCGAGCGAGAACCCGCGCGTAGTTGACTCGCCCCAGGGGCGGGTGTTCGATAGCCAGCGTTCGCGGCACCGGCCGCGTCGATGGGTGGGGAGCCGGGTTCCGGACCAGCCCGAAAGGAGCGCCATGTCTCAGTCGAGCGGGTTCGACCTCTCGAAGATGTCGACGGCGAGCAAGATCCTGGTCGGCGCCGGCGTCCTGTACCTGATCGACCTGTTCCTCGATTGGCAGCAGGTGTGCGGCGGGGGCCTCTGCTTCGGGGCCAGCGGCATGGAGGGGATCGGGATCATCAACCTGCTCCTCGTCCTCGCCCTCCTCGTGTGGGAGGGGATGGCGCTCGCCGGCGTGGAGGTCAAGGCTCCTCGCGCCGTCATCAGCGCCGGGATCGCCGGGGCGATCGTGGTCTTCACAATCCTGAAGATCCTCGTCGACATGGAGGAGATCGCGATCTGGGCGTGGATCGGGCTGATCCTCGCGGCGGCGATCGGGTACGGCGGTTGGATGCGCTGGCAGGAGTACAAGGCCGAGGCGGGCACGAGCGGCGGTTCGATGCCGCCCCCGCCCGGCACGGGCGGCGGCTTCACCGGCTGAGCCCGCGCTTCCCGAAGGGCCCGGCCACCGGCCGGGCCCTTCGCGTTGTCGTCCCCTCGCGCCCGGCCCCGTCGCGTCCCCGTCCCTCGCGGCGAGCCTCGGTACGATGCCGCGACACGTGAAGACCTGCCCCGCCTGCGCGCAGCAGATCCACGACCATGCCGCCGTGTGCCCGCATTGCGGCCGCGTCGTGGCGACGGCGATCCCGCCCATGCTCCCCGACCCGCCCGCACCGGCGGACGCGCGGGAGCTGCCCCTGCAGTACACGCACTCCGGTCGCCGGTACCTCCTCGGCTACGGGGAGGACTTCTTCGGGATCTGGGACCGCGAGCGGCCGGACCGGCCGGTCTCGCGCTACCCGCGCACCGACGACGGATGGCGCTCGGCGTGGCTCGCCTTCGTCGCGGAGGAGCCGTTCAGCGCCGAGGTCGGGATCGGCGCGACGGGCGTGGCCCCCACGGGCCCCGCCGGCCCCGCGATGAACGTGCCGCCCGAGGCGATCGCGCACCCCCGACCTCGCCGGGTGAGCGGCGCGTGGTGGCTCCTGCCGATCCTCATGGGATGGCTCGGGGGCCTGATCGCCTGGCTCGTGAACAAGGACGTCGACCCGCAGCGCGCCCGCGCCATGCTCATCACCGGCATCGCGATCAGCGCGGTTCTGTTGGTGCTGCTCCTCGCGACGAGCGGTCCGGCTCCCGCGACCTGAGGTCGCGCCCCCAGCCGCTCGTCACCGCGCCGAACACCCCGCCGACCACGCCCCACGCGAGCGCGAGGAGCCCCGCGGTCACGACGTTCGGCCCCACGATCACCCAGCCGGCCGAGGACCCTTCCCCGAACGCGGCCCCGTAGCCGATCGTCACGGTCGACAGCAGCGCGCCCGCCGTCACGAGCCCGGCGAAGACGACGCCGGCGGCCCACCCGACGCCCACGGCCTCGCGGCCCCGCGTCCCGTGGCGCTCGGCGGCGCGACGACCGCCCAGCGTGGTCGCAACGATCGGCACGAGCAGGAAGAGCGCGTACCCGATCGGCGCTCGAGCGAACGTCGTGTCCCCGAGCGGCAACGGGACCGCCTCGCCCGGCGTCAGCGGCTGGAGCGTGGTCCCGACGGCCGTCGGGAACCGCCCGTAGCACAGGACGTCGGCCGACGCGCTGCCCCGGACGCCGACGCAGCCGCCCATCGCCGGCACGAGCGCCCACAGCGCCTCGTTCGGGGCCAGCGCGAGGTGGTGACCGAGCAGCACGAGCCCCGGCGCCGGCCGGTCCAGGACGGCCCGCCAGTAGCGCGCCGTCGAGGGCGTCAGCAGGGCCTCCGGGCCGTCCGGTCGCACGACGCCCACGACGAAGAGTCCGGCGAGCGACAGGACGATCGCGAGCGCGAACATCCGCCACCCGCCGGCGACCGCGGCCGCCACGACCGGCGGCGGCCGGGCCTCGGGATCGCGCGAGCCGATCGACGAGCGCAGCCCCCCGACGACGCCGGCGGCGGCGGCGATCGCGAGCGGGAACACGAGCGCCTGCCAGGTCGAGAGCGCCACGTGGAGCTCGCCGGAGGCGAACGCCCCCAGCCGCAGCGGGGTCCGGACCTCCACGATCGCGGCGAGCGCGAACGCCGGCAGGGCGTACCCGGGCGCGACCTTCGCCCCGTGCCACAGCCGGGCGAGCGGTCCGCCCCCGACCCGGTCCGCGACGGCGCGGCCCTCGTGGGACAGCAACCACACCGCCGCGCCGGTGATCGTGAGCAGCGCCACGCCCAGCGAGAGCGACGTCGCCCCCGGGCCCGTCACGTTCACGTCCAGGTCGGGCACGTCGAGCTCGATCGCGACGTGGTGGAACGCGCCGACGTACATCCAGCCGATCCTGACGAACGCGGCGAGCGAGGCGCCCGTGTCGCCCACGACCCAGACCGCGAGCGCCAGCGCCTGGCCGACGGCCGCCACGACGAGGAAGGCGAGGGCGCCACGAGCGAGCGCATCCGGCCAGCCGGCCAGTCGTGCCGGCCGGTCGGCGGTCACGTCAGGGCGGCCTGCACGAGCTCGCCGACCTCGGCCGGGGTCCGGCCGACCCGGACGCCGGCCGCCTCGAGCGCGTCGGCCTTGCCCTGCGCCGTGCCGCTCGAGCCGGTGATGATCGCCCCCGCGTGCCCCATGCGCTTGCCGACCGGCGCGGTGAACCCCGCGATGTAGCCGACGACGGGCTTGGTGACCCAGTCGTCGATGAACCTCGCCGCCCGCTCCTCGTCGTCCCCGCCGATCTCGCCGATCATCACGACGAGGTCCGTCTCGTCGTCGGCCTCGAACCGCTCGAGCGCCTCGATGAAGCCGATGCCGTGGACGGGGTCGCCGCCCATGCCGACGCATGTGGACTGCCCGATCCCGCGCTGCGTGAGCTCGTACACGATCTGGTACGTCAGCGTGCCCGAGCGGCTGACGAGCCCGACGCGGCCCGGCGTGCAGATCTCGCCCGGGATGATGCCGACGTTGCACCGCCCCGGCGAGATCACCCCCGGGCAGTTCGGCCCGACGAGGGCGGCGCTGCGGCCTCGCAGGTACGACCCGACCTGGGCCATGTCGCGGACCGGGATGCCCTCCGTGATGCAGACGATCAGGTCGAGCTCGGCGTCCGCGGCCTCGTAGATCGCCTCGGCCGCGAACCGCGCGGGGACGAAGATCAGCGACGTGTTCGCGCCTGTCGCCTCGACCGCATCCTCCACGGTGTCGAACACCGGGATCCCCTCGACGTCCTGGCCGCCCTTGCCGGGGGTCACCCCGGCGACCACGTCCGTGCCGTACGCCCGGTTGCGCAGGGAATGGAAGGTCCCCTCCGATCCGGTCAACCCGGCGACGACGACCCTCGTCCGCTCGTCGATCAGGATCGCCATCACGCGGCTCCGGCGTGCGCGAGATCGGCGGCCCGCTGCGCCGCCTCGAGCATCGTCGACGCCGCGACGATCGAGGGGTGGTTCGCGTCGGCGAGGATCGCACGCCCCTCCTCCGCGTTCGTCCCGTCGAGCCGGACGACGAGCGGGACCTCGGGCGTCACCCGGCGGAGCGCCTCGAGGACCCCCTTGGCCACCAGGTCGCACCGGGTGATCCCGCCGAAGATGTTGATCAGGACGCTCCGCACCTTCGGGTCGGACAAGATGACCTCGAGCGAGGTGGCGATCAGGTCCGCCCGGGCGCCGCCGCCGACGTCGAGGAAGTTCGCCGCCCGCGCGCCGGCGCGATCCACCACGTCGAGCGTCGACATCACGAGCCCGGCGCCGTTGCCGATGATCCCGACCTCGCCGTCGAGCTTCACGTACTGCAGGCCGGCGTCCTTCGCACGCCGCTCGACCGGATCGATCGGGAACGAGTCCTTCAGCGCCGCCGCCTCCGGCTGGCGGAACAGCGCGTTGTCGTCCACCGTCACCTTCGCGTCGAGCGCCATCACGGTGCCGTCGGTGAGGAGCACGAAGGGGTTGACCTCGACCAGCGTCGCGTCCGCCTCGGCGAGCACGCTGTACATCTTGCGGAGCAGGTCGGCCGACCCCTCGCGCGCCTCCGGCGGCAGGTGCCCGGCGAGCCGCCGCGCCTGGTACGGACGCAGGCCGAGGACGGCGTCGACGTGCAGCCGCCGGATCGCGTCCGGGCTCTCCCTCGCGACGGTCTCGATGTCCACGCCGCCCTCGTTCGACACCATCGCCAGGTAGGACCCAACGCTGCGGTCGAGCGAGATCGCCGCGTAGTACTGCGCCGCGATGTCCACGAGTCGCTCGACGAGCACGCGCGTGACCCTCGAGCCCTTGAAGCCGCCCTCGAGCATCCGCCGGGCCTCGTGCTCGGCTTCCTCCGGCGAGTGGACGAGCGCGACCCCGCCGCCCTTGCCGCGGCCCCCCATCTGCACCTGCACCTTCACGGCGACGTGGCCCCCGAGGCGGACGGCGGCCTCGGCGGCTTCCTGCGGCGTGGTCGCGACCTCCCGGTCCGCGAGCGCGATCCCGTGTCGAGCGAACAGGTCCTTGCCCTGGTGCTCGTACAGGTCCATCAGCCGCTCCGCTCCCGCGACAGCCGCTCGTCCAGCCACGCCACGATCTCGCCGGTCGAGGCGCCCGGCGTGAAGATCCGCTCGATCCCGGCATCCGCGAGCTCCGGGACGTCGTCCCGCGGGATGATGCCGCCCCCGAAGACCAGGACGTCACCGGCGCCGCGCTCGCGAAGGAGCGCGACCACCCGTGGGAACAGCGTCATGTGCGCGCCCGAGTGGCACGAGAGCCCGACGGCATCAGCGTCCTCCTGGATCGCGGTCTCGGCGATCTGCTCGGGCGTCTGGTGCAGTCCCGTGTAGATCACCTCGAACCCGGCGTCGCGCAGCGCGCGGGCGACGACCTTCGCGCCACGGTCGTGGCCGTCCAGACCGGGCTTCGCGACGATGATCCGGTGCTTGCCGGGCACGCGCCGCAGTGTAACGAGGTGCCCGGCGGCGCGGCTTGCCGGGCACGGATGGGCGGCGCAGGATGGTCCGATGCCTCCCGAGACCCGCTACGCCAAGACGGCCGACGGCGTGCACATCGCGTACCAGGTCGTCGGCGAGGGTCCGGTCGACCTCGTCTTCGTCATGGGATGGGCCTCGAACGTCGAGGCGATGTGGGAGGAGCCGAACCTCGCGCGGTTCCTGTCTCGGCTCGCGTCGTTCGGCCGCCTGATCCTGTTCGATAAGCGGGGCGTCGGCCTGTCCGACCGGGTCCCCGAAGAACGGCTCCCGGATCTGGAGACGCGGATGGACGACGTCCGCGCGGTCATGGATGCGGCCGGATCGGAGCGGGCCGTCGTGCTGGGCGTGTCCGAGGGCGGCCCGATGGCGTGCCTGTTCGCCGCGACGTACCCGGGCCGGACGATCGCGCTGATCCTGTACGGCACGTCCCCCGACTACACGTCCAGGACGGCGAACGCCGACTGGTCGGCGGAGTCGGACGCCTACCTCGCGTACATCGATGCGAACTGGGGGACGCTCGAGCACGCCCGGGGGGAGATCCGAACCTGGGGCGCGCCGAGCCACGCCGACGACGATCGGCTCGTAACCTGGCTCGCCTCGTACCTGCGCCGGGCCGCCAGCCCCGGAGCGGCGATCGCCCTGTCGCGGATGAACCGCGAGATCAACGCGTCCCACGCCCTGCCGGCGATCCACGTTCCCACGCTGGTGATCGCGAAGACCGAGGACCGCGACTTCCCGCTCCCCGAGGTGCGCGAGCTCGCGTCCCGGATCGCCGGCGCGAGGCTCGTGGAGTTCCCCGGCGACGAGCACTTCTTCTGGGTGGGTGACTCCGAGGGCATGCTCGGGGAGATCGAGCGGTTCGTCGCCGAGTTCCGCGATCAGGAGGCGGAGCTCGAGCGTTCCCTCGCGACGGTCCTGTTCACCGACATCGTCGGCTCCACCGAGCGGGCCGCGCGGCTGGGCGACCGCCGATGGCGCGATCTCGTGCAGGATCACCACGCGCGCGTCCGCGGCCAGCTCGCCCGGTTCCGGGGGCGCGAGATCGACACCGCGGGCGACGGGTTCTTCGCGAGCTTCGACGGGCCTGCCCGCGGCATCCGATGCGCCCAGGCGATCGCCACGTCGGTCCGAGACCTCGACCTGCAGATCCGCGCCGGGCTGCATACCGGAGAGGTGGAGCAGATCGGCGAGAAGGTCGGGGGCATCGCCGTGAACATCGGCGCGCGGGTCGCCGCGCTCGCCGGGCCGTCGGAGATCCTCGTGTCCCAGACGGTGCGGGACCTGGTCGCGGGCTCCGGGCTCACCTTCGAGGACGCGGGCGAGCACGAGCTCAAGGGCATCCCCGACCGGTGGCGCCTGTACCGCGTGGCGGGCTGACCTCGACCGCCGGGCTGCGATACTCGGTCTGTGGCCTGGAGGAAGCGCTTCCGGTTCCGACCGCCGGGGCTGAAGCCGACGACGAAGGTCGGCACGCTGGGTCCGTACCGCGGGCGGCTGGGGCTCGCGTGGGTGATCGCCCCGATCGTGGTCGGCGTCCTGATCCTGGTCGCCGGCTACCTGGTGCTGATGCGCTGATGCTCGAGGCCTACGCCTGGCCGGCCTCCGTCGCGCCGGGAGACGAGGTCGCGCTCCACGTCTCGACCGACGCCGGGACGTTCGACGTGGAGGTCGCCCGCGAGGGCGCGGACCGCGACGTCCGCTGGCGCGCCGAGCGCATCGCCGCCGACCTCCACGAGACGCCGCCCGACGCGGCCGCGCGCGGCTGCGGCTGGCCGGTCGCGGTTGCGATCCCCGTCGGGGAGGACTGGCCCTCCGGTTACCACGCCGTCACGCTCTCCGCCGGAGACGAGCGCGCCGAAGCGTTCTTCGTCGTCCGGCCCGGCGCGGGCGCGACCGCTCCGATCCTGCTCGTCCTGTCGACCTCGACGTACCACGCGTACAACGACTGGGGCGGGCCGTCCCTGTACACGGGCGGGACCCGCGTCTCGTTCGAGCGCCCGATGGCGCGCGGGTTCCTGTCGAAGCCCGAGCCCGCCGGCCGGATGATGGAAC
>DATBMU010000080.1:0-8037 GCA_036554665.1 Actinomycetota bacterium | reverse complement strand
TCCGCGCCGAACGCCTCGGCCGTCTCCAGGCGCGGTCCGGACCACGCCCGCGGGTTCGAGATGAACAGCTGCGCGGCCTCCGCGCCGACCTCCCGCGCCACGTCGACGGCGGTCCGCAGGCCCCCGGGCGTCCGGAGGTGCGCCCCGACCCTCACAACACGTAGAGCGTGATCGAGTCGCCGACTCGGACCGTGGTGCCGGCGACCGGGAGCTGGGTCGCGACGGTGTCGCCGTTGCCCCCGGGGATCGGCAGGATCCTCGGGACCAGGCCGAGCTCGAGCAGCCGCGCCTCCGCCTCCTGCGTCGACATCCCGAGGAAGCTCGGCAGCTCGAACCGCTCGGGACCGAGCGAGACCACGATCGTGACCGTGTTCCCCGGCTGGATCCGGGTGCCCCGGGGCGGGTCCTGCGAGATCACGACGCCCCGCGGGACCTGGTCCGAGTACTCCTCGACCGCGGACACGAGGAAGCCGGCATCGGTGAGCGCCGCGCTCGCCTCCTCCTGCGTGAGCTTCGTGACCTTCGGCACCGGCACGGGAACGGGGCCCTTGCTGACGACCACGTCGACCTCGCTGCCGAACGGGGCCTCCCCGCGCTCGCTCTGGCCGATCACGCGGTCGGCGGGGACCTCGTCGCTGTACTCGCGCGTCACCTTCCCGAGGCGCAGGTCGCTCTCCCTCAGCATCGTGCGGGCCTCGGGGATCGTCGCGCCCTGCAGGTTCGGGACGGGGACCGGCGGGGGTCCGAGCGAGGGGATCAGGACGACGCGATCGCCCTCCTCGAGCGTGGTGCCCGCGCCCGGCTGGGTCCGGAGCACCGTCCCCTCGTCGAGCCGCTTCGAGTACTCGCCGGGGTCGATCCGGACGACGAGCCCGAGGCCCTCGAGCCGCTGCCGCGCCTCGTCGACGTCCGAGCCGACGACGTCCGGAACGTCGACTTCGTGCGGGATCAGGTACGTCCAGGCGCCCCACGCGGCCGCCGCGAGCGCCGCGAGCCCGAGCAGGATGCCGAGCGCCCACCGGATCCGGCGGCGCCTGGGCCGCCGGCGCGCGTGCGAGCGCGGGATCGTGACGGTCGTGGCACGTCCCGGGCTCGGGGCGATCGGGAGCACGGCGACCTCCGGGACGAGGCTGCCGAGGTCCTTCGCGGGAGGCAGCGCCCGGCGCTCGACCTCGAGGTCGCGTCGCGCCTCGGCCGCGGACTCCGGCCGGAGCTCGCGCTCGCGCTCGGTCATCGAGGCCACCCAGCCGTCGAGGCTCGGCGGGACGGCCGGGTTGCGCGAGGACGGCGCCGGGACGCGCTCGTGGAGGTGCTTGTAGGCGATCGCCATCGGCGTCTCGCCCGTGAAGGGCAACCGCCCCGTCAGCAGCTCGTAGGCGACCACGCCGAGCGCGTACAGGTCGGTCCGCGGGTCCGCCGGCTCCCCCTGGAGCTGCTCCGGCGCCAGGTACTGCACGGTGCCGGTCACGGTGCCGGCCTCGGTGATCTGGGCGTCGGCGTAGGCGCGCGCGAGTCCGAAGTCGGCGACCTTCACGACGCCCTCGCGCGTGATCATGATGTTCTCGGGCTTCGTGTCGCGGTGAACGATGCCCTGCCGGTGCGCGTGGTCGAGCGCCGCGAGCGTCGGCAGCAGCACGTCCGCCGCCTGGGCGGGGGCGAGCACGCCCTCGGCGTTCAGGACCTCGCGCGCGCTCTGGCCGCGGACGTACTCCATCACCATGTAGGAGATGCCGTCGACCGCGCCCCAGTCGTGGACGGCGACGATGTTCGGGTGCGACAGGTTCGCCGCGGCCCGGGCCTCGCGGCGGAACCGCTCGACGAACCCCTGGTCGCCGGCCAACTGGCGGTGGAGCACCTTGATGGCCACCTCGCGCTCGAGCACGGCGTCACGCGCGCGGAAGACCTCGCCCATCCCGCCCGCGGCGATCCGGTCGACGATGTGGTAGCGGCCGTCGAGCGTGGTCAACGCGAAGTCGGAAGGGGAGCGGCCGGTAGGCCGCTCGGGGATCGTGCTCCTCGAGATGGTCGCTCCTCCCGTCGCGGGCGGCCGAACAGGGGGCCGGGGGCGCGTCCGAACGACCATCCTAGGGCATCGGGGCACGCGCGCGGGGAGCCGCGTCGAGCGTTCCGGCGTCGGCTATCCTGGCGCCGCATCACCGGGGAGCCCGGCCGACGGGCTGAGAGGCGAGCACGGGCGATCGCGTCCGGACCGGCGCTCGCGACCCGACGAACCTGATCCGGTTCGCACCGGCGGAGGGAGGCGATGGCGATCGTGGACCCCGGCGCGCTGCGCGTCTACGTCGTGACGTCGGCCGGGCTCGTGCCCGGGCGCGACCATCTCGACGTCGCGCACGCCGCGATCGAGGGCGGGGCCACCGCGATCCAGCTCCGCGCCCCGGAGCTGTCGGACGCAGAGCTCGCGCCCCTGGCGGCCGCGCTCGCCGAGCGCTGCCGCGACGCGGGCGTCCTGTTCGTCGTGAACGACCGGGTGGAGGTGGCGGCGAACGTGGGCGCCGGGGCGCACGTCGGGCAGGAGGACGACCCTCGGGCGGCCCGGGAGCGGCTCGGCGCCGCCCTGCCGCTCGGGATCAGCGTCGCCTCCGCCGAGGAGGCGCTCGCCGCCCGGGCCGCGGGCGCCGACTACCTCGGGGTCACGGTGTGGGCGACCGCCACCAAGCCCGAAGCCGTCCCCCGCGGGATCCACGGACTCCGGGCGGTGGTGGCGGCGACGGACCTGCCGGTCGTGGCGATCGGCGGCGTCGACGCCGCGAACGCTCGCGAGGTCGTCGAGGCGGGTGGCGCGAGCGGCGTCGCGGTGGTCTCCGCGGTCGGAGCGGCGACCGACCCCGTCGCCGCGACTCGGGAGCTGGTCCAGGCGATGCGGGTGAACGGGTCGGGGGAGCGATGAGCGAGCAGCGCACCGGCAAGGCCACGGCCGAGCTCTTCGACCGCGTCATCCTGCACCGGCTCGGGGCGCGCGATCCGGACGTGCTCGTCGGCCCTCGGCACGGCGTCGACGTCGGCGTCGTGCGCGTGGCGGACGGGGTGGCGATGGCGCTCACGGCCGATCCCGTCTTCATCGTGCCGGCGTACGGGTGGGAGCGCGCGGCCTGGTTCGCCGTCCACATCCTGGCGTCGGACGCCTCGACGAGCGGGCTGCCGCTGCGGTGGATGGCCGTCGACCTGAACCTGCCGCCCTCGGTCACCGACGACGAGCTGGAAGCCCTGTGGAGCGCGTTCCACGAGGCGTGCGAGGCGATCGGCGTGGCCGTCGTCACCGGGCACACCGCGCGGTACGACGGCTGCGAGTGGCCGATGGTCGGCGGGGCCGTCTGCATGGCGTCCGGGCCCGAGGACCGGTTCGTGACCCCGCAGATGGCGCGCGAGGGCGACCGCGTGATCGTGACCAAGGGCGCCGCGATCGAGGCGACGGCGCTGTTCGCCGCGACGTTCCCCGAACGGCTGGGACGCGAGCTCGGCGAGGGCACGGTGCGGGCGGCCGACGGCCTGTTCGAGCGGATGACCGTCGTCCCCGAGGCGGCCGTCGCGCGCCGGTTCGGGCTCCGCGACGAGGGCGTGACGTCGATGCACGACGCCACCGAGGGTGGGGTGCTCGGCGGGCTCGCCGAGGTCGCCGAGGCCTCCGGCGCGGGCATGAGGATCGACCTCGCGTCGATCCCGGTTCGACCGGAGGTCCGGGCCGTGTGCGAGCACACCGGGATGGACCCCTACACGTCGATCTCCGAGGGGACGCTGATCGCGACCGCCGTGCCCGGCCGCGCCGAGGCATTCCTCGCGGCGCTGGAGGAGGCCGGGATCGAGGCGGCCGACGTCGGCGAGGTGACCTCGCCGTCGGCCGGCCGGGTGCTCGTGACCGGGGACGGCGAGGGCCCCCTCGAGCATCCGGGGCTCGATCCCTTCTGGGGGGCGTTCGGCCGGTGGGCGCAGGAGGCGGCGGGGATCGCGGAGGCCGGCTGAGCGGACGGACGCGCACACGCGTGGAGCTCGGCCTCGCCATCTCTTGCGCGACACGCTACCCGGTAGGGTGGCGCGCGTGGACGTCGTGACGGTCGGGGACGTGATGCTCGACGTGCGCGTCGAGGCCGACGCGCTGGAGGAGGGCGGCGACGTCCACGGCCGCGTGCTCGTTCGGCCCGGCGGCAGTGCGTCGAACGCCGCCGTCTGGGCGGCCGAGGCCGGAGCCCGGGCGCGCGTCTACGGACGCGTCGGGTCCGATACGGCCGGGGCGCTGATCCGCGAGGAGCTCGTCCATCGCGGCGTGGAGCCGGCGCTCGCCGTCGATCGCGAGGCCGACACCGGGACGATGCTCGTCGTGCACGAGCCCGGCGAGCGCTCGATGGTCTCCGACCGAGGGGCGAACGGGCGGCTCGGACCCGAGGACCTGCCCGATCGGATCGAGGCGAAGGCCGTGCTCGTCTCGGGATACGCGCTCCTGTTCGAGCCGACCTTCGCGGCGGCCAAGGCGGCGCTCGACCGCGCCGCGGCGCGGTTCGTGGCGGTCGACGCGGCGTCGTGGCCCCTGGTCCGGGACTTCGGCGTCCCCCGGTTCTTCGAGGAGACGGCCCGGGCGAACGCGATCCTCGTGAACGAGCGCGAGGCGGAGGTGCTCACGGGCCGCCGCGGCGAGGAGTCCGCGGACGTGCTCGCCGACCGGTACCCCGTCGTCTGCGTGAAGCTCGGAGAGGCCGGCGCGGTGATGTCCTGGGAGGGGCTCGTCGTCCGCTACGCGGGGACGCCGGTCCGCGAGCTCGATCCGACGGGGGCCGGGGACGCGTTCGACGGGGTCCTCCTCGCGCACCTCGCGGCGGGACGGTCGCCGGGCGACGCGCTGCACGCCGCGTGCCGGGCCGGAGCGCTCGTGGCCGCGAGCTACGAGACGTGGCCGGAGCGGAGCCCCGCGCCCGGATGATCGAGGCGTCGGGGGAGGAGGTCGCGCAGGCCCTCCGGGCGAGCGCTCCGGTGGTGGCGCTCGAGACCAGCGTCGTCGCACAGGGGCTCCCACCGCCGAGGAACGCCGAGTGCGTGCGCCGGATGAGCGCCGCCGTCCGCGCCTCCGGTGCCGTGCCGGCGTGGACCGGCGTCGTCGAGGGCTCGCTCCGCGTGGGGCTCTCGGACGACGAGCTGTCGGCGTTCGCCGAGCCCGGCTCGGCGATGAAGGTCGCGCGTCGCGACGTCCCGTTCGCGATCGCCGCCGGCGGCCTCGGCGCGACGACGGTCTCGGCGACGATCTGGGCCGCCGGGCGGCTCGGGATCGGGGTCGCGGCGACCGGCGGCATCGGGGGCGTGCATCCCGGCTCCGAGGACGTGTCGGCCGACCTCGTGGAGCTGTCCAGGACGCGCGTGCTGCTCGTGTGCTCGGGCCCGAAGTCCATCGTCGACCCCGTCGCGACCGCGGAGCGCCTCGACGAGCTCGGCGTCGGGGTCGTCGGCTACCGGTGCGACCGCCTCCCCGGCTTCCTCTCGATCGACGCCGGCGTGGAGCTCGAGCAGCGCGTCGACGATCCCGCGGCGGCGGCGCGCATCCTGCGCGCGCTGGAGACGCTCGCGTTGGTTTCGGCGGTCGTGCTGTGCAACCCGGTCCCGGCCGAGCACGCGCTGGACCCCGACGAGATCGCGCGCGCGGTCCGCGCGTGCGAGGCGGAGGCGGGGCGCCTGGGCGTTGCGGGGAAGGCCCTCACGCCGTTCCTCCTGTCCTGCCTCGCGGAGCGGACGGGGGGTCGCAGCCTCGACGCCAACCTCGCGTTGCTCGAGGCGAACGCGCGGCTCGCCGGCGAGGTCGCCGCCGCGGCTAGCGCAGCCAAGTCTTCGTGATCGCCTTCGTGAAGTTCCAGGCGTAGCGGAGCGACTTGGGCTTCTTCGATTCCCCCCCGCGACGCGTGAGGAACGTCACGGGGACCTCCACGATCCGGGCCCGCTGCCGGAGCGCCTCGATCGTCACCTCGGAGGTCCAGAACTGGTCCTGCTCGAGGATCAGCTTGCGGAGCGTGTCCGCCCGCGTCGCCCGGTAGCCGCTCGAGATGTCCGTCACGCGCTGGCCGGTGAGGATCGTGACGAGCCAGGAGAAGAAGTGCACCCCGAGGTGGCGGATCAGCGGGCCCCGCTCGTAGTCGCCGAGCATCCTCGAGCCGTTCACGTGATCGGCCTGGCCCTCGATGATCGGCTTCACGACGATCGGCAGCTCCTCGGGCTGGTGCTGGCCGTCGGCGTCCATCGAGACGACGATGTCCGCCCCGAGCTTGAGGGCGACGTCGTAGCCGACGCGGAGCGCGAGGCCGCCGCCGCGCCGGATCGGCAGGGAGGTGACGAGCGCCCCCGCCGCGCGCGCGACGTCGGCCGTGCCGTCGCTCGACCCGTCGTCGACGAGGATCGGGACCACGCGGTAGCCCTCGATCTCCGACGGCAGCGCGTGGATCACCGGGCCGACGTTCTCGGCCTCGTCGTACGCGGGTGAGATCACGACGATCCGCTTGCCCTCGGGGAGTCGCTCGGCTCGCTCCCAGTCGAACGCGGCCTGTCCGAGCGACTCGACGAGCAGCCGGATGCTCCGCTCGTTCGTGTCGACGTAGGACTGCATCCGGATCAGGAGCAGGAACAGGATCACGACGGCGAGCAGCAGGACGGCGGTCAGCCGCTGGCCCGTCCCCGGTTCGAAGTTGAACGTCTCGAACACGGGGTTGAACAGGTCGGGCACGAGCGCCAGCACCGCGACGCCGATCGCGATCGCGCTCGAGATGATGAGGCTCAGGCGGCTCATCTGCCGCCGCCGGTACCGCGCGATCGCGGCGGCGAGGAACCCCAAGGCGAGCAGGGCGCCGATGATCCGGAGCGCGAGCATGCCTAGCGGGCCGAGCCCTCCCGGATCCCTCTCCAGCGCGTGGCCGGCATGATGTGGTCGAGGATCACGCGGTCGCGGTAGCGCTCGATCACCTCGAACATCGACTCGATCAGGGTCTCCGAGAGCAGGTGCGGCTGCAGGCCCAGATCGAGGAGCTTGGTGTGCTGCGCGTTGTAGTAGTGCTCCTCGAGCTCGACGCGCGGGTTCGAGACGTGATCGACCTCGACGTCGAGCCCGACCTCGGCGCCGGCCTTCTGGACGTGCTCGGCGAGCTCCATGATCGAGAACTGCTCGGTGAACTGGTTGAAGACGCGGAACTCGCCTGCCTCGGGCGGGTTGAGCGCGGCGAGCTCGACGCATCGCAGCGTGTCGACGATGTTGAGGTACCCGCGCGTCTGCCCGCCCTTGCCGTACACCGTGAGCGGATGCCCGATCACCGCCTGCACGCAGAACCGGTTCAGGGCCGTGCCGAACACGTCGTCGTAGTCGAACCGCGTGAGCAGCCGGTCGTCCAGGCGCGTCTCCTCCGTCTCGATGCCGTAGACGACGCCCTGGTTCAGGTCGGTGGCGCGCACCCCCCAGACCCGGCAGGCGAAGTGGACGTTGTGCGAGTCGTGGACCTTCGACAGGTGGTACATCGAACCGGGCACCTTCGGGAACGGCAGGTAGTCGGAACGCCCGTTGTGGCGGATCTCGAGGTAGCCCTCCTCGATGTCGATGTTCGGCGTGCCGTACTCGCCCATCGTGCCGAGCTTGACCAGGTGACACTCGGGCGCGACGTCGCGGATCGCCCACAGGACGTTCAGCGTGTTCACGACGTTGTTCGTCTGCGTGAACACGGCGTGGTCGCGGTCCTTCATCGAGTACGGCGCCGACGGCATCTCGCCGTAGTGCACGACGGCGTCCGGCCGGAACTCCGCGAAGAGCCCGCGCGTGAGCTCCCAGTCGCACAGGTCACCCTCGGTGTACCCGATGTCCTTGCCGGTCACGTCCCTCCACGCGTCGACGCGCTCCGGCAGGCCGGCGGCGATCGGGGTCAGGGAGTCGGTGCCGGCCTCCTGGTGGGTGCGGCGCCGGAGGTAGTCGTCGACGACGTGGACGTCGTGGCCGCCGTTCGAGAACCGCATCGCGGTGGGCCAGCCGAGGTACCCGTCGCCGCCGAGGATGAGGATGCGCATGTC
>DATBMU010000073.1:0-11573 GCA_036554665.1 Actinomycetota bacterium | reverse complement strand
CACGAGTAGATCCCGAACTGGTTGAACCCCGGGTCCTTGCGGCGTAGGCCGAGCTGGTTGGCGAGCAGGCAGCGCCGGCCGCTCGCGTCGACGACCACGCGAGCGCGGGCCTCGTGCTCCCAGCCCTCGCTCGGCGACACGCGGACCCCCACGGCCCGGTCGCCCTCGAACAGCACCTCCTTGGCCGCCACGCCCTGGAGCACGGTCGCGCCGAGCTCGTGCGCGTGACGCAGCAGCATCGCGTCGAAGAGGTCCCGCTCGACGTTGAACGAGTACGGACGCGGGGCGCCTGGGAAGGGGAACTCGGACGTGCGCACCGACACGAACTTGCCGGACCGGGCGTTCGGCGTGGTCCAGACGACGCCCGGCTTGTGCGTGAAGCCGACCGCCTCCATCTTGTCGAGGAAGCCGATCTGGTCGAACACCACGTTCGTCGAGGGCGTGAGCGCCTCGCCGACGTGGTCGCGCGGATGGATGTCCTTCTCGAGGACGAGCACGCTGCGGCCCTGCTTCGCGAGCATGGACGCGAGCAACGAGCCCGCCGGCCCGCCCCCGATGATGATCACGTCGTGGTCGGTTGCCATGGATCCCTTCTGAGGTCGGTCGAACGGACGTCAGGCCGCCCGGTGATCGGGGTCCCCGAGCTCGACGAGCCGCCGGATCGCGTCTCCGCGCAGCCGGAAGCAGTGGCGGCGGGAGACGCGCAGCTCGGCGGCGATCTCCGCGACGGTGAGCTGTTGCACGTACCACAGGAACAGCAGCTGTCGGTCACGATCGTCCATCGAGCGCATCCGACGCGACAGCTCGGCGCGATCGTCGAGCGTGTCGAGGAGGCCCGGGGCGAGCCCATCGGTCGCCCCGCGGTCGCGACGCGCGGCGCCGACGGGGATCACGGAGCCGGTGGACGGCTGCCACCAATCCGTGTACGTGATGAGGCCGCGGACGACCGCCGTGGGCGAGGCCAATGACGCCGTCACGTTAGACCCTATCCTCCTCGCGGGTGACACGGGAAGTGGGGGAATCCCCACCGCCTGCGGCCGTCGGCACGGCCGGGGCCTCGAGCGCCGCGTCCTCGTCGTCGTCGGCCGTCGCAGCCTTCACCGGTTCGCGATCGTCCGCCGCGGTCTCCGCGTCGGCCTCGCGACGCCCGTCGCCGTTGGCGGCGTTCGCCGAGGCCCACTCAGGTCGCCGCTCGTAGTAGGCGCGGTACCCCTTCGGCAGGACGGTCTCGGCGGCGCGGTTCAGCGCGACCCCGATCGCGGGGCAGCCGAGCCGCGCGAGCAGCTCGGTCGTGCGCTCCGCCACCTCCACCGTCGTGCGCCCAGACCGGGCGACGAGCAGGACCGCGTCCGCCTGCGGCGCCACGAAGGCCGCGTCGCTCACGGCGAGGATCGGCGTCGTGTCGATGATGACGACGTCCGCGGCCTCGCGCGCCTCCTCGATCACGCGGCGCAGGACCGGTGAGTTCAGCAGCTCGGTCGGCTGCGCCCGCACCTGGCCGCTCGGCACGAGCCGGACGCCCGGGATCTTCGTCGGCACGGCGACCCGGTCGAGGATCGGACCGCCGTCGTCGGCCTCGCCGAGCGTCTCGGCGAGCCCCGGGGTGGGACTCACGCCGAAGAGCGCGTGGATCTTCGGCCGACGGAAGTCGCAGGACAGCACGATCACGGTCCGCTCCATGTCGGCGAGCGCCACTGCGAGGTTCGCGGCCACGGTGGTCTTGCCCTCGGCGGGACCGGCGCTCGTGACGACGAGCACGCTGGGAGCCCCGGCGACCCGGCCGTCGCCCTCGCCGTCCCGGCGGCGCGACCTCGGCCCTCGCACGAGCTCGGCGCCGAGGATCCGGAACCCCTCGGCGAACCGCGACGTGGGGTCGTCGCTCGTGATCAGCTCGGCCCGCGCCCGGCGCGGGAGCACCGGGATCTCGCTCAGCACCGGGAGACCGAACGCCTCCTCGGCCCCGCGCTTGGTCCGGATCCGGGTGTCGACGCGTCCCATCACGAGCGCGATCGCCAGGCCGGCCAGCAGGCCGAGCACGAGCGCGATCGCCAGACGGACCGGCAACGACCGCGGCGCCGAGAAGCCGATCGTCTCGATCGGCTGCGCGGTCGTCTCCGAGCTCAGGACCTCCCACCCGATGTCCGGGTTCGGGTCGAGCAGCGCGTCGCGCTCGGCCCGCTTGCGCACGAGCTCGGCGTCGAGATCGGTCCCGCTCGCCTGCCCGGCCTGGTCGTCCTCGGACGCCTCCGCGGCCGCGATCTGATCCCGGAGGATCCTGATGTCGAGCTCGACATCGTCCAACTGCTCGAGGTTCTGCTCGTGCTGGAAGTCGCTCAGCCGGACGAGCAGCGCATCCGCGTACGCCCGGGAGACCTGCTCCGCGTGCTGGGGTCGCGTGCTCGTCGCCGTGATCTCGACGATGCTCGTGCCCTCCACGACGGCGCCCTCGACCATGGCGTTGAGCTGAGCGGTCGTCCCCTCGAAGCCGAGCTCGTCCGCCGCGGCCTCGGCGACCTCGGTGGACTCGAGGAACGCGAGGAGCAGGTCGGGGTCGGTGACACCCCCGCCGCGGACCTGGAACCCGCCGACCGTCGCATCGCTGTTGAACAGCTTCGTCGTCGCCTCGTACGTCGTGCGCGGCGGACCGGGGTCGCCGCCCGCCTTCGTGACGACGACGGCGGCGGCCATCGCCACCACGATCGACGCGATGACGACCCACCAGTACCGGCGGAATGCCCTCAGATGCCAGAACCGTTCCACGCATCACCTACCCGGAGTCCGTTGGAGAGCGCGAGGCTCACGGCGGCCGTCTGGTTCGGAACGCCGAGCTTCGCGAAGATCTTCGTCTTGTGCCGTTCCACGGTCTTGGCGCTGATCCCGAGCTGCTTCGCGATCTGCTTCGCCGCGAGCCCGAGCGCCGCGAGCGAGAGCACCTGGCGCTCCCGAGCCGTCAGGCACCCGATCGTCGTGGGGTGCGTCGGGGCGTCCGGCACGAGGGCGGAGGCGAGGGAGGCGATCTTCGCGCGGAGCGAGACGGCCACGCCGTCGCCGTTCACGGCGGACTCGCCCAGCCAGACCACGCGTACACCCTTACGCTGCAAGCGAGCGGCCGCGACCTCCGCGCCGGGCAGGCGCCGGTCGATCGCCATCGCGTCCGCGTTCTGGCCCCAGCGCTCGCCGTCCTCGGCCGTCGTCGCCACACCGATCGAGATGATCCCCGGGTACGCGTTCAGCGCGGCCGCGATCCCCTCGGCCACCATCGTGTCCCGATGCGCGACGACCACGGCGCGGTTCATCGGGCCCCCGCCACCGGGGTCGACTCCACGAGCGACCCGGCCGCCATGCGCTTCATCCCGTCCGCGAGCGCGGCGGCGTTGCCGGCGTGCACGAGGCCCTCGAGCTCGCGGAGCGCCCGCCGGAGCGCCGGGCGGTCCGGGACCTGAGGCCGCGAGATCGAGATCCCCGGATGACCGCTCGGGAGCGGCTCCTCCTCGGGATGGACCAGGTCCTCGACGAGCTTCTCGCCCGGGCGCACGCCGACGATCGAGATCTCGACGTCCTTGCCCGGGACCCGGCCCGAGAGCCGGATCAGCTTGCGGGCGAGGTCGAGGATGTTGACCGGCTCGCCCATGTCGAGCGTGAGGACCTCGCCGCCCCGCGACAGCGCCGCGGCGTACAGGACGAGCTGGACGGCCTCCTGGATGCTCATGAAGTACCGCGCCATCGAGGGGTCGGTGACCGTGACGGGGCCGCCCTGCGAGATCTGCTTGAGGAACGTCGGGATCACGCTCCCCCGGCTCCCGACCACGTTGCCGAACCGGACCGCGCTGAACACGCACCCGGTCTCGTGGACGCTGCGCACGATCTGCTCGGCGAACCACTTGGTCGAGCCCATCACGCTCGCCGGCTGCACCGCCTTGTCCGTGGAGATCAGGACGAAGCGACGGACGCGGCTGGCCACCGCGGCGTCGACCACGTTGGCCGTCCCCAGCACGTTCGTCAGCACGGCCTCGTCGGGGTGGGTCTCGAGCAGCGGCACGTGCTTGTGAGCCGCCGCGTGGAACACGACCTGGGGCCGATGCTCGCCGAACAGCGCGTGCATCCGTTCGCGCTCGCGGATGTCCGCGAGCACGCCCTCGACGCGCGCGTCGGCCGGGAGCTCGGACAGGATGTCGTGCAGGTGCGTCTCGTCGTGGTCGACGAGCACCAGGGTCGCCGGCTCGAACGCCATCGCCTGGCGGACGATCTCGGATCCGATCGAGCCGCCGGCGCCGGTGATGAGGACCCGCTTGCCCTCGAGCAGCTCCCGGACCGCGGCAGGGTCGGTCTCGACCTGCTGGCGCCCCAGGAGGTCCTCGATCCGCAGATCGCGGATGTCCCGAGCGGTGATCCTGCCGCCGACGATCTCCCGAACCGAGGGCAGGACCCGCAGGGTGACGTGCGCCTCCTCGCAGAGCGCCGCGACGTCCCGCACGACCGAGCTCGTCGCCGACGGGATCGCGAGCAGGACCTGCTCGACCCCGAGCTCTTGGACCAGCGAGGGGAGCATGGCGCGCGTGCCGAGCACCTGGACGCCGTGCAGCGACAGCCCGAGCTTCCGGCGGTCGTCGTCCACGACGCCGACCGGATCCAGGCTGAGCGAGGGGTTCGCGCGGATGTCCTTCAGGACGAGGGAGCCGGCGTCCCCCGCTCCGACGATCAGGATCCGCGTCCGATGCTCGGGGACGGTGCGCCGGCGGAAGCCGAACAGCCGGCTCTGGAAGCGGACCCCGCCGAAGCCGATGAACGAGAGCGTCCCGCCCATCACCGCGACGGACAGCGGGATCGGGGTGAGCCCCCGGTCGAGCCACAGGTCGGCGAGGACCACGACGGCCGTCGCGGTCAGGCCGGCGAGGACCACCCGGCGGGCCTCCTGCACGCTCGCGTAGCGCCACATCTGGCCGTAGAGGCCGAACAGGTAGTTGGACAGGAGGTGGATCAGCGCTGCCACCGGGATGAACGCCCAGAAGGAGTCCCAGAACGCGTCCGGGACCGCCCCGTCGAAGCGCAGGACCAGCGGCATGAGGTAGGCCGGCAGCACGATCGCGAGGTCGATCAGCGCGAGCGGGACGTCACGCCGCAGGCGCACCGCGATGCGCCGCGCCCAGGGGACGCGCTCTGCGCGAACGGACACCTCTGATCCGGGCACGGAACGACCCTTCCTCGCTTGGGACAGGAACGCGAGTGTAGGCGGGGGCTCCTGCGCCGCTCATCGAACGCCGCGCGTATCTTGCGTACCGCACCGGTCGTACGCCCGGGATGGGCGCGGGCGGCCGATGCACGAGCGCGCACCTCCCGGGCGCCTCCGCCGACGTCGGTCCGAACCTGCTCGTCGGGGGTCCGCCCTTCCGCGTAGGGAACGTACGCAGGAAGGCTCAAGACAGCGTGCCTCGGGTCGCCGAACCTTACCCGGATCAACGAAACCGAGTCCGAAGGCGAGCGCGGGATGAGCATGCGCGGTGCAACGTTGGGCGACGACGCCGTCGCCGACGCCTTGGCATCCCTGCGCGAGGCCGAGGACCGGGCCGCCGGCATCCGTGAGCGGTTCGTCACCCCGTCGATCGGCGGCGGCCTGACCGTCGGGGTGCTGGCCACGCCGCTCGGCGAGCCCCGGGCTACCGGCTGGGTGATCTGCCACTCCTACGGGATGGAGCAGGTGAACCTCGCGACGCACGAGGTCCCGGCGGCCCGGAGCCTGGCCTCCGAGGGGTTCCCCGTGCTGCGCTTCCACGGCCAGGGCTACGGCGACAGCGAGCTGCCGCCCGACGGCGTCGGTCTCGAGTCCCACCTGCGGGATGCGATCGACGCCGCGGACGTGCTGGTCGAGGCGACCGGTGTCACCGAGGTCGGGTTCCTCGGCGCGAGGTTCGGCGGGACCGTGGCCGCGCTCGCGGCCGATCGTCTCCGCGCCGCGGCGCTCGTCGCCTGGGAGCCGATCGTGCGCGGCGGGGCCTACGCGCGCTCCCTCCTCACGCTCTCTGTCCTGCTCCAGCTGATGCACCGCCAGCGTGACGAGAGCGCCCCCGACCCCAAGCAGATCCTCGAGGAGCGTGGCGTCCTGGACGTCCAGGGGTTCCCGCTCAGCCGGAGGATGCACGAGGAGCTCGTTGGGCTCGACCTCGTCGAGCGGCTCGGGTCGTTCCGAGGTCGCTCGTTGATCGTGCAGGTCTCGAAGGGACCGCAGCCGCGCCCGGACGCGGAGCGGCTCGTCGCGCGGTTGGGCGCGCTCGGTGGACGGAGCGAGCTCCGGGTCGTGTCGGACGAGCGCGCGAACGCGTTCGGCGAGCCCCGGCACCGCCCGGCCGGGGGTGGTCGCAAGATCGACACCCAGGCGGAGATCGGCCGGCGGTTGATCGCCGAGACCGTCGGATGGGGCACCGGTCGGCGGACGGACCCGGCGGAGGCCGGATGAGGGACGTCCCGATCTTCATCCCGTACGGGGACCAGCGCCTCGCCGGCGTCGTCACCCTGCCGGAAGGGACCCCCCGTGGCCTGGTGCTCCTGCTTCAGGGCCTGGGCGCCCCGCGCAGCCACAAGTACGGACTGTGGACCCGCACGGCGCGAGCGCTCGCGGATCGCGGGTTCGCGTCGCTGCGGATCGACTACCAGATGCTCGGCGACAGCACCGGCTCCCTGCTCGCCGACCTCCACCGGCCACCGGTGGACGAGGCGCTCGCCGCGACGCGCGTCGTGGCCCGGCACCTGAGCGTCGAGGCCGTCGCGACCATCGGCAACTGCATGGGCGGGCGCACCGCGCTCGGGGTGGCCGAGGCCCTCCCCTCCTGCCGCAGCGTCACCTGCATCCTGCCCGGCAACCTGGACGCCATCGTCTTCAAGTCGGGTGAGCGGGCGACCGGCCCCGTCACATCGCGGGCCCGGCGCGTCGCCGCCCGGATCCCGCGCCTGAAGAAGCTGGTGCGCCGGATGCGCCGCAAGCGGTCGCAGATCCCGGTCCAGCGGTTCACCCCGACCTTCCGCGCCGCGCTGACGACGGCGCGCGTGCGCCTGCTGTACCTCGGCACGGAAGAGGCCTACGACCGCCTCGTGGACTCCCTCGACCAGCTCGGGGCGCCCGACGACGGCGACCGGGGCCTGCGCACCGACCTGATCCCGGCCGCGCCGATCACCTCCTTCCGTCTGCCGATCGATCTCCAGCCCCAGGTGATCGAGGCCGTGGTGGCCTGGCTCGACGAGACGCTGCCGCACCCACCCCCCGACGTACGACCGGACGCGCCGCGCACGGGCGTCCGGGAGGAGGCGACGAGAACATGAGCGCGATGCCGCAAGCCACGCAGCCCGATCGGGAGCGGATCAGGACGGGCCAGCAACGCGCGTGGGGGGCAGGGGACTTCTCCCGGTTCGCCACGACGATCGTCATCGTCAGCGAATCGCTGTGCGAGGCGGTGGACCTGCGCGCCGGACAGCAGGTGCTCGACGTCGCCACCGGCAGCGGGAACACGTCGATCGCCGCCGCCAGACGCTTCTGCGACGTCACCGGCCTCGACTACGTCGACGCGTTGATGGAGCGGGGCCGGGAGCGCGCCGACGCCGAGCGGCTCGAGGTCGACTTCGTCCACGGCGACGCGGAGGACCTGCCCTTCCCGGACGCGTCGTTCGACGTGGTCCTGTCGACGTTCGGCGTGATGTTCGCGCCCGATCAGGAGCGCGCCGCGGCCGAGATGGTCCGCGTCCTGCGCCCGGGCGGCAAGATCGGGATGGCGAACTTCACGCCCGAGAGCCTGGCCGGCGGCTTCTTCCGGGCGGCGGCGCGGTTCGCGCTCCCGGCCCGGGGCCTCAAGCCCCCCGTGCTGTGGGGCACGCGCGAGCGGCTCCTCGACCTGTTCGAGGGATCGATCGCCGACCTGCGCATCGAGCGGCGCGAGGTGATCCTGCGGTACCGGAGCCTCGAGCACTGGCGGGACTTCTTCACCTCGTACTTCGGGCCGATCCGCGAGATCTACGAGGGCCTGGACGAGGCGAAGCGCCGCGCCTTCGGCGAGGAGCTGATGGACCTGGTCGCGCGCAGCAACCGCGCCGACGACGGGTCGGTGGCGGCGCCGGTCGAGTACGCGGAGGTCGTCGTCACGCTGAACGGGGGTGCCCGATAGGAAGCGTCACGATCGGCAGCTCCGGCCCGATCGCCCCCCCGGCATCCGCCGTCGCGAGACGTGCGAGGACCCTGGAACGCCAGGGGTTCGGCGTCATGACCTGGCCGGACCACCTGATGGGATGGCTCCCGGAGTCGATCTGGACGCCGGACGTGTCGCCGGTCACGACGATGAGCGCGAGGAACCCGCACGTGTTCCTCGACCCGGTGGCCGCGATGGCGGCCGCCGCGACCTCGACCGAGACGATCCGGCTCGCGACGTGCGTCACCGATCCGCTGCGGCGGCACCCGGCGATGCTCGCGAACGAGTTCCTGACCCTGCACCACATGAGCAACGGCCGCGTGATCCTCGGGATCGGCGCCGGCGAGGGCGAGAACACCGTCCCGTACGGCATCGACTACCGCTACCAGGTGTCGAGGTTCGAGGAGGCCCTGCAGGTGATCCGCCTGCTCTGGGAGGCGGACGGCCAGGTCGACTTCGAGGGCGAGTGGTTCCCGCTGCGCGGCGCCGTGCTGGGCCTCGGCCCGTACGAGGGGACGTTCCCCGAGGTCTGGGTGGGGGCGCTCGGCCCGCGGATGTGCGAGATCGCCGGGCGCTACGGGGACGGCTGGCTGCCGGTGAAGCTGCCGCTCGACGAGTACCGCCAGCGGCTCGGGTGGATCCACGACGCGATGCGCGCGAACGGCCGCGACCCGTCCGGCTTCACGGCGGCGATGCGCTCGTACGTCGCGCTCGCCGAGGACCACGATCGCGCGCACGAGCTGATCGACCATCCGCTCGTGAAGGGCTACGTCCTCTCGCTGCCCGACTGGATCTTCAAGTCGATGGGCGCGGAGCACCCGCTGGGCGAGGACTTCCACGGGCTCACCTCGTACATCCCGGCCGGCATGCCGAAGGACGAGGCCCTGGACGCGATCGGCCGGATCCCGTTCGAGCTCGTGCACGAGTACTTCCTCCACGGAACACCGACCGACGTCGTCGACCAGATGGAGCCCTACGTCGACGTCGGCGCGACCGTGATGATCATGCTCAACCTCGGCGTGCTCGCCGACCCCTCGGCGGTCGTGCGCTCCTCGCGCCTGTTCGCCGAGATCGTCCAAGAAGCGGCGGGCAGGTTCGACGACGTCCCGGCCCGCCACGATGCCCTCCAGGAGGCGAACCGATGAGATCGTCCACCGTCCGAGCGTCACGGCGTCTGCGCGGGGTGCTGAGCCTGTGCCTCACGATCGGGCTCGCCGCGGCGCTCACGCCCGCCGCCACGGCGGGCACCGGAGGTGACGCAGGGGCGACGAGCTCGCCCGCCCCGCTCCGACCGCTGAAGCAGCGCGGCGACCTGTTCGGCGAGCGGTCGACGGCCGCGGCGACCAGGGCCGCGGCGGGTGCCGAGCTCCTGCCGGCCGGGTTCCAGGAGAGCGTCGTGATCGACGGCCTCACGGAGCCGATGGCCGTGTCCTTCGCTTCGGACGGCCGAGTCTTCGTCGCGGAGAAGAGCGGGCTGATCAAGGTGTTCGACGACCTGTCGGACCCCTCGCCGAGCGTGTTCGCCGACCTCAGCACGAACGTCTACAACTTCTTCGACCGCGGGCTGATGTCGATCGCGCTCGACCCGAACTTCCCGGCGAACCCCTATGTCTACGCCCTGTACACGTACGACGGCGACGTCGGGGGGCCGGCCCCGAAGTGGGGGCAGGTCGGCGTCCTGTCCGATCAGTGCCCGTCGCCGCCGGGCGCGACCGCGAACGGCTGCGTCGCGAGCGGTCGCCTCGTGCGGATGCAGGCGATCGGGAACCAGGCGGGCCCCGAGCAGCTGCTGGTCCAGGGCTGGTGCCAGCAGTTCCCGAGCCACTCGCTCGGCGATATCGCCTTCGGGCCCGAGGGCGCGCTGTACGCGACCGGCGGCGACGCCGCGAGCTTCGCGTACGCGGACTACGGCCAGTCGGGGATCCCGCCGAACCCGTGCGGCGACCCGCCGGTCGGCGTGGGCGGGACCCAGACGCCTCCGACGGCCGAGGGCGGAGCCCTGCGGAGCCAGGACCTGCGGACCTCGGGAGACCCGGCCGACCTGGACGGCGCGCTGATCCGCGTCGACCCCGCCACCGGCGCGCCGTTCGCGGGCAACCCGAACGTCGGCAACCCCGACACGAACGTCGCCCGGATCCTCGCCTACGGCCTTCGGAACACGTTCCGCTTCGCGTTCCGACCCGGGACCGACGACCTGTGGCTCGGCGACGTCGGCTGGCGGAACTACGAGGAGATCGACGTCCTCACCTCGCCCGCGGCCCCCGTGGAGAACTACGGGTGGCCCTGCTACGAGGGAACGCGGCGGCAGGCCGGCTACGACGGCCTCAACCTCACGATCTGCGAGGACCTGTACGCGCAGGGCGGCCACGTCGAGCCCGTGTTCAATTACCGACGCGGCTCGCCGATCGACCCCGACGACGGGTGCGCGGCTGGCAGCTCGTCGATCTCGGCGATGGAGTTCTACGCGGGCGGCTCCTACCCGTCCGAGTACGACAACGCGCTGTTCTTCGGCGACTACACGCGCGGCTGCATCTGGGTGATGTTCCCGGGCTCCGGCGGCGCGCCCGATCCGGCGACCGTGCAAGGGTTCGTCTCCCCGGCGCAGTTCCCGGTCGACCTCGAGGTCGGACCGGGTGGCGACCTGTTCTACGTCGACATCGTCTCCGGCAGCATCTGGCGGATCAGCTACTTCGCGGGCAACCAGCCTCCGACGGCCGTCGCCACGGCGTCGCCGACGTTCGGCGCGCTGCCGCTCACGGTGAACTTCGACGGGACCGGCTCGTCCGATCCGGACGACGACCCCCTCACCTACGCGTGGGACCTCGACGGCGACGGCCAGTTCGACGACTCGACGTCGCCGACGCCGTCCCACGTGTACACGCAGGCCGGGACGATCGACGTGGGACTCCGCGTGACGGATCCGAGCGACGACTCCGGGACGGACACCGTCGTGGTCTCGCCGGGTGAGTCGCCGCCGACGGCGTCGATCGACGCCCCCGAGCCGGGGTTCCTGTGGAACGTCGGTGACGTCGTGAACTTCGCCGGCTCGGCCTTCGACACGCAGGACGGAGCGCTCGGCGCCGCGCAGCTCTCGTGGTCGTTGACGCTGCAGCACTGCCCGTCGACGTGTCACGCGCATCCGCTGCAGGACTTCGTCGGGACCGCCGGCGGCTCCTTCGTGGCGCCCGACCACGAGTACCCGTCCTATCTAGAGCTCGAGCTGACGGCGACCGACGGCTTCGGGCTCACGCGCACCGTGACGCGGCGGCTCGACCCGAAGACGGTGGCGATCACGATGCAGTCGCAGCCGGCGGGCGTGAGCCTCACACTCGGCACCGAGACCGCGGCCGCACCGTTCACGCTCGACGTCATCCAGGGGTCGGCGCTGGCCGTCACGGCGCCTTC